>NZ_CP069533.1:1816874-2119687 GCF_016889765.1 Corynebacterium minutissimum
CATGCGTGCGGCCATGACATCCACACCACCATTGCGTTGGCCACTGCCTGCGCGTTGGCTGATTTCCACCGCGAGCACCCCCTCGACTTCGGCGTCCGAGTGATCTTCCAGCCCGCTGAGGAAGTGTGGGTTGGCGGTGCCACCGACGTTATTGAGTGGGGTGCGCTTGAGGGTGTGAACTCCATCTTCGCCGTCCATGTCGAGCCCAAGCTTCGCGTCGGGCGCATTGGCGTTCGCGCGGGCGCTATCACTTCCGCCACCGATGTCCTGGAAATTAACGTGACTGGCCCGGGTGGTCACACGTCGCGCCCGCACCTCTCGGCGGACGTCGTCTATGCGCTGGGCAAGCTCCTGACTGATTTGCCGGGGCTATTGTCGCGACGCGTTGACCCCCGTACCGGTACGGTGTTGGTCTTTGGCCAGGTCAATTCGGGATATGCCCCGAATGCCATTCCGGAGACCGGTACCGTATCGGGCACCATGCGCACCGCGGACATTGGCATCTGGCGTGAGATGCAGACTCTGTTCTCTGAACTCGTGGATCAGGTTCTGGCACCACTGGGCGTTGAGCACGAGTTGGTCTACCACCGTGGGGTTCCGCCGGTGCTGAACGACGATGTCTCGACCGCCCTCCTCGCCAGCGCCGCCCAAGCCATCGACCCACAAGCCGTGGTCCAGGCGCCTCAGTCCTCCGGCGGTGAGGATTTTTCCTGGTACCTAGAAAAGGTTCCCGGCTCCATGGCCCGTCTGGGCTGCTGGTCTGGCGAAGGTGAGCAGCACGATCTCCACATGGGCGATTTGGCTCCAGACGAGCGTGCAATCGGCGTGGGCATCAAGCTCTTCGGGTCGGTGGCGGAACAATTCGCCAACGTGGAGGATTAGGGCCTTAAGCATTAGACTGTGACACGGATTTCCCAGAATTTAATTTAAGGAGCGACATTGTCACAGGAAGCCCCCCGCATCGTAATCATTGGTGGAGGCCCCGCTGGCTACGAGGCCGCGACTGCCGGCGCCAAGTACGGCGCACATATTACGTTGGTTGAGGAACAGGGCCCTGGTGGCTCCTCCGTTCTTTTGGACTGCGTTCCCTCGAAGTCCTTTATTGCAGGCGCCAATATCCGCACCGACTTCCGCCGCGCGGATGACATGGGCCTGAATCACGAGCTCGGCTCGCTGCAGCTCAACCTGCAGGCGCTCAATGGGCGCGTGCAGGCGCTGGCCGCTAATCAGTCCCGTGACGTGCGTGCGGGCCTAGAAAAGATCGGCGTTCAGGTTATCGATGGCCGTGCCGCATTCTCCGAAGACCAGCACGGTGTGAAAGGTGCAGCTCACAAGGTCGATGTCACCCATAAGGATGGCACCACCGAAACCCTTGAGGCGGACCTTGTCCTCGTTGCCACCGGTGCCACCCCACGTATCCTGCCGGGCGCGCAGCCGGATGGCGAGCGCATCCTGACCTGGCAGCAGGTCTATGACCTCAAGGAGGAACCGGAGCACCTCATCGTGGTCGGTTCCGGTGTGACCGGTGCGGAGTTCGTCTCTGCCTTCGCCGAGATGGGCGTGCGCGTGACCATGGTGGCGTCCCGCGACCGCATTCTGCCGCACGACGACGCCGATGCTGCCGACGTCCTCGAGACCGTCCTGGCCGAGCGTGGCGTGGAACTGGAGAAGAACTGCCGCGTGGAGACCGTCTCCCGTACTGAGGATGGCAACGTCGTGGTCAAGACCCAGGACGGTCGCGAAATCCACGGCTCCCACGTCATCATGTCCATCGGTTCCATCCCGAATACCAAGGACCTAGGCCTGGAACATGTTGGAGTGGCCACCACGAAGTCCGGTCACATTGAGGTCGACCGCGTCTCCCGCACCAACGTTGCTGGTATTTACGCCGCTGGTGACTGCTCCGACCTGTTCCCGCTGGCTTCCGTTGCTGCGATGCAGGGTCGTATCGCGATGTATCACTCCCTGGGTGAGGGCGTGTCCCCGCTGCGTCTGAAGACCGTGGCCACCGCCGTGTTTACCCGCCCGGAAATTGCAGCTGTGGGCTTTACCCAGGCTGAGATTGAGGCCGGCGAGGTTGCTGCCCGCACCGTCATGATGCCGCTGAACACTAACCCGCGCGCCAAGATGCGCTCGCTGCAGCACGGCTTTGTCAAGCTCTTCTGCCGTGCGACCTCCGGCCGCGTCATCGGTGGCGTGATCGTTGCCCCGACTGCCTCCGAGCTCATTCTGCCCATCGCGGTCGCCGTGACCAACCAGCTCACCGTGAACCAGCTGGCAGATTCCTTGGCGGTCTACCCGTCCCTGTCCGGCACCATCACCGAGGCCGCCCGCCGCCTGGTTGCCCACGACGACCTGGAGTAGAGCTTCCTATTCCCCGGCTTAGAGGCCCAGCGTGCTGACCGCATGCTGGGCTTCTTCCATAGTGAACTTCTCGCCGTACTCGCTGGTGAGTTGCTCGAGCAGCGCCGGGCCCGACATGGGCATCATCTCTTGGTAGTTGTTTGCTGCTTCGACGGCCTCGGCCATCCAGTCACCGTTTACTGAATCGACGGCGTACTGAGCCTGTTCTGGAGTAAAGCTGTCGCCGTATTCAGAGGTGAGCTGGTCATAGAGCTTGGCTTTAGAAAAGGCGGAGAAGTCAAGATAGTTTTCTGCGGACTCGAGAGCTTCAGCATTCCAGTCCACGTCGAGCTGATCCATCGCGTACTGTGCCGCCTCGGGGGAGAATTGCGAGCCGTAGTCGCTCGTGAGCTGGTTATACAGCTTGGCTTCGGAGAAAGCTGAAAAATCCAGATAGCGCTTCGCTGCGCGTAGCGCATTCGTGCAATCCTGAGGCACTGCTTCATCATTGCTGTCATCGCCGGCATCATTGCCCGAAGTTGAGTCTAGTTCAGCTGCGGCGTTAGTGATATCAACCGTCGGGGTGCTCAGTTCGGCGTCCAGCGATTCGGTAGCCGTGATGCTGGTGCGTAGTTCCGGTGCGGCGGTGTTTGAGGAATCGCCATCAGAGCCTGCGTTGAGAGTGGCGCTGCCAAGTACGAATACTGCGAGTGCGCCCGCACCCCATTTGAGGCAGCCACCCTTCTTCTTTTTCTTCGGTACTGGCTGCTTCGGTGTTGGCTGCTCTGGGGTTGGTTCCGAGGGGAACTGCGGAGCTGCATATGGGTTGGACATGAGAGTAAACCTCCTGCGTTAGAGAGAGACAGAGGCTCGGCGCGGTGCCGAACGAGTTCTATCTTGGCAAGCCCTCTGGACATGGCCGCAGGAAATTCGAAAGCCTAGGCGAAAAGGCGTACTAGGAGGTGGCGTAGGCAGAATCGGGAGAGACGTTGAGGTCGAGGCTGACAGGTCTGCCTGCCTGCGGGAAAGCGCGCTGCGGGCAGGCAGGGCGTGGGCACGCGGCGCAGCCGGGGCCGATGGGGGTGGCTTCGGACGGGGAGTGGTTCAGGGCGTCGGCGTAGACGACGCGGTCGGCCTGAGAGATGTCGCAGCCAAGGCCCACGACGAATTCTTTACGTGGTGTGCCCCACGCTTGTGCTTGGCCTTGAACGAAGCGCGCGATCCAGAGGTAGGTGTGTTCGTCTGGCATGGAGGCCACTTGGCGCGTGATGCGGTTGGGGGTTTCGAAGGCGCGGTGGACGACCCACAGGGGACAGGAGCCACCGCTGCGGGCGAAGTGGAAGGCGGTGGAGGATTGGCGCTTGGAAATGTTGCCCGCGCGGTCGGTGCGGATAAAGGAGAAGGGGACACCGCGGTGGCCGGGGCGCTGTAACGTCGATAAGCGCTGCGCGGTGGTCTCGAAACCGGTGCCGAAGGCGTTGGCGATGACATCAATGTCGTAGCGCGTCTCTTCCGCGGTGGCGAGGAACTGGGTATAGGGCATGGTCACGGCGGCGGCGAAGTATTGGGCAAGGCCGAGTGTGCCGATGGCTTGGGCTTCCTCGCCGGGGAGCTCGGCAACGAGCTCGGCGCAATGCTCGGGGTAGGCCAACAAGCAGTACTGGAGTGCCATTTCAAAGACAAGTTGGGCCTCAGAGAGGCCAGCGCGCAGCTGCAGTTCGCGGTCGCGGAAGGTGCGGCGGCGTGGGGACGGGGAGGAGAATCGTGTGCTGACACCGAACTCCTCCTGCAGAAGGGAGGCGAGGCGGCCACGGCGCAGGACGCGGTCGCCGAGGAGCTCCGATAGTTCCTCGGCGGCGACGTCAAGACTATGAACGTAGTTGTGTGCGTCGTAGAAGAAGTCCCGGACAGCCTCGAAGGGGCCGGTTTCCGCTGGGGTGTGGGTGGCGGCGTCGACAAGCCGGGGCAAAAGTTCGGGGAAACGTCCGCTGAGGTCGGTAAGCGTTGCCTCAGGCGCCTCGGGGAAAAGTTGGCGTAGCTCGGCGAGGGCCCGCAAGTCACGGTCGCCGGCAAAGTACGTGGAGTCAACGTCGAAGCGCTGCGTGAGCTGCATGAGAACAGTGACCGTAAGGGGACGTTGATCGTTTTCCAGTTGATTGAGATAGCTCGTGGACAGGCCAAGTTGCTTGGCCATGGCCGCTTGAGTGAGCCCGCGTTCCTTGCGCAGCGCGTGGATTCTCGCCCCCGCGTAGTGCTTTGTCATTTCTCGAATCCTCCGAAAATGCCGCATGAACTGCATGTTCCACAAGTTTCGCTAATAACGCAAAGACTTGCAACAGATTTCCACAGTTTACACATGTGGCGGACCGCACGCGTGAATAACTAGTGTGATGGCTATCGCAGTCGCAGTCATTGCCTAGGAGGAGAACACGTTGATTAACCACGAAGTACGGACCCACAAGTCCGCCGAAGACTTTCCCATCGAAGAGCATCTCGCACACAAGATTGCCAAGGTAGCCGCCGATCCCGTCGAGGTTCCGGCCGAGACCACCGAGATGATCATTAACCGCATCATCGACAACGCCAGTGTTGCTGTGGCCTCAGCTACGCGTCGCCCTGTGACCTCGGCGCGAGTGATTGCGCAGGCCCATGAGACGTCGGAAAGCGGCGCCACCATCTTCGGCGTTGACGGTACCTACTCCGCCGAGTGGGCAGCATTGGCAAACGGCACCGCCGTGCGCGAGCTGGATTACCACGACACCTTCCTTGCTGCGGATTACTCCCACCCAGGCGATAACATCCCGCCGATTCTCGCCGTGGCTCAGCACAAGGGCCTGACCGGCAAGGACCTTATCCGCGGCATCGCCACCGGCTATGAAATCCAGGTCAACCTGGTCAAGGGCATTTGCCTCCACGAGTGGAAGATTGACCACGTGGCACACCTTGGCCCGTCCGTCGCCGCGGGTATCGGCACCATGCTGAACCTAGACGTGGACACCATCTACCAGGCCATCGGCCAGGCACTGCACACCACGACCGCCACGCGCCAGTCCCGCAAGGGCCTCATTTCCTCCTGGAAGGCCTACGCCCCAGCGTTTGCCGGCAAGATGGCCATTGAGGCGGTAGACCGCTCCATGCGCGGCGAGGGTGCCCCGGCCCCGATTTGGGAAGGCGAAGACGGCTTCATCGCCTGGATGCTCCACTCCCCGGAGCGCACCTACACCGTCCCACTGCCGGCTGAAGGCGAAGAAAAGCGCGCCATCCTGGACACTTACACCAAGGAGCACTCCGCGGAGTACCAGGCACAGGCCCCGATCGACATGGCCTTCGCACTCAAGAAGACTCTCGCGGAGAAGGGCCTGAAGACGGAGGATATCGAGTCCATCGTCCTCCACACTTCGCACCACACGCACTACGTCATCGGCACCGGCGCCAATGACCCGCAGAAGATGGATCCGAACGCCTCCCGCGAGACCCTGGACCACTCCATCATGTACATCTTCGCCGTGGCCCTCCAGGACGGTGAGTGGGATTACGAGACCTCCTACTCTGACGAGCGCAAGCACCGCCAGGACACCATCGACCTGTGGCACAAGATTTCCACCGTTGAGGATCCAGAGTGGACCCGCCGCTACCACTCCAACGATTTGGAGGAGAAGGCATTCGGCGGCAAGGCTGTCATCACCTTCAAGGACGGCACCGTGATTGAGGATGAGCGCGCGGTGGCCGACGCCCACCCGCTCGGCGCCCGCCCCTTCGGCCGCGAGGAGTACATCAACAAGTTCAAGAAGTTGGCCGCGGGCAAGGTTTCTGAGGAGGAGCAGGAGCGCTTCCTTAAGGCTGCGCAGGACCTAGAGAACCTCACGGACCTTAGTGAGCTCAACGTTCGCCTCACCGACGAGGCCATCGCTACCGCACCTGAGACCCCGAAGGGACTGTTCTAAATGGCTGGCCTGTTTGGTTCCACTATCAGCAATGCGGACAAGCGCAAGAGCTTTCGCGAGGCGCTGAACGCACCAGAAATCACCACGCTGCCGGGCGCGTTCAATCCGCTCACCGCGCGTCTTATCCAAGACCTTGGTGGCTTCGGCGGCGTCTACGTCTCCGGCGCGGTGCTGGCTAACGACCTGGGTCTCCCGGACATTGGACTGACCACGTTGACCGAGGTAGCGCAGCGCGCCGGGCACATCGCCCGCGCCACGGATTTGCCGGTGCTTGTCGACGCCGACACTGGCTTCGGCGAACCCATGTCCGCCGCGCGCACGGTCGCCGCGCTGGAGGACGCTGGCCTGGCCGGCTGCCACCTCGAAGACCAAGTCAACCCGAAGCGCTGCGGCCACCTCGATGGCAAGGAAGTGGTGCCGACGGATCTCATGGTTCGTCGCATCACCGCCGCCGTCAACGAGCGCCGCGATGAGAACTTCATCATCTGTGCCCGCACGGATGCCGCCGGTATCCACGGCATTGATGACGCTATCGAGCGCGCCAAGGCCTACGCCGATGCCGGCGCGGACCTCATCTTCACCGAGGCCCTGTACTCGCCCGAGGACTTCGAAAAGTTCCGCGCCGCCGTGGATACCCCACTGCTGGCCAACATGACGGAGTTCGGCAAGACCGAGCTGCTGTCGGCTAAGCACATCGAAGACTTGGGCTACAACGCCGTCATCTGGCCGGTGTCCACCCTGCGCGTGGCCATGGGCGCTACTGAGGAATTCCTGCGCGACATGCAGGAAACCGGACTGCAATCCGAAGAGTGGCTCGAGCGCATGCAGCACCGCTCCCGCCTCTACGAGCTGGTGCGCTACGACGAGTACAACGCCTTTGACCAGAGCGTGTTCACGTACTCCAAGGACAGCTACAAGCCCACTTTTGACTAATACTGTGATGTCTAGCGACTTTTTGGACACGGAGTCCAGGATGTTTTTGGACGGGATGTCTAGTGGCTTTTTGGACGTTTGCGGCGGTGGAATAGCCGGATGGCTATTCCATTGCATAAGCGTAGAAAGGTCGCAGATTTCGATCCCGTTCGTGACGGCAAGACGGTCACACAGTTTTGCAAAGAATTAGGAATCTCGCGGCAGACGTACCACAACATCAAAAGCCGGATAGCGCAGAAGGGTCGCGCAGGTATTGTGCCTGATTCGACTGCCCCGAAGAATCCGATTAAGAAATTTAACGAGGCCGATAAAATCGCAGTCGTCCACGCCAGGCAGGAGTTGATGGAGCAAGGCTTGGATTATGGGCCTTGGTCGATCTACTACTTCTTGTTTGACACTGTAGGCCCAGATTCCACACCGTCGCGTTCTACAATCGCCTCGTGGCTTCATGAGCTGGGATTTGTTGATGCCAATGCCCGCAAACGGCCACGCAGCTCCTATAAGCGCTTCGCCCGTGATCTCGTCGGTGAACTCTGGCAAATCGATGGACTGGTCTACCGCCTCTTTGACCATGCCCACACACATGTCACGATTTACCAGATTATCGATGATGCCAGCAGATTCGATGTCGGAACCACAGCGTTCGCTCTGCCAGAAAACGGTACTGATGCCCGCGCCGCACTGGCCGCAGCGTTCGCCGCCTACGGCAAACCTCAAGAAATCCTTTCCGACAATGGCGATGCGTTCGCCACCTATCACCGTGGTTTTCTCTCTGCTACTGAAACTTGGCTCGCTAGCCAAGGTGTACTTGCTATTGCTGGTTTCGCCCCGACAACCCAGGGAAAAGACGAACGCTCTCACCGCACGTTGACCCAGTTCCTCGATGCACGCCACCCAGTTTGCCTTGCTGAGGTCAACACATATCTGGCTGAATATCGCCAGGTCTACAACGAACGACGACGGCACCAATCACTGCTGGTCGGCAAAATGCACATCACACCACGCCAGGCCTTCGATACCTTCCCCAAGGCACCATCACCTACACATCCACTCGATCCCGAGCAGGTCTGGGCCCGCGTAGTCGCCTATAACCAAGCGCACAATCCACACGCTGTATCCGAAATGCTAAACGGCCCCGCGGAAGCGGCAACTTCACACGAGGCCTGCACCGATGACATGGCAGCTTTGCAAGGCATACCTCCCACCGATACCCCCACACTAACGGCGCCGACGACAAATTCAACAAACCATTGGGGTATCCCAGACCAGCTCTGCGTAAGCAAAGACGGCGTTGTACGCGTGTGCGGCTTCGGTCTCTACATTGGTCTGAGGTTTAAAAACCGCAGACTCTACTCCACAGTCACAGCCGAAAACGTTGCGGAGTTCTACACGGCCCATGACGGTGAATTCCTCTTCAGCGTGCCCCTGCCGATCACGTTGAGCCACAGACCACCAGGTGGCCAGATCAACATCAACCTCGTTGAAGGAATGAAACACCGCCAACCACCACGGATGAACCCGAAACTATCCAAACCCCGGCCGAAACGCAGGCCACAACCATAAACCGCTAGAAGTGTCCAAGACCTCCATGGACTCCGTGTCCAAAAAGACACCGGACTCCATGTCCAAAAACCCTATGGACATAACAACTTTTGACTAATACCCCGGCCTAGCCCACACGCTAGGCCCCCACATAAGGAGAAATACCATGTCTGAGACCCCAGAGATTCGCAAGGGCCTGTACGGCGTCGTCGTCGATGAGACCGCCATCTCCAAGGTCGTCCCGGAGACCAACTCCCTGACCTACCGTGGCTACCCAGTTCAGGAGTTGGCGCGCTACTGCTCCTTCGAGGAGGTCGCCTACCTGCTGTGGAACGGTGAGCTGCCAACCCAGGGTGAGCTGGTGCGCTTCTCCGCCCGTGAGAAGGCACTACGCCACCTGGACCGCCACCTCATTGACCTCATCACCTCCATGCCCAAGTCCTGCCACCCGATGGACGTTCTGCGCACCGCAGTCTCCTTCATTGGTTCCCAGGACCCGGAGGAGTACACCAAGGACTCCGAGCACATTCGCCGCACCGCTCTGGAGCTCATGGCGAAGCTGCCGACCATCGTCGCACTCGACATCCGCCGCCGTCGCGGTGAAGGTTACATCGAGCCTTCCCGCAAGAAGGGCTTTGCGGAAAACTTCCTGTGGATGGTCTTCGGCGAGGAAGAAGGATCGCCGGCCCTGTCGCGCTCCGATATTGAGGCCTTTGATAAGTCCCTCATCCTCTACGCTGAGCACTCCTTCAACGCGTCCACCTTCGCTGGCCGCGTGGTGACCTCGACGATGTCGGACACCTACTCCGCCGTCACCGCTGCTATCGGCGCACTGAAGGGTCCGCTGCATGGTGGTGCCAACGAGGCTGTGATGAAGAACTTCCTCGAGATTGGTGACCCCGCCAAGGCAGAGGAGTGGACCCTGAACAAGCTCAAGAACAAGGAGCTCGTCATGGGCTTCGGTCACCGCGTGTACAAGAACGGTGACTCCCGTGTTCCGACCATGGAGGCTGCTTTCCGCGAGCTGGCCAAGGACCACGGCCAGGAGCAGTGGGTGGAGATGTACGAGAAGATGGCTAAGACCATGTACGAAAACACCTCCATCAAAATCCAGCCGAACCTGGACTTCCCGGCTGGCCCTGCGTACCACATCCTGGGCTTTGACATCGAGTTCTTCACCCCGATCTTCGTGATGGCCCGCATCACCGGCTGGACCGCACACATCGTGGAGCAGAACGAGAACAACTCCCTCATCCGCCCGCTGTCTGCCTACAACGGCAAGGAGCAGCGCTCCGTGCCGCCGAAGGAAATTTAGCGAAGGGTGAATTAGACCAGCGTGCTCACGCAGTGCGCTGGTCTTTTCGCTTTTATTCTCCTAGTTCATGTACAGGTTGCGGATTTCTGTTGACCTATATGTCGAATTCCGCCTCACGTGAACCCGAAGGGCACTACTCTGAGATCTGTATCGTGCTTATCTGAAAGGATTACTCCCAGTGTCTGATACCGCCCACAAATCCTTCTCCAAGGTCTTGGTGGCAAACCGCGGCGAAATTGCCGTGCGTGCTTTCCGCGCGGCCTTCGAGGTTGGTGCCAAGACGGTCGCCATTTACCCCAAGGAAGACCGCAACTCCTTCCACCGCGCGTTCGCTAATGAGGCAGTGCGCATTGGTACCGAAGGCCAGCCGGTCAAGGCTTACTTGGACATCAATGAGGTGATTCGCGCCGCCAAGAAGTCCGGTGCGGATGCCATTTACCCAGGCTATGGCTTCCTCTCTGAGCGTGCGGATCTGGCCCGCGCATGCCGCGACAACGGCATTAAGTTCATCGGCCCCACCGCTCAGACCCTGGACCTGACCGGCGACAAGGCTGCCGCTGTGGCTGCGGCCGAGGAGGCGGGTCTGCCGACTCTGAAGGACTCGAAGCCCTCGACGGACGTCGACGAGCTGGCGGAATACTCCAAGGACTTTGAGTTCCCCGTCTTCGTAAAGGCAGTTGCCGGCGGTGGCGGCCGCGGTATGCGCTTCATTGAGAACGAAGCAGAACTGAAGACCAAGTGTGCGGAGGCATCCCGCGAGGCGGAGGCCGCCTTCGGTGACGGCCACGTCTACCTTGAGACTGCGGTGATTCGCCCGCAGCACATTGAGGTGCAAATTCTGGCGGACTCGCAGGGCAACGTTATGCACCTGTATGAGCGTGACTGCTCCGTGCAGCGCCGCCACCAGAAGGTCGTGGAGATCGCCCCGGCCCCGACGCTGGACCCGGAGCTGCGTGACCGCATCTGTGCGGACGCCGTGAGGTTCTGCGAGCACATCAATTACGAGGGCGCCGGCACGGTTGAGTTCCTCGTGGATGAGAAGGGTAACCACGTCTTCATCGAGATGAACCCGCGCGTGCAGGTCGAGCACACCGTGACCGAAGAGGTCACGGGCGTGGACATTGTGAAGTCCCAGATGCAGATTGCTGCGGGATTCTCCCTCGAGGAGCTGGGCCTCAAGCAGGAGGACATCCACATCACCGGCGCGGCTCTGCAGTGCCGTATCACCACTGAGGATCCCTCCAACGGCTTCCGCCCGGATACCGGCACGCTGACTCAGTACCGTTCGCCGGGTGGCGCGGGCGTGCGTCTCGACGGTGCAACGGCGGTCGGCGCAGAGATCTCCCCGAACTTCGACTCCCTGCTGGTGAAGATGACCTGCCGTGGTGCCACCTTCGAGCAGGCGGTATCCCGCGCCCAGCGTGCACTCAACGAGTTCACCGTGGCCGGCGTGGCCACCAACATCGGCTTCCTGCGCGCCCTGCTACGCGAGCCTGACTTCGTCAACACCCGCGTGGACACCAGCTTCATCCCGGAGCACCCGGACCTGCTCAAGGCTCCGCCGGCCGTCGATGAGTCCGGCCGCATCATCGACTACATCGCTGACGTGACTGTTAACAAGCCGAACGGCGAGCGCCCGACCACCCTGCGTCCCTTCGATAAGCTGCCGGATCTTGACTTTAACTCTGAGCTGCCACGCGGTTCCCGCGATGAGTTGCTGGAGCTCGGCCCGAAGAAGTGGGCTGAAAAGATCCGCAAGCAGGACGCCCTGGCGGTCACCGATACCACCTTCCGTGATGCCCACCAGTCCCTGCTGGCCACCCGCGTGCGCGGTACTGCGCTGGTTACGGCCGCTGAGGCCGTAGCCCGCATGACCCCGGAACTGTACTCCGTGGAGGCATGGGGCGGTGCCACCTACGACGTGGCCATGCGCTTCCTCAAGGAGGACCCGTGGGTCCGCTTGGACCTGCTGCGTGAGGCCATGCCGAATCAGAACATCCAGATGCTGCTGCGCGGCCGCAACACTGTTGGCTACTCGCCGTACTCCAATGATGTCTGCAATGGCTTCGTCCAGGAAGCAGCCAAGTCCGGAGTCGATGTCTTCCGCATCTTTGACGCGCTGAACGACGTCACCCAGATGCGCCCGGCTATCGACGCCGTCCTAGAGACCAACACCACCGTGGCCGAGGTCGCCATGGCCTACTCCGGCGACATGTGCTCCCCAGATGAGAAGCTCTACACGCTGGATTACTACCTCAAGCTGGCCGAGGAGATCGTCAACACCGGCGCCCACGTCTTGGCCATCAAGGACATGGCGGGCCTGCTGCGCCCGGAGTCCGCATCTAAGCTGGTTATGGCTCTGCGCAAGGAATTCGACTTGCCGGTTCACGTGCACACGCACGACACCGCTGGTGGCCAGCTGGCTACCTACTACGCGGCAGCGCTTTCCGGCGCCGACATCGTGGATGGAGCCTCCGCTCCGCTGGCGGGAACTACCTCTCAGCCTTCGCTGTCCGCCATCATCGCGGCGTTCTCGAACTCCTCGCGTGATACCGGCATCTCCCTCAAGGCGGTCTCCGACCTGGAGCCGTATTGGGAGGCCGTACGCCAGCTCTACCACCCGTTCGAGAAGGGCATTCCTGGACCGACCGGCCGCGTCTACCGCCACGAGATTCCAGGTGGCCAGCTGTCCAACCTGCGCGCGCAGGCAACCGCGCTGGGCTTGGAGGACCGCTTCGAAATCATTGAGGACACCTACGCGGCAGTGAATGAGATGCTTGGTCGACCGACCAAGGTCACCCCGTCCTCCAAGGTGGTCGGTGACCTCGCCCTGCACCTCGTGGGCGCTGGTGTGGATCCGGCCGATTTCGAGGCCAACCCCACCAAGTACGACATCCCAGATTCCGTCATCGCCTTCCTACGCGGTGAGCTCGGTACGCCTCCAGGTGGCTGGCCGCCGCTGCGTGACAAGGTCCTTGAGGGCCGCGCGCCTGGCGACGTTACCGTGAAGCCAGTTCCGGAAGAAGAGAAGGCACACCTGGTTTCGGATGATTCTGCTGAGCGTCGTGACAGCCTGAATCGCCTGCTCTTCCCGAAGCAGTTTGAGGAGTTCAACGAGTTCCGCCGCACGTACGGCAACACCGAGGCGCTCACGGATACCGTCTTCTTCTACGGGCTGGAAGAGGGCAAGGACTACATTGTTCACCACTTCCCAGAGGGGTCCAACGACCGCGCGGATCTTAAGCCCATCACCTTGCGTCTTGACGCTATGGGCGAGCCGGACGAGAAGGGCATCCGCAACGTAGTTCTCAACGTCAACGGCCAGATCCGCCCGCTCAAGGTGCGCGACAACAACGTCGAGTCCACCGTCGCCACCGTGGAGAAGGCTGACCCGTCCAACGATGGCCATGTGGCCGCACCGTTCGCTGGCGTGGTAAACCCGACTGCCAAGCCTGGTGACGAGGTCAAGGCCGGCGACCAGATCGCCGTCATCGAGGCCATGAAGATGGAAGCCTCCATCTCCGCCACCAAGGATGGCACCATCAAGCGCGTCGCCATTGGCGCCGCCACCAAGGTTGAGGGCGGCGACCTCATCGCCGTCATCAACTAGAAAAACCGCTGAACCCCCTCCTGGCTGCTATAAAACTAGCCAGGAGGGGGTTCGGGCGTTCGTTCACTGTCGGTGAAGGTGTCGAGTATAGTCGACACTTTTAGAAGAAACCGAGGAAGTGTCGAGTATAGTCGACACCTTTCGTCGGCTTGCGGTACTAGAAGCGCTTGAGCATCACGTGGGCATCTGGGCGGCCGGGGACGTCGATGTCGACGAAACCTTCGGATTCATACAGCTTGCGAGCGCTGGTGTTCTCCGGCTCAATCCACAGCGATACGGCGGGAGCCTCCTGCGCCTCGGCGAGGTCGCAGGTGTTGCGCAGGAGGCGTCGCCCAGCGCCTAGGCCCCTGTAACGGGACTCCACGGCAAGAAAGAGCTCGGGGATTTCCTCCGGATCTAGGTCGGTGGCCCACTGGGATTCATCAAAAGGATCCGCTTCCGGATTGCCGGTGTAGGCAGCACCCTTAGCCTCGGTGGTGTAATAGCGCAGCCACGCACCGCCGACGGGGACACGGTGGCTGGAAACGGCGATGACGCCGCCGTCGACATGGGGAGACCATTCATCGACGTATATTCCCACGTCAGGTGTGTGGAAATCCCCGATATGGGCGTCCTCGTCACCGAGGACATCGGCGAGGAAAAGGAGACGGGAGAGGTAGGTACGGTCGTGCTCCTTGGCCAACCGTACGCCGAACTCAGAATCGTTAACGCTCATGCCTTCCGAGGCTACTTGAACTCTGAATTTTGTCACTCGCTGAGTGGTTCGAGGGGAGTGGGTGGCGCAATCCTGATGCGCTACTGCTGCATCCCCCCGGAGCGACAAATCAGCACCCCGGTAAGTAGTACTCAGCGGGTAAGTAACCCGGAGCAGAGCTCCACCGGGGCATCACGTCAAAGAGTATTTAACAGTGCTAATCGAGGCAAGGTTTGTCGCAGTTTTGCGCTGTTCTCTGCCGGCAGAGACGCATTAGCGAACTACTTGATCTCCAGGATCGGCTCGCCCTTGTTGATCTGCGTGCCGGTGGACACCTTGAGGTCGGTCACGGTGCCGGACTTATGGGCCTTGACAGGGTTCTCCATCTTCATGGCCTCGAGCACCACGACGACCTCCCCTTCTTCGACTTCCTGGCCCTCTTCTACAGCGACCTTGATGACGCTGCCCTGCATCGGCGCGGTCACGGCGTCGCCGGACACGTTTGCCGCCGTGCCCTTCCCGCGACGCTTCTTCGACTTCTTGCGCTTGTTGCCCCCGCCCAAGAGCAGGTTGCCCGGCAGGGCCACCTCGATGCGGCGACCGCCGACCTCGACGACGAACTTCTGGGAGGCATCCTGTTCGTCGTCCTCGGGAACGTCGGCGGTGTCGGTGTACTCGGGCAGCTCGTTGACCCACTCTTCCTCGATCCATTTGGTGTAGACCGTGAAGTTGCCGTCCTCGGCGGTGAAGGCAGGATCGGTGACGATGGCCTGGTGGAAAGGGATAACTGTGGGCAGGCCGTCGATGCGATATTCGGCTAGGGCACGGCGGGCGCGCTCGACGGCAGTGGCGCGGTCAGGGCCCCAGACGATGAGCTTGGCCAGCATGGAATCGAACTGGCCGCCAATGACGGAACCTTCACGCACGCCGGAGTCCATACGGACACCGGGGCCAGAAGGCTCGGAGTAGGAGACGATGGTTCCGGGGGCCGGCATGAAGCCTGCGGCGGCGTCTTCGCCGTTAATGCGGAATTCGATGGCGTGGCCGTGCGGTGCCGGGTCCTCGGCGACGGAAAGCTCGCGGCCTTCGGCGATGCGGAACTGCTCGCGAACCAGATCGAAGCCGGTGGTTTCCTCGGTAACGGGATGTTCCACCTGGAGGCGCGTATTGACCTCAAGGAAGGAGATGAGACCGTCAGAACCGACGAGGTACTCCACGGTGCCCGCGCCGTAGTAGCCGGCCTCGCGGCAGATGCGCTTTGCTGACTCGTGGATGGAGGCGCGTTGCTCATCGGTGAGGAATGGGGCAGGGGCTTCTTCGACGAGCTTCTGGAAGCGGCGCTGTAGGGAGCAATCGCGGGTTCCCATAACAACGACGTTGCCGTGCTGGTCAGCCAAAACCTGGGCCTCGACGTGGCGGGCCTTATCCAGGTAACGCTCCACAAAGCATTCGCCGCGGCCGAAAGCGGTAACGGCCTCGCGGGTGGCGGACTCGTAGAGCTCCGCGATTTCCTCGCGGGTGTGCGCGACTTTCATGCCACGGCCACCGCCACCGAAGGCGGCCTTGATGGCAACGGGGAGGCCGTGCTCATCAGCGAAGGCCCCGACCTCCTCCGCGCTGGCAACGGGGTCCTTGGTGCCCGGGGCCATAGGGGCGTCGGCACGCTCAGCAATGTGGCGGGCGGTGACCTTGTCACCCAACTCCGAAATGGACTTCGGCGACGGGCCAATCCAGATCAGGCCGGCATCGATGACCGCTTGGGCAAAGTCGGCGTTCTCAGAGAGGAAGCCATAGCCGGGGTGGATAGCGTCGGCGCCGGACTTGGAGGCGGCGTCGAGAAGCTTGGTGAAGTCGAGGTACGACTCTGCGGAGTTCTGGCCGCCGAGGGCAAAGGCTTCGTCGGCAAGCGTGACGAATGGGGCATCGGCGTCAGGCTCTGCGTAGACGGCTACGGATGCAATGCCCGCGTCGCGGGCCGCACGGATAATGCGGACCGCAATCTCACCGCGGTTGGCCACGAGGACCTTGGTGATGTTCTTGGTTTCAACTGCCACGGCAGGAACCCTCCTCCATGATTTCTGATAGGACTGCGTACTATTCTTGCACACCAAAACATGAGGATACCGTCACATCTTGGTTTCGTGTCAAAAAATAAACCCGCACCAGTAAGGATGCGGGTTCATTTCGGCGTGTTGTTAGCGCTCAACCGGCATACGCACCATGTTGCCCCACTCGGCCCAGGAACCGTCGTAGACGCGCGGGTTGTCGAAGCCAAGCAGGTATTTAAGGACAAACCACGTGTGGGCTGCCTGGGCGCCAACGTGGGAGTAGAGGATGGTCTCGGTCGCTGGCTCGAGTTCGCCGTAGTTGACCTTGAGCTCGCTGAGCGCGCGGAAGCAACCGTTGGGGTAGATCGCGCGATCCCATTCGAGGTTCGCCGCACCGGGGATGTGACCATAGGTCATCGTGGTGCCGTAGGGCGACTCGCCATTGCCGGATTCGCGGGTGGCCTCGCCGCAGAATTCCTCCGGACTGCGGGTATCTACCAGCGTTGCTTCTGAGGAGCGCAGTTCGTCAACGAAGACGCGCGCGGAATCGTCGCGGGTGACCTCGGGGTAGGAGGAGGTGGTGGGCTCGGGCACCATGAAAGAGGTATCGCGTTCTTCAGACATCCAGGCGTCACGTCCGCCGTCGAGCAGCCGGACGTCCGGGTGGCCGTATAGTTCGAAGACCCACAGAGCAAAGGCGGCCCACCAGTTAGATTTATCGCCATACAGGATGACGGTGTCGTCGCGCTCAATGCCCTTGGAGCGAAGGAGCTCGGCGAAAGCTTCCTCATCGATGATGTCTCGCGTGGTGCTATCGAGCAGTTCCGTCTGGAAATTAATACGGATGGCGGTTGGGATGTGGCCAATGTCGTAGAGGAGGGAATCCTCATCGACTTCGATGACGCGTAGGCCATTGACGCCCAGACGCGCGGACAGCCACGGGGCGGAAACGAGACGCTCAGGGTGCGCGTACTCCTGGAAAGGGGGATTCGGGTCGAATTCGGCCACGGTCCACCTACCTTTCTCGTTGAGAGGGGGACGGTCGACTCAACCTTAGCGCGCTTCGCACATAAGTGGTCACTCAAGAGAAACTTTTGTGGTGTTGGATACATTTATCTAGTGGTATTTTCCACGGCACAGGCACTGGTTATAACAAGAGTGCTGGTCAGGAGCTTTGCGGGGCGGATGAGCACGCCTTTTGGTGGAAAATGCTTGTTCAGCGCGCGATGCAAACCTGGGTTATTTTAAGAGGTGACCCCCACATAAGTACCCAACGAAAGGGAATCGCTGTGCATAAGGCAATCGTCGTCTTCGAGGTTGAGGGCGGATCCGACAAGCAGATCAACGGCCACCGCAAGGACACCATGCCCATCGTCGACAGCATCAAGGATGCTGGCTGGCACGCAGAGGTAGTTTTCTACCGCCCCGAGTGGTCTGAGCAGCTCTTCGAGTACGTCTCTGAGAACTTTGATGCCTACATTTCCCGCGTCAACCCGGGCAACATTCCGGGCGGCGAGAAGGGCTACTTCGACCTGCTCACCAAGCTGTCTGAGGCCGGCCTGGTTGGCATGTCCACCCCGTACGAGATGATGGCCTACGGTGCTAAGGACGCCTTGGTCAAGCTCAACGACACCGACCTTGTGCCGTCCGACACCGCTGCCTACTACGACGTCGAGTCCTTCCACAACACCTTCCCGACCTCCCTGTCCTACGGCGAGCGCGTGCTCAAGCAGAACCGTGGTTCCACCGGCTCCGGCATCTGGCGTGTGCGCTTGGCTGACGAAAAGCTGGCCGAGTCCGTCGAGCCGGGCACCGCACTGCCGCTCGACACCAAGATCAAGTGCACCGAGGCTGTGGACAACCACACCGAGGAGCGCGAACTCGGCGAATTCATGGACTTCTGCGACCAGTACATCATCGGCGACAACGGCATGCTCGTGGATATGCGCTTCATGCCACGCATCGTTGAAGGCGAGATCCGCATCCTCCTCGTTGGCCCGGACCCAGTCTTCGTGGTGCACAAGAAGCCGGCTGAGGGCGGCGACGCTTTCTCCGCCACCCTGTTCTCTGGTGCTAAGTACACCTACCAGAAGCCGGAGGAGTGGCAGGAGCTCGTCGACATGTTCGCTGAGGTCCGCCCGGTCATCGCTGAGAAGCTCGGTGGCGACAACATCCCGCTGATTTGGACCGCGGACTTCATGCTGGCAGACGGCGAGAACGGCGAGGACACCTACGTCCTCGGTGAAATCAACTGCTCCTGCGTGGGCTTCACCTCGGAGCTCGACATGGGCATCCAGGAGAAGGTGGCCGCTGAAGCCATCAAGCGCGTTGAGGCCAAGCACGCCTAAGCGTTCATCCGTGAATCCCTCGCCTTCGGCGGGGGATTTTCCTTTATTGGGGCTTAGGGTGGATTCCAGCGTTGTGGGGCGCGTTCCCCAATGAGCGCTGCCAGTGAGCCGGATCTCAGGTACCTTCGGAGAAGTAAAAATTACACGTTTGTGTACTGCTCTGCGATTTTCTCTGTGAAAGGACAACCGAGCGATGACTAACCCCAACCAGTTCGGCGAAAACGGCGACAACAACGATCCTTCTAACCAGGGTTTTGGCGGCGGCTTCGGCAGCGGCTTTGGCTCTGATTTCAACCCGAACAATCCGGCGCCGGAGCATTCCGCTGAGGGCTCCGCCGCAGCAGAGAACGGTTCCGCTACCGACAATTCCCAGCCGGGTTTCGGTGAAGGCTTTGGCAGTGGCTACGGCAATGACAATGCTGCTGCTGGTTGGGGCTACCCGGGTGCTCAGTCCAACTCCAACTCTGGCTTCGGTTGGGGCGGCCAGGCTGGGTACGGCGATTTCTCCCAGACTCCGTCTGAGCCTGCACAGTCCAATGAGTCTGGTGATTCGGCCGCATCAGCGGATTCTGACTCCTCGTACTCTGCGTCTTCCTCCTCTTCGGCGTCCGACTCGTCTGATTCTGCGTTCGCCTCAGAGACTGCAGCACGTGACTCGGCTTCTTCCGACACAGGAGCGTCTTTTAGTGATTCCGGTTCCGCTGTACCGGCTTCCGAGTCCTATGGTTCGGCTCAGGGCGCTTCCTACGGCTCTTCCCAGGGCTTCGGTGCGGAGTCTTCCTCCAGCAATGCCGACGGTGCCGCCAACTCCTCGAACGCTGACTACTCTGCACGCTCCGCTGACTATGGCTCGTCCAACCAGAGCTTTGGCGCTCAGAACGCAAGCTTCGGCAGCTCTTCGGCCTCCGGTCAGGGCTATGGCTTCGGCGGCCAGCAGCAGACGGAGAGCTTCGGTGCTCAAGCCTCTCAGGATTCCCAGGCCGCCCAGTCGTTTGAGTCCTCCCAGGGCGAGCAGGCTAACCAGAACGCAGGTTTCGGCGGTTTCTCCCAGCAGCAGGGCTTTGCCGCGCAGAACAACGGCTTCGGTGAGCAGCCGCAGAACCAAGGCTTTGGTGACCAGAACTCTGGCTTTGGCCAGCAGGACCAGAATCAGGGTTTTGCCGCACAGAACAATGGATTCGGTGAGCAGTCACAGAACCAGGGCTTCGGCGACCAGAACTCGCCGTTCGCCGCCCCAGCGCCGCAGCAGAGCAATCAGTCCGCTGATTCCTCTAGCAAGGGCTCAGGCTTCTTCAGCGCACTGTTTGATTTCTCCTTCAAGGACTTCATTACCCTGAAGTTCGCGTCCGTCATCTACATTCTCGTCGTGGCTTTGGGCGCTGTCTTTTGGGTAGGTACGCTGCTCACAGCCCTGGCCTCTTTTGCTCAAGGCCCAGTTTCTGGTGTCGTGTCCTTCCTCGTGGTTCTGATCGGCGGTGGCATTGCCTACCTCCTTTACATCATCCAAGTCCGCCTCATATTGGAGTTCTTCGCAGCCAGCATCCGCACGGCGCAGAACACCAGTGAGCTCGTAGCTAAGGCTGACCGTGACGACACGGAGTAACTCCTCCGCACGGTTCTGACTCCGAACAGCAAAGCCCTGCGGCCTCGAATGTGAGGTCCGCAGGGCTTTTGTGTGCTGATAGCGTGCAGCGAGGGCTGCCTCCACGCGTCGTAAGAGATGTCAGTTAGCTGGTTTGTCCAAGGGAAAACAATCCAGCAGCGCATTCCAGGAAGGGTCGCTTGCCCCCGCGTGATCCTTCTAAGTCGAACTGTTTGAGCAGAGCCATGTGTAAGGCATGAGGACTGGGGTGCTGGGGCGGGGGAAAGAAGCTTAGTCAAGGAGGGTGGCGACGCACTCGGGGTCGGCATCGGAGAGCATTTGGCGGATGCGGTCATACTCCGCGTCCTCGCCGATAGCCTTCGCGGCGTGGCCAAGAGCAGCGATGGCACGCAGCACGCCTTGGTTGGGCTCGTGGGAGAAGGGGACTGGTCCCCAGCCCTTCCAACCATTGCCGCGCAGGCGGTCGAGGCTGCGGTGGTATCCGGTACGCGCATAGGCGTAGGCGGTGATGAAAGCGGTGGGCTCAGCGCCCTTGTGCTTGTCTAGTTCCTGCTCCGCCAGCAGTGCCCACAGCAGTGGAGAGCCTGGGTGGGCCACGATTCCCGCGGTGAGATCGGAAGTGCTGTCAGCACCCGGATCGGCGGGCAGCTTGATGGGTTTTGGGGCGAGCATGTCTTTCATTTCCATGCCGCCCCACTGTAGCCCTGTGGCGTCACGACCACCACAGGGGGGCGAAACTAGAAGGATTCGCCTGACACCGGGGCTAAGCCCAGAAGTCAGAAACGTTGAGCCCGAAGGAATACAGCGCGCGCCGCAGCACTGGCAGCGAAAGGCCGATAACGGAAGAAGGATCGCCCTCAATGCGGTCGATGAACCAGCCGCCGAGGGCCTCCAGGGTAAAGGCGCCGGCGCATTCGAGTGGCTCGCCAGTGCGGGCATAGGCCTCAATATCGGCATTAGAGGCCTGCGCAAAATGCACCGTCGTGCGCGAAGCCTCGACGAAGCGCTCATCGCCGTGGAGCACGCAATGCCCGGTGATGAGCTCTGCGGCGCGGCCGGCCTGCGCATGCCAGCGCTCCACGGTGGCCTCGGGGGTGTGGGGTTTGCCTTGGAGGGAGCCGTCGAGAAGCAGCATGGAATCCCCGCCCACCACGACGTCCTCGGGATAGTCGGGGGCGATGGCCTCGGCCTTAGCCGTGGCGAGGGCGCAGACGATCTCCGCGGGTTCAGCACCCGCTAGGCGCTCTTCGATAGCCCGCTCGTCCACGTCGGCCGGGGCAATGACGGGCTCCACGCCGGCGCCGCGCAGGATGGACAGGCGGGACGGCGACTGGGAGGCGAGGACGAGGCGCATGTGTTTAGTAGTAGCGGACGTTGCGGAAGGCCGACGGGTTGAACACATCACCTGGCTGGCCCCATAGGTTGCGCTCGGAGCGGGTATCGGCAGCCTTGGCGCGCGCCTCAGAATCGAGCTGGGTGAGCACCGTGGACAGTGCCGCGACCTCGGCGTCAGTAGGGTTGCCGCGCAGGACGGTAAACAGGGAATCAGACATGGATACCTCTACAAAACGATATTGCCGTGCTTCTTCGGCAGAGTCGGGACAATCTTGCGGTCCAGCAGGCGCAAGCCCTCAACGAGGGAACCGCGGGTGGCTGCTGGGGTAATAACAGAATCGACGAGGCCGCGCTCAGCCGCCTGGTAGGGAGTCAGGTAATCGGCGGCGTCGTCTTCACTCAGCTCCAGCTCAGCGGCCAGCGCGGGGCCGTCGGCTACGGAAATCTCTGCTGTTGGCCACGCATAGGACAGGTCGGCGCCAAGGTCCTTGGAACCGAATGCGATGTAGCCGGTGCCGTGGGCGCGGCGCACGATGACGCTAATCTTGCCCACGCTGGCGGCGGAATACGCATGCACGAGTTTTGCCAGGGCGGCCTTTTCCACCTCGAGGGCGGGGGAATCGACGAACTCGATGAGAGGAGTATTAAAGGCATCGCACAGGCGGATAAATCGTGCTGCCTTGGCGGCGGCTGCGGCATCGAGGGCGTCGCGGTTGGCAATGATGCCCACCGTGCGGCCCTCAATGCGGCCGAAACCGGTGAAGACGCCGCTCACCTGAGGAGTGAGTTCAAAGACATCCTCACAGGTGGCGGTGACAACATCGGCAAGGTCCACGGTGCCGTCATCGGCCACGAGGCGATCGAGCTCGCGGTCAGCATCGCTGATGTTGGACTCGACCGAACCGGAGACGATGGTGGCCTCGGCACGGGGAGCAGCAGCACGGTTATTGGAGGGCAGGTAGGAGAGCACGCGCTTGGCGACGTCCACCTCATGCTCGCCCTCCGCCTGCAGGTCTCCGTCGGGAGCAATGACAACATCGGAGAGTGCAGCGATAAGCGAGGCATCCTTCGAGTCCGCGTAGACCGCGGTGACCTGCGGGATGAGGCCGGACGCAGTGGTGGCGCGGGCGAGGATGCGCGCCTGCATGGCGGAAGAAATAATGCCTTCCTGAGCACGCGGCTTATCGCCGGCGACCAGTGCGACGATCGGCACGCCGGTCTTAATGGCTAGGTCATAGAGTTTGGTGACCTTTTCGCCGTAGACCTCGCCCATGGTGCCGTCGAAAAGCGAGGCGTCCTGAGCATAAGCGCAGACCTTGCGCCCATCGACGGTGCCGAAACCAGTGATGACGCCGTCGGTGTAGGGGCGGTTGTGCTCGCGGCCGAAGTCGGTGGAGCGGTGGCGTGCCAGCGCGTCAGTCTCCACGAAGGAGCCGGCGTCAAAGAGCGCTTCGATGGCGCTGCGGGCAGCGGGAACCTCTCCCTGCGGCGCGCGGGACTCGGTGAGCTTGGCGCCCAGGTCCTCGATCTTGCCAGCGGTCGTCTTCAAGTCAGTCATGAAACACTAGTGTAATACAGCGCAGCCGTGCGCTTTAAGGCGTGCTGTTTACAGCGGAATGTTGCCATGCTTGCGGGATGGGCGCGGGACAGTCTTATCGGCGAAGAAGCGCAGATTCTTGGCGATGGTGCTGCGGGTTTCGGAAGGGAGAATGACGGCGTCGATAAGCCCGCGCTCCGCGGCCTTATAGGGGTTGAGCATGTGGTCTTCGTATTCGCGCTCGAAAGACTTGGTGAGCTCAGCGACGTCGAGGCCCTTCTCGTGGGCGGCCTTGATTTCCTTGCGGTAAATGAAGCCGACGGCGCCGGCCGCGCCCATGACCGCAATCTGGGCGGTGGGCCATGCTAGGTTGACGTCAGCGCCAAGGCCCTTGGAACCCATCACGCAGTAGGCGCCGCCGTAGGCCTTGCGCAGGGTGACGGTGATTTTGGGAACGGTGGCTTCGGCATAGGCGTAGAGCAGCTTAGCGCCGCGGCGCAGGATGCCATCGTGTTCCTGATCGGCGCCGGGGAGGAAACCGGGGACGTCGACCAGCATGATGATCGGGATGTTGAAGGCGTCGCAGGTGCGCACAAAGCGGGCGGCTTTCTCCGAAGAATCGATGTCGAGGCAGCCGGCGAAAACCTGCGGCTGGTTGGCCACGAAACCGACGGTGCGGCCCTCGATGCGCCCGAAAGCGGTGACGACGTTATCGGCGCGGTCGGCCTGGATCTCCAAGAAATCGCCATCATCGGTGAGAGCCTCGATGACCTCCTTGACGTCATAGGGCTGGTTGGGGGAATCCGGGATGATGCTATCCAGCACGAGGTCATCGACGGTTTCTTCGCCCAGTTCTTCGTAGGGTTCTGCCGGGGTCAGCTGCCGGTTATTGGAAGGCAGGTAGGTCAGTAGATCGTGGACCCAGTCCAAGGCTTCTTCATCGCTGGCCGCGGTGTAGTGCGAGGTGCCGGACTTGTGCATGTGGATGCCCGCGCCGCCGAGTTCTTCCTGGCTGACTTCCTCGCCAGTGACGGTCTTGATGACATCGGGGCCGGTGACGAACATCTTGGACTTCTTGTCCACCATGACCACGAAGTCCGTGAGGGCAGGGGAGTAGGCGTTTCCGCCGGCGCAAGCACCCATGATGACGGAGATCTGCGGGACGACGCCGGAGGCCATGACGTTCTGGTAGAAGGTCTTGGCAATCCAGTCCAGGGAGACGGCACCATCCTGGATGCGAGCGCCGGCGCCCTCGTAGAGGCCGATGAGTGGGCGGCCGGTGGTGATGGACAGCTCCATGATCTTGATCATCTTCTCGCCATAGACCTCGCCGAGCGCGCCGCCGAAGACGGTTCCGTCTTGGGAGAAGATGCAGACCTCGCGGCCGTCGATGGTGCCCCAGCCGGTGACGATGCCATCGGTCAGCGGGCGCTTCTTGCCCATACCGAAGTCCGAGGTGCGGTGCACAGCGAGCATGTCCGTCTCCACGAAGGAGCCTTCATCGAGGAGGTAGTCCAATCGTTCGCGGGCGGTGAGGCGGCCTTGTGCGTGGACCTTTTCGTGGGCTTTCTCGCCCATGGGTTGGGCCGCTGCTTCACGACGCCTCTTCAATTCAGCGATCTTGCCTGCGGTGGTGTCGGCGCTGAGGGAGTCCAGCTCTGACAAATGTGAGGAAATAGTCATGTTTGGCAGTGTAGAGAGGTTTTGGATAGGAATGTATATCGGCGCTCGGGTGATTTCCCTCACAATTCATGTTTGTGCAGGTAAACGGTGGTGAAAAATATGAGGAAATCCTCGCGATTGGATGGTTGGCGGCATGTCTTCACAGTCTAGTGGGTGCGGAATGCGCACTGTGTGGGGGTGGCCGTATGGGAAAACCCCGCCCGTGGTGGGGGCGGGGTTATGTGAAGGGGGCTAGGCGAGCCAGCCGAAGCTGTGGAGGAAGAGTTCTACCTCGGCAAGGTCACCTTCGGCAGGGAAGTTGCCCGTGAGGACGGCGTAAGACTCTTCGATGTCGTTGCGGGTGGCTGGGATGAGGTCGTGCTTGAGCAGGTCCTCGGCGATGTGTGTTACCAGGGGTGCCGGCTGCACAGGGTCAAGGTTGATTCCGGTGGCGCTTTTGACTGTGTTGGTAATGGCGGAAAGGAATCCGTTCAGGGTATTCATTTTCCCACCTCTCTATTCTCTTGTAGTGATGATGTGGCTGTCCACATCATTGGGTTGAACCAACTATATAGCTATAGGGGAGAAAAGTCCGCATTTTGTTCACTCTGAGTTAACTTTTGGGCAACCTGGCGTGCGGGGTGAGGTAGGGCACAGTATCCGTTTTAGCCCTCGACCGGAAGCCAGGCATAGCCATAGGGGCCCAGCTCTACAGGTCCCAGGTCCGCTGCTTCTTCGGTGAAATTATCCTGACTTAGGTCTTGGGTGGGTGAGCAACGTGACTCTTTACACTGCTACCTGGTGGTTTTCGGCGGTGAGGTGGGATTGTTCCGCACTAAATTGACCTAAGGCAGGAGGGTGTTTTGTAAAAGGCATCTGGCAAGGGGCATCTTTGGGTCTAAAAACGCCATCTGTAATGAGTAAATGGCGTTTTCAGCCGTGAAAACGCCTTATGATTGATGCCTTTTGTCAGACGCCTTTTGTAAGATGCTTCCAGCATGTCGATGGAGGGATGCAGACGTTGCGCATTGCGAGGGGAGCGAAGGGGTAATCCGTTTGGGAAGAGATGTGCAGTGCTCTACGGAAACGGTCATTATGGCTTGACTTAGGTCTTGGGTGGGTGGGCAACGTGACTCTTGACACTGCTACCTGGTGGTTTTCGGCGGTGGGGTGGGATTGTTCCGCACTAAATTGGCCTAAGTCCGGTTTGACTGAACTGGTAATGGCGGAAAGGAATCCGTTCAGGGTATTCATTTTCTCACCTCTATATTCTCTTGTAGTGATGATGTGACTGTCCACATCAATGGGTTGAACCGACTATATAGCCGTAGAGGGGAAAGTCCGCATTTTGTTCACCCTGAGTTAACGTTTGGGTAACCTGACATGCGGGGTGAGGTGGGACACAGTGGCCGTTTAAACTTCGACTGGAAGCCAGGCATAGCCATAAGGTCCGAGCTCCACCGGACCAAGGTCCACTGCTTGGTCGGTGAAGTTATGCAGACAAAGCAGACCTTCGCGTTGGAACCCCAGCACGCCCGTAAGGCCGGTTTCTACGGCCTCGAAAGGTGCGGTGCCGAGTTCCGGATGCGCCTTGCGCTGCTGGATAAGACCGCGCAGGCGGTGGAGAAGAGAGGCGTCGTCGGCAAGCTGCTCCTCCACCGAAATCCCCACGCCACCGACGATGGGACGGCGGGTGTGTGCGGCTGTACTGAAACCAGCGCCGTCGCCAGGCTCCCACTGCATTGGAGTACGCACGGCGTCACGGTCCGGAAGCTCCGGGGCATCATTCATGCCAATCTCATCGCCGTAATAAAGGAAAGGTGCACCGGGCAGCGTCATGAGGAGGGAGTAAAAGAGCTCAATCTTGCGGTAATCATTGCCCAACAGGGGTGCCAAGCGTCGCGCGATGCCCACGTGGGCACGCATCTGATCATCGGGCAGGTAGTGCTCGTACATGAGGGCGCGCTGGTCCTCGTCGACCATCTCCAGTGTCAGCTCATCATGGTTGCGCAGGAAGGTTCCCCACTGGCAGCCCTGGGGAAGTTCGGGAAGCTCGGCCATGATGTCGTAGACCGGTGTGGCATCGCCCAGCGCGAGTGCCTGATACAACCGCGGCATGACTGGGAAATTGAACACCATGTGGAAGCGATTGCCCGTGCCATAGAACTCCATGGTGTCTTCTGGGGGCTGATTCGCCTCGGCGAGGATAACGGCCTCAGGGTAGTTCTCCTCCAGGAAAGTACGGATCTTCTCCACGAAGTCTACGGTCTCTGGGAGGGATTCACCGCCCAAGCCATCGCGCTCATAGAGGTACGCAATCGCATCGAGGCGGAAGGCATCCACACCTTTGTCCAGCCAGAAGGAGAGAATCTTAAAGATTTCCTCGTGGACCTTCGGGTTGTCGTAGTTCAGATCCGGCTGGTGCGAGTAGAAGCGGTGGAAGTAGTACTGCTTGCGCTCCGGGTCCCATGCCCAGTTTGAGGTCTCCGTATCGGTAAAGATGATGCGAATCTCCGGGTAGCGCAGCGGATCATCTCCCCACACGTAGTAGTCGCCATAGGGGCCTTCGGGATCGGTGCGCGAGGCCTGGAACCACAGGTGATCCGTAGAGGTGTGGTTGAAAGCCAAGTCCGTCATGAGGCGCATACCGCGGGCATGCAGCTCGGCAACGAGCTCGTCAAAGTCCTCCATGGTGCCGTAATCCGGGTGGATGGCGTAGTAATCGGCGATGTCATAGCCATCATCGCGCAACGGGGAGGCATAGAACGGGGAGAGCCAGAGACAATCGACGCCCAGCCATTTGAGGTAATCGAGCTTCTCAATGACGCCGCGCAACGTGCCAACGCCTTCGCCGCGGGTGTCCTTGTACGAGCCCACGAGGGCCTGGTAGAAAATGGCGTTATCGTGCCAGCTCATTGAAGATCCTTCCGTTTAGCCCGCCAGAGCAGGTACTCCGCCAGCATGAGCGCGCCGGCAAGGAGCCCTGGCCAGAGGGCGGGGGAGGGCTGATAAAGATTAAGAACCGCCTGCAGGAGCGCTAGGGCGGCGAAGAAACCGACGAAGCCTAGCGCAGTATCCCACAGCAGTGCGCGCCGCATTAAGCCTTGACACCTCCGGCGGTGAGGCCGGCAACGATGCGGTGCTGGAAAATGAGAACCATGATGATGAGCGGAATCGTCACCAGCGCGCCGGCTGCCATCGTGGCGGCGTAGGGGTACTCGAAGGCCGAGGGGCCAGAGAAGCGTGCGATGGCCACGGTCACCGGCTCGGTAGCGGTGGTGGACAGCTGCTTGGCCAGCATGAACTCGTTCCAGGTTGTGATGAAGGCGATGATGGCGGTGGTAAACAGTGCCGGTGCGGCCAAGGGTAGGAGCACGAGGCGGAAGGCCTGGCTTCGCGACGCCCCATCGACTCTCGCCGCTTCCTCCAACTCCCACGGCAGCTGGCGGAAGAAACTCAGCAAGGTGTAGACCGTGAGTGGCAGCGCAAAGGAGATGTTTGGAATGATCATCGCGCGGTAGGTGCCAATCCACTCAAGGTTGCCAAAAAGCTGGAAAAGCGGGGTAACGAGCGCGATAGCGGGGAACATCGAGGCCGCCAGGATGATGCCCGTGACGATTCCTTTTCCAGGGAAGTCATATCGGGCTAGCGCATAGGCGGTAAACACGCCGATGAGTACGGCCACTGCGGTCGTGGCCAAGGAGATGATCAGAGAGTTGCCCAACGCATTGAGGAAGTCGTTGCCCTTATCCGTGGCCAGAGCGTCGCGGAAGTTGTCCAGGGTCACGTGCGTAGGCCACGGGGTGGTGTCAAAGGTATGGGCTTTATCGCGAAGCGCTGTGACAACCATCCAGTAGAAGGGGGCTAGGCCCCAGAACATGATGAAGAGGATACCGAGGTAGTGGCCGAACTTTTTCATGCTGCAGGCTCCTTATCCTTCTTAGTACGTTTGTCACGCGCCACACCGCCGACGTCCGCGCCCAAAAAGCGCACGAGGATGAAGGCCACGGTAAAGATGAGCAGGAAGATCAGCGTGGACAATGCGGAGGCGGAGTTGAAGTTTCCTTGGCGCATATCTTCCACCACCAGCTGGGAAATCGTGGCAGTGGGCGAGTTGGAGGACGCCGAGATCATGATGACCGGCAGGTCGTACATACGCAGTGCATCAAGCGTGCGGAAGAGAATAGCTACCATGAGCGCCGGCTTCACGAGTGGCAGGGTGATGGTGAAGAAAGTTTGGATACGGGAGGCGCCGTCGACGCGGGCGGCGTCGTACACATCACGCGGAATCATCTGCAGACCGGCCAAGATAAGCAGGGCCATAAATGGTGCGGTCTTCCACACGTCTGCGATGATGACCGCAAGGCGCGCATAAAACGGGTCCGTGGTCCACGCGATGCGCTCACCGATGAGCGAGTTGATGATGCCATCCGGAGCGAACATGAATTGCCACAGTTTTGCCGTTACCGCAGTCGGAATAGCCCACGGAATGAGCACCGCAGCACGAACGAGGCCACGGCCGCGATACTCGCCGTTCATGACCAGCGCCATGACCATGCCGAGGATGGTTTCCAGAGCCACGGTCACGACGGTGAAGAAAAGCGTAATCTTCACCGCCGGCCAAAAGTCCGTCGCAATAACGCCATCGGGACACGTGGCGGCCTGGCCCGTAGCGGACATGCACCTGTTGGTAATCCAGTAGAGGTAGTTCTCTAGGCCCGCAAACGAGCCTTCCTCGAATACGCCCGTGGTGGGGTTGAGCCGCTTATTGCCCTGGAAGGACAACATGACAGCTCGCACGATGGGATAGCCAATCACCACGGCCAGCGCAATGAGCGCGGGCGCGATGAGGCCGGCTGCCTGCAGATACTGCTTGCGCGAATCCGCAGTACGCGTTCTACCAGCCATGCGGTGCCTGCCTTTCTACAGTGTGAAAGTTGTAGGGGGTGAAAGTTGTCAGGATATTAGGGGACAGTTGTGAAAATCATAGCGGGTGCTCCGGACATCGGTGTTATGCACGCAGTACCCGCTGCTTTGTAGCTCGGGTTGGCCAAGATCAACGAAGGGGGCGCGGGCAAGTCTCGGTGGACTTACTCGCGCCCCATACTCGCGGGGAGGATTAACCCTGTGACGCTGCCTCGATGGCTGCCTTCATGTCCTTCGTAGCGTCATCGACGGACTTGCCGGCGGTCAGCGCTGCGTAGGCGTTATCCTGCACGGCCTTGGAGATGGCGGTGTAGAACGGGGAGACCGGACGCGGAGCGGCGTTCTCCAGGGACTCCTTCAGAGCCGGGAGGTATGGGAACTCCTCGACCAGGGATTCATCATCGTAGATGGAAGCCAGGACCGGCGGGAAGGATGCCTCAGCGAAGGACTTCTGGTTCTCTTCGTTGATGATGAACTTGATGAAGTCCAAGGCAGTGGCCTTGTTTTCCGAGTTGATGTTGATGCCGTTGTTGTAGCCACCCAGGGTGGATACACCAACGCCGTCCTTGCCCACCAGCGGCTGAACCTCGAACTTAATGCCCTTGTCCTCAGCGTTGGTGTACATGTACGGCCAGTTAATGGCAAAGGCGGTCTTGCCCTCGGTGAAGGCGAGGTTCGTCTCCTCCTCCGTTGTGGCGGTGGAGTCCTTGGAGATGGTGCCGTCCTCGTAGGCGTCGACAAGCGCCTGCAGGCCTTCCTTGGCCTCGTCGGAGTCGACGGTGACATTGCCCTCGTCATCCAGGATGGAACCGCCCCAACCCTCAATGAAACCTGCGGTGTTCACAGTCAGGCCCTCGTACTGCTTGAGCTGGGTGGTCAGGCAGGCAGCATCGTCCTTGATGGCTTCACAGGCAGACGCGATGTCCGCGAACTTCTCCGGAGCCTTGTCCGCCAACTCAGTGTTGCGGAATAGCAGCTGTCCGTTGGTGTTCTGCGGCAGCGCGTAGAGGGTGCCGTTGTAGGTGGCGGACTCGACGGTGGGCTCCAGCAGGTCGGAGGTGTCCACCTCGAGGTCACCGGTCAGCGGCGCCAGCCACTGGTTAGCGGCGAAGTCAGCGGTCCACACCACATCGAGCGCCATGACATCGTAGTCAGAGTTGCCTGCCTGCAGGGACTGCACGAGGGTCTCACGCTGAGCGTCGGCCTCGCCAGCGAGCTCCTTGAGCTCGACCTTCTCGTCCGGGTGCTCGGCGTTCCACGCTTCGATAATGGGGGTGATCTTGTCGGTATCGTTCTTGCCCATGGCAAAGGTGATGGGCCCGCGGCCGTCCGTGTCCTTGGTGGCGGCGTCCGAGCCAGCGTCGGAGGAGGAGTCATCGCTGGACGAGCATCCGGCCAAGGTCAGCGCGAGTGCAGCTGTGGTGGCAATGACACCGCGACGAACCGTACACAGGGAGCTGGGAAGAAACGGCTTCTTCATGGAATATTCACCTTTCGGAAAACTTCTGGTGACTTCAAAATAAGGGATCAGGTCCACAGTGCATGTGGTTTTGGCGTTAATCTCACTAGAAACGGGGGTGAAACTACCCCCTATTAGCCGTGGATGCGCTCGTTAGTCGTTAATGCGCTCACCGGTCTCCGGATCGAAGCGGTGCGCCTCGCGGGGATTGAAGGTCAGCACGACGTCGTCGCCGCGCTGGGGTGCCTCGCCCTGTGCCCGGGCGACGAAACGCTGTTCGCCGACGGTGACATACACGAAGGACTCGGCGCCGAGCTCTTCTACGAAGTCCACGACTCCTTGGAAACCCAGCGGGCCTTTGTTAATGAACATCTTCTCCGGGCGCACGCCGATGCGGCCGCCGTTGTAATCGAAGATATTCATGGCCGGGGAACCGATGAAACCCGCGACGAACTCGTTCGCCGGTGCGTCGTACAGCTCGCGCGGCGGGGCTACCTGCTGGAGCACGCCATCCTTGAGTACGGCAACGCGATCTCCCATCGTCATAGCTTCCACCTGGTCATGGGTGACGTAGATGGTGGTGGTGCCTAGGCGCTGCTGGAGGCTTGCCAGCTCCGCGCGGGTCTGCACGCGCAGCTTGGCGTCGAGGTTGGACAGCGGCTCATCCATGAGGAAGGCCTTAGGTTCGCGCACGATGGCACGGCCCATGGCCACGCGCTGGCGCTGACCGCCGGAAAGGTCTTTGGGTTTGCGCTTGAGATAGTCGGTCAGCCCCAAGGTCTTGGCGGCTTCTTCCACCTTGGCCTTGATTTCTGCCTTTGGGCGCTTGGCCAGCTTGAGGGCAAAGCCCATGTTCTCTGCCACAGTGAGGTGTGGGTAGAGCGCGTAGTTCTGGAAGACCATCGCGATGTCGCGCTCGCCCGGCTCGAGGCCGGTGACGTCTGTGTCGTCGATAAGAATGCGACCGCTGGAGATCGGCTCCAAACCAGCCAGTGCGCGCAGGGTGGTGGACTTACCGCAGCCGGAGGGGCCAACGAGGACTAGAAACTCGCCGTCCGCAATCTCGAGATTGAGGTCCTTGACCGTGGGGTTCTCGGCACGGGGATAAGTAATGCCGACGTTCTCAAATGTGACCTTTGCCATGCAGTAACCCTAACACTCGTTACTGACACTCAGCTGCAGTGAGGTGCTCGACAGCAGCGAGTAGGATCGGGCACCATGACTGCTCTTGATCTGGACCGTATCCGTGAAGCCGTGGCGGATGACTTCGCCGTCATTGAGTACACCGAGTCCACTGGCTCGACCAATACCGACCTCATGCAGGCAGACAAGGTGGCTGATGGCACTGTCCTGCTAGCCAATGAGCAACTCGCCGGCAAGGGCCGTTTGGGCCGTCACTGGGTCAGCCCGGCCGGCTCGCAGCTTATTTTCTCCGTGCTTATCCTCCCGGATTCGCTGGATCATTTAGGAACCCTGCCGCTGGCCGCGGGCCTGGCTGTGACCGATTCCGTCGAAGGAGCGGTACTCAAGTGGCCGAATGACGTGCACATCGGTGGTAAGAAGCTGTGCGGCATCCTCGCCGAGGCCGGCCCAGTGGGCGAGGCTTTCAAGTCCGCGCCGAAGACGGAGGTCTCCAAGGCAGAGGTGGCTAAGGCTGAGGTCTCCAAGGCGGAAGTGAATAAGGCGGAAATCAACAAGACCGAGGTGGCGCCGAAGACCCAAGCGGCGAACCCGCCGTCCGCGCGCGTCGTCGTGGGGATGGGCATCAACGTCACCTTGACTCGCGAAGAGCTGCCTATTGAGGCCGCGACCTCTTTGGCGCTTGAGGGCTTGGACACTGACCGCACTGAACTCGCTATCACCGTGCTGAAAAACCTGCACCGCAGAATCAACCAGTGGGAACAACAGGATCCGCAGCTCATGGCAGATTACCGCAAGGTCTGCTCTTCGATTGGCCAGGAAGTGCGCCTCGAAGCCCCGACCGGTGATGTTACCGGCACTGTTGAAGGCGTGGCTGATGATGGCCGCATCAATGTTGGTGGCGAATACTATTCCGCCGGCGATGTCATCCACCTGCGGCCCGCTGCACAGTAGCTTTTGAGCTTTTGTCGGGAGGGGGAGCGTCGTTAAGCACGCGCCCCTCTCTATCAGGCATCCGCTAAAAGGCATATCTCAAAGGGCGTTTTCATCCCTGAAAACGCCATATGGAGACCCCGCAAGGCGTTTTTAGAGGCAAAGATGCCCGTTGACTGATGCCGTCTAGAAGATGCCGTTTAGAAGGCGCTCTCTGCACCACCATGAACTGAGTGCCGCTTAGTCGGGTTGCGTGAGCAGGTGGGTATCATGTGCCCCATGAACCTCATGGAGATGGGACGCGGCGAAGTGGCCCGCGCGGATATGACAGCGCCGTTTCGCACGCTGCTCTTCCCGTTTCTCGAGCTCGTCGTGGTCACCGGCGTGTGCTGGATTGCCATCGGCTGGTGCGATTACAACGGCATTGACTTGGCACTTCGCAATGGCCTCGTTGCTCTGTGGGCGCTGCTGGCGGTGTGGCGCTTTATCGTTCCTCTCATCAAAGCGCGCCGCAAGCGGTTCATCGTGACTAACTTGCGCGTCATCGCCCGCGAGGGCAAGCGCGTCGACTCGATTCCGCTAAGCGATATTCGCGGGGCTCGCCGACGCCGCGGCGGCATTTCACTCGCGCTGCATGGCTATGAGCGGCCGATGTACTTTCCGGCCATCCCCAAGGCCAAGCGCGTTGAGGATATCCTCAACGAACAACCGGTCTGGGGCTAGTTCTTAATCTCAGTCGTGTGCAGCTGGGAATCGAGATCTTCCGGTGCCAGGTTCGCTGAGCGGAACTCGTGGGTTAGCGGCAGGCGCAGCTCCAAATCGGTTCCCGGGCACAGCTCAATCGTGGCTTCATCCACGGTGTAGTCCAGCACATGGCCGCCGGACGTACGCTCAGCGTCAATGAAGTGAACGTGGCAGCCTGGTACCGAAATGCCCTTCTCAAAGACCGGGGTACGGAAGCCGCCGATGATGCCATCGACGTCGCTAAAACGGAGCTCCTTATCGCCGCCGACCGCCTGGGTCAGAGGCGGATAGGGCTTGGATTGCTTGACCACCGTGCGGGTCACCACGGAGCTGAAACGGCCGGTGATGCGAACCGCATACATGTAATTGGCCGAGGGCTCCAGATCATCAATGAAGGAGGACAGCTCCTCGCGCTTGAGACCCTTGGGCGCGGCCACCTTAATGCGGGGTACGAAATTGGTGGCGACGGCGAAAGGGGTGCCCTGGTCAAGGTCGGCGACGGTTGCGGTGCCATCACCGCGCAGCTGGTAGCAGATGCCGTCGAGGATGATCATCTCCCCATCCAGCGCATCGAAGGTGCCGATGCCGAAATTGCCCTTTCCCAAAAGCTCGTCGATGGTCATTTCGCCGTCGTAAATACCGTCCAACAGGGCGGTCATGAGCGAGTTTTGGAAGATGGTATGCCGGACAATCATGGCCCCAAGGCTAGTATTGAAGGAGTGAGTGAACAACACAAACCTACCGTTACTGTTTTTGGAGATGGCCAGCTTGCGCGCATGATGCAGCCGGCCGCGGCTGAGCTCGACATCCACCTGCGCCTCCTGGCATCCGAGCCGGGCAAGTCCGCCGCGCAGGTCATTCCCGACGTCGTTCTTGGTGATTACCACGACTATGACGTTCTGGTTAAGGCTGCAGAAGGCGCAGACGCGGTGACCTTCGAACACGAGCATGTACCGGCGGAGCATGTGCGCGCGCTTATCGACGCCTCCTACAACGTCCAGCCCCAGCCTTCCGCACTCCTCTACGCGCAGGACAAGCTGCTCATGCGTCAGAAGCTTTCTGAATTGGGCGCCCCGGTGCCGCGCTTTGCCGCCATCGAGTCGGTGGAGGATGCGCGAGAGTTCGCCGCGCTTGTCGACGGGCACGTGTGCCTCAAAGCCCGCCGCGGTGGTTACGACGGCCACGGCGTGTGGTTTCCCTCTGCGGAGGAATTAGAACCGCTGGTAGAGGAGCTTCTGGCCGCTGGCACGCCGCTGATGGCGGAAGAAAAGGTGGCTTTGACTCGTGAGCTGTCCGTGCTCGTTGCCCGCCGCCCTTCCGGTGAGGTCAAGGCATGGCCGGTAACCGAGTCTGTGCAGCGCGACGGTATCTGTGCTGAGGCTTTCGCGCCTGCCCCGAACCTCTCGCCGGAGTTGGCGGAACATGCCATGCAGGTCGGCATTCAGGTCGCCACCGAACTCGGTGTCACCGGAGTCTTGGCGGTGGAGCTTTTTGCCTTTGCCGCTGAGCAGGATGCGGGGGCCATTATTGCCTCAGCCTCTGGTGCCCCGGGGGCACACATCCGTGAGGACATTGCCGTCAATGAGCTGGCCATGCGCCCGCACAACACCGGACACTGGACCCAGGATGGTTGCGTGACCTCACAGTTTGAGCAGCACCTACGGGCCGTGCTGGACCTGCCGCTGGGCTCCACTGAGCCGCTGGCTCCGGTGACAGTCATGGCCAACGTCCTCGGCGCAGAAAAGGATCCGGCCATGCCGATGCCAGACCGCGTCCGCGAAGTCATGGAACGCTACCCAGAGGCCAAGATCCACCTCTACGGCAAGGATCACCAGGCTGGCCGCAAGATCGGGCACGTCAACGTCACTGGTCAGGACGTTGCTGAGACGCGCCGCATTGCCGCCGATGCTGCCCATTACCTCGTCCACGCGCAGTGGGCGGAGGATTCCAACGCTTAAAGGAGAGATGACATGGAACCGCTTGTTGGTCTGATTATGGGCTCTGATTCCGACTGGCCCACTGTAAAACCCGCAGCTGAAATGCTCGCCGAATTCGGTGTGCCCTTCGAGGTGGGCGTGGTGAGTGCTCACCGCACCCCGGAGAAGATGCTGGCCTACGCCAAGTCCGCCCACGAGCGCGGACTTAAAGCCATCATTGCGTGTGCCGGCGGCGCGGCGCACCTGCCGGGCATGGTCGCTGCCGCCACCCCATTGCCGGTCATCGGCATTCCGCGCGCGCTCAAGGACCTTGATGGCCTTGACTCCCTACTGTCCATCGTGCAGATGCCGGGCGGAGTGCCGGTAGCTACGGTGTCCATCGGCGGCGCGAAAAACGCCGGCCTGCTTGCCGTGCGTATCCTCTCCGCTGGCGACCCTGCGTTGGTGGAGAAGATGGCCGCGTACCAGGAGAACATGGCCGCCGAGGTGGAGAAGAAGGACGAGAATCTGCGTTCCCAGCTTCTGGGGGAGTAGTTAGCTAGGTAGCTCGGTGTCCCGGTCGGGGTAGGAGGCCTGCGCGCCCGCGCCGGTCACGGCGAAAGCCCCGACCCGGGCAGCATAGCGCGCCGCCTCCACCAGCGAATCGCCCTTCAGAAGTCGCGCGCACAGCGCGCCGGCGAAGGCATCGCCCGCGCCCGTCGTATCAACGGGAGTGACCTGTGGAGAAGCAATCTCCGTGAGGGTATCCTCCGCCACCAACGCGCCGCGCGCCCCGAGCGTCATCACGACAGAGGAAAAACCAGCCTCGCGTAGTCGCTGCGCCAGCTCCTGCGGCGTCCCCTCGCTATTGAACCCCAGCTGTTCCAGGATGAGCCCGGCTTCGTGCTCGTTAGCCAGCAGCGGATCCGCGCGCAGCAGAGCCTGTGGGTCAACCTTCACCACCGGCGCGAGGTTCACCACAACCCTGCCCGTGGCCAGCGCGATAGCCTTAGCACACCCTTCCGCGGGAATTTCGCCCTGCAGGAGAACCAGCTCCGATTCGGTGATGGGGGAGGAGTGGGTGGTGACGAAGGGGGCGTCGACAAGCGCATTGGCTCCCGGCACCACGATGATGGTGTTTTCGCCCTGCCCATCCACAGTGATGACGGCGAGGCCCGTGACCTCGTCGGTGCGGGCAACATGTTCAAGGTTCACGCCGCTGGCCTCAAGGTAGCGCATGGCGGGCGCCGCATAAGCGTCGCTGCCTACCGCGCCCACAAAGGTGACCGGCGCGCCCAGCAGTGCGGCCGCCACCGCCTGGTTAGCTCCTTTGCCACCCGCAGTAATCTCACCGCCGTGGCCCAACAATGTTTCGCCCGGCTTCGGATGCCGTGCGGTGTGGACCACGAGGTCAGCGTTGATGGACCCGACTACGCACATGCTCATGCAGACCAGTATGCACGTTAAGCTAAATGGCATGCAGTTTCCGGTTCTAGTGTTGGGCGCGCGCGTGGTGGATGGCCAGCCGGGATCGCTGCTGCGCAGCCGCCTCGACCGGGCGGTTGTTATGGCGCGAGTGCTGCCAAGCGAGCCCATCATTGTGTCCGGCTATGGGGAGGCGGACGCGATGCAGCGCTACCTTATCGAGCGCGGTGTAGCCCCGGAGCGTATCCGTGTGGAGCCGGTGGCAACCAGCACCAATGAGAACCTCGAGCGGGCCCATGCGCTCTGTTCGGATTACTCATATTTTCGCGTCGTGACGAATGATTTTCACGTTCTGCGCACCCGCGTGTGGGCCTGGCACCTAGGGATTCGGGTTCGTATACACGGCGTTCGCACGCCGCAGGAAGCGCGGGCGTGGAATTACCTGCGTGAGGTGGTAGCGACTCCGCACTCGCTGCTGCGCATCCTATGGCGGCGTGTGGTGGCCCGGCTGCGGTGATTGTGCCCCGCCGCCCTCCATACCTCTTGCGGTGCAAGCCAGAGCTGGGATTAAAGGCTAGGCACCGATGATGATCAGCAGAATCGCGATGAGCCAGATGACAAACCAGTGACGCTTTTGCGGCTCGGTAGGGTTGGCCTTCTGCTGCAGAGACTTGATGAAGTACCACGCGCCGGGCAGGCCGAATCCAATGCCCCAGAGGACCTCGGCTTCGCCAATTGCGTTCAGACCAATGAGAACCGAGAAAGCACTGAGGACGGCTTTGAAGAGAGAAAAATGGTGAATTGTGCCCGCTGAGGTTGAGGCCGGGGCTGGGGCTGGGGCGTGCTCCGCGGGTGCATGATCCGGCATGGGGGCTGGGGTGTAAGTGCGCTTCGGCTCTTCGAAAGGCTGCGCATAGGACTCGGCGAACGGGTCTGGGGTGGGCTGGGCGGAAGACTGCGAAGGCTCCGCGAATGGATTAGCCCCGCGGCCACGGGATGCCTCGGCCGACTCCTCGAAGGGGTTTGAGTCAAAGGGATTCGACATGGGATTTACCCTAGGACACGGAGCGGATAAACCCCGAATTAGAGTTTCGCCAATGCTTTACTAATGCCCTCTTTGAGCGTGGGCTGCGATTGTTTCCGGGGATGCGCGATGGCGCGCAGGCCCATGTACGCAATCTGGTCGGCGGCCCTGTTGAGCGGATCGCCGGCGTGGCCTAGCACGCGGCGAATCGTCACATCGCAGACACCCTCGACATCATTCCACGCCTGCTGGAAACGCGAACGCGACCCCGAGGAGAGCCCGCGCCACACACCCCGCGACCGCATGGCCTTCGACCCCTTCGTCCGAATCTGCTGCACCGCATCGAGTGCGGCAGCGGAGTCTGACTCGATGATGGCCTTGGTAGCACCGACCTTGAGCAGATATTTCAGCGCCAAGGTGAGGGACTCGAGCTCGAGCTCATCGGTACTAGCAGTGGTGTCGCGCGTGCGCAGGCGGTAATCACCATTGCTCGCCACGAAGCACATGGCCCCCTTGAACACGGTGTCGGAGGATGCGTCGGTGGCAATGCGCACCGTGGCGCCCTCTGGCCATGAGCTGGCCGTGGAGAAACTCGGCCACCAGTGCGCCTTGGGGGTCTCCACCTTCACGGCCTGCTTTGTGCGGGGAGCCTCGCCCTCCTTCTTGGCGCGCCGGGCAGTAATGCCTGCCTCCTTGCGCCGCACGGAGCTCGCGCTTCGCGCAGCGCGATTTTCCTCCGCAAAGCTTCCCGTCACGGTATAGCCGCGCTCCTCCAGAGCTGCACGCAGGGCGGTTTGGCGGCGGCCCGTGACGATCCACTTGCGGCCCTTCACGTTCTTCGTGGCCTTCACAAACTCGCGGACGGCCACCTCGACGATATCGCCTGTGCGGATGTGGCCCTTGCGTACGAAGCGGGTGTTCTTGGTGTTGACGGCGATGACCCAGCCGTTAATAGTCCCGCCTTCCGCGGAATCCCAGCGCTCATCCCACAGGGCGATCGCCACGTGCACCGGGGCCGAGACCATGTCTTTGGTGATCTTGCGGGTGCCGTACGTTCGCGACTGGGTGCCCGTGAGGGCAGAGAGCTCGAGTGGTTCCATATCCCTATTAGTAAACCATTAGGAGCGGTCCACGACCCAAGCTACGGGCAGTTCCTCACCCACAGAAGCCACCCGATTCAGCAGAACCGGCCGGGTAATCGTTAGCGTATAGCCCTCTGGGTTATAGGACACTTCAAGCCCTGTCTCCTCTGAGACCGCGACCGCGCGGGCACGGACGAAGGCGTGGGCGGAGGGATCGACGAGGACGTCGTCAAGCGCAACGTGGCACCGCTCACCATCGTTGAGATCGGCAATGAGGGACGCCAGGAAGCGTGGCGGTACCGTCTCGGAGCGGTGCGGGGTCTGCTTAAAAGGATTTTCTCCGAGCGGGGCGGTGGCCAGATGGCGCTCCGCCTCGGTGCGGGCACGCTGCGGAATAGGGGAAAGCGGTGCGTTGGCCTCCAACTTATCGGCGATGAGCAGTGCTTCCTGCCACGCCATCGCATCGAGGGCACCCGAAAGAAGCGCGGCGAGCACCTCTGAAGCTGAGCGTGCGCCCGTGTCCTCGGGTATCGCGGCAAGGATGCGGTTGCGCTGCTGATCAGAAAATGTCTTGCTCCACCAGGACAGGAGGCCATAGGCCTTGAGAAGAGAGAACATGTTCACGAGTTTACTGTTTGGCTGTAACGCTGGGCTATCAGTTGCCACATACCTAGTGAGCCCATCAGTAATCTGGAGATTTTTAGTGTCTGTTTTAACTTTGCCTGGTTCGCGGAAGCGGGAGTTTTCCCGTCTCTTCCGCGAGCATTACCCGGCGGTGTTGGCATATCTGCGCCGCCGCGTCCCACCAAGCCATGCCGAAGAGCTGGCTGCTGACGTCTTCGAGCGCGCCTGGGCCGGCTTCGACTCGATGCGCGGCACGCCACTGCCCTGGTTGTATGGCATCGCCCGCAATGTCATGCGCGAGTTCTACCGCACCCGTAGGGAAACGGAGAACCTCGACGATCATGAGCTGGAATCCTATGCCGGCTACGATGCCGTCGACTTAAGCCTCGATATCAGCGAAGCTTTCCTGCGCCTTCCCTATGCCGACCAGGAAATACTGACCCTCCATGCCTGGGAGGGGCTCGACCACCCGGAGATCGCCGAGGTCCTGGGCATTTCCCGCAACAACGTCCGCGTGCGCCTGCACCGCGCTCGTACTCATCTATCTGAACTCACAGGAGAAACCGATGCCTAACTCTCTCGACCAGCTACGTCAGGCAAACCCCGTTCCAAACGCCGCGCTTTCCGACGATTCCCTCAAGCACTCCGAAGCCACCCTCGCCCGCATTACCAAGGGGCGCCCGACGTGGACCTACGCTGCGGCCGGTGTGGCGGTCCTTGCGTTGGTCGGCGGTGCGTTCCCACTGCTGAATAACTCGGAGCCGGTGGCCTCGGCTTCGGAGATTTTGACCCAGGCCGGCGAAGCCGCCGGTGCGCAGCCGGATGCCGTAGATAAAGGTGTTACGGCCAAGGAGTACATGAAGCGCGTCGATACCCTCGGCGATGCCACCGCGATTACCGAATATGCGGTGGATGCGGGTGGAGCCGTGGAGGTCTCCTCGCAGGGAGAGGTCCCGGGCTTTGACCCGCAGCCTTCGGTGAATCCAGAGGACCTCGTCATCGCGACCGATCGTGCGCAGCTGGAAAAACTTGCGGATACCTTCCCCAACCGCGCTCTTGGTGCGCTGGAATTGCTGCTCCAGCCGGGGCTGAGCAGTGAACAGCAAAAGATCACCTACGACATTTTGGCGGATACCGACGGCAACGATGTGGGCAGCGTCGAAGGCGAAGGCGATGACGAACTTGTCACCGTGATTCGCGATTCCGACCAGGTCTCCTTCTCCGTCCTCCCCGCCAGCGGCCAACTGGTGCGCGTGGTAGGTCTGGTAGGCCCAGACGTGGAAACCACCGTGGACGCCACGGCCATCCTGGACTGCGTCTCCGTCACGGGCTTGGAGGGGCCGGACCGCATCTCGCTGGCATGCGCTGACAATAACTACCTGGTTAACCAGCTGGAATGGAAGAACTGGGGAGCCGATTCCGCGGAGGCGGAAGGCGTGGCCATCGAAAATGACTGTGACCCCAACTGTGCGGAGGGCACGTTTAATGAGGAGAGGGTAAAGGTGGTCGTCGATAAGCGCGAGGCGTGTGGCTACCACGCTGAGGTGTACTCCCGCGTCCGTGTGCAGTACCCCGATGGCCGTGAGGAGGAACAGCCGATTGGCTGCGCTCCCTAAGTAAGTTGGCGCAAGGCGAACTGGCCGTACATATCCCCTAAAGCCTCGGCGGTGTATTCACCGTCGGGGCTAAACCATTGGGCCACACCGATCCCCATATCGATGAGTGACCAGCAGGCGATTTTCAAGTTTTCGGCGCGGAAATCGCCGGCATTGACGATGGCCATCCAGCGCGCAACATAATCGCGACGCAGTTGGAGCACGACTGACTTGTGGGGTTCTTCGAGGTTGGTGAGCTCGTTATTGACCACGCGGACGCGCCGGGCATGGGTGGCGTGGAAGATGACGTGGGCTTTCATCGTGGCGACGAGCTTGTCGCGCGGTTCTGTCAGGCCCGCGAGTCCGGCGGCGTTGGCGCGGAGGAGGTCCTCCATGGCGGTGATGGTGACCTCGGCGAGGAGTTCTTGCTTGGAGGAGAAGTGGTTGTAGAGGCTGGAGGCGCGCATGCCGACGGCCTTGGCGATGTCCTCCATGCCCGTGGCGTGGTAGCCGCGCTGGTCGAAGAGGTCGAGCGCGGCGGCGGCGATCTGGTCGCGGCGTTTCTGGTTGGCCATGGTGGGCCTCCTCCTGTTTTAGCTAATGGTGGTTAGTGTACCGTGCAGCTTCTTGACAGGTGACGAGATTCAAGTCACAATTGTGACTAATACCCATTCGTATTACCTGGAGAAGCAACCATGTCCCACAACCTCTTCGAGCGCACCACTGACTTTCTCGGCGTCTTCGATGACCTTTCTTCAGCCGACGCCGCCGGTTGGAACCGTGCCGCTCAGTTCCGCGAGTACTCCGACCCGGTAATCAATAAGCACTGGCAGGCCTCCGAGTACCCGCTGGACCTGGTTGCGCGCTTAGGTTCCTTGGACGTGATGACCGATGGGCTGGCTGTGGAAGGCCACGAGCAGATGTCCACGCTTGGTGCTGGGCTGGCGCTCATGGAAATCACCCGCGCGGATGCCTCGATGGGTACGGTCATCGCGGTGCAGGCGGGGTTGGCCATGCGCTCGATTGCGATGCTGGGCTCGGAGGAACAGAAGGCTTCGTACTTGCCGCAGATGGCTAACTGCTCGCTGCTCGGCGCATTCGGCCTGACCGAACCCGCGCATGGATCGGACTCCATCGCGCTGGAAACGACCGCGGTGCGCGAGGGCGACGAGTGGGTCCTCAACGGCGAAAAGAAGTGGATTGGCAACGGCGCTTCCGGCGGCATCACCATCATTTACGCCCGCATGGAAGACGGCAACGTCGGCGGCTTCATCGTTCCGCAGGACAGTGCCGGCTACTCCGCCACCGTGATTGAGGGCAAGCTTTCCCTGCGTGCCATCCACCAGGCACACATCTCGCTGACTGACTGCCGCATCCCCGCCGCCAACCAGCTTCCAGGCTGCCGCAGCTTCAAGGATGTCTCCCGCGTCCTGACCTCCACCCGTATCGGCGTGTCCTGGATGGCGCTCGGCTCTGCGGTGGCTTGCTACGAGATTGCCCGCTCCTATGTGCTCGAACGCGTTCAATTCGGCCGTGAACTGGCCAAAGCCCAAATCATCCAGCAGCGCCTTGCCAACATGGTCTTGGATCTCAGCCAAATGATGCTCACCTGCCGCGAGGTCTCCCAGCGCGAGGAAGCTGGCACCTTGGCCCCGGAGCAAGCCTCGGCGGCCAAACTCCACAACACGCGTGCCGCGCGGCGCATCGCCGCTGACGCCCGCGACATGCTCGGTGGAGTCGGCATCCTGCTGGAAAACGATATCGCTCGCCACTTCGCGGACATTGAGGCCATGCACACCTACGAGGGCACCGACACTGTGCAGTCCCTCATCATGGGCAAGAAGATTACGGGCTTCTCGGCCTATAAGTAACCAGCCGGCCGGGGATGTGGAAAGGCTCGCTTGGTGGTCCTTCTAGTTTGGTCCTCTTACTTTGGTCCCTTTGCCCTCGATCGGCGCCTGCCTTTGAGTTGTGAACATCCCCCTGTTTGACGTGGTTGTTACTTTACGCGCTCGATGTCTCGGGCGCTAGGGGTTTGCCGTTGTTGATTTCTACCGTTTTAGGTGGTGGCTTGTAGACGGATTTCCGGGGTCTGGGTCTGCGGTGCGGGTGCGTCGCGTAGTAGACGGTTTCCTTTGCTCGGCGATGTTCAAGGATGTCACGCCACGTGCCTGAATACACTTCACTAGGTGTGTATCCATTCAGCCCGCTGTGGCGGTCACGGTTATTGTATTCGTCGATAATCCTGCCGATGACTTTCTGCGCATGCTGGATATCATCATAGGTTTCTAACGCATAGCGGTGATGCTTGATTGTGCGATGTGATGACTCTTCAAATGGGTTGTCATTCGAAACATTCGGCCGAATTAATGACAGCTGCACGCCGTGTTCATCCAGCATGTCCTTCATCATGTGTGAGGTCATGACTTTGCCGTTGTCGGTGTGTACGACTTCAACGCTGTGACCGTTGAGCTCCTGGTCAGCAATGACTTGTTCAATCAGGCGTGTAGCGATGGTCTTTTCCTGTCGGTGTTGGACAGTCCATCCCACAACCTTGCGCGAGTACAAATCCAACGCTGTGTAAAGATGAAAGCCTTTAGCTGGCATGTACTATATATGATAGGTGCTGTTGCAAAGTTGGGCGGAGAGCCGAGACGACCCAGTTTCTCATTTCCTGATGGCCGCTGCGTGCTGGCGTTCTCAGGCCGTCTCGAAGACCCGGTTGACGATCACCGCGTCCGGATTGGGGTGCCCATAAGCAAACATCGTGCCCTGACCTTTCCGTAATGAATGCATCGCTTCCATCCCTTTCAACGTCCGGTAGGCGGAAATTCGGTTTTTGAACGCCCCCTTCGGTCCCAGGATTCTTTTAAGTCGGCCATGATCTCCCTCGAGAACGTTGTTCAGGTATTTCACCTGCCGGTGCTCCACCGTCTGAGGGCAGATTCCCTCCGCCTTCAGCTCGGATATTGCCTTGGCCAGAGCTGGTGCCTTGTCGGTGTTGATGACCCGCGGGGACCCGGCTGTCGTATTCGATCGTAGCGTCTTGGCCAGGAAACGCTTGGCCGCAGCCACATTCCGTTTTGGTGAGAGGTAGAAGTCTAAGGTCTGCCCACCGGCGGTAATAGCCCGGTAGAGATAGCACCACGTGCCGCCGACCCGGATATAGGTCTCATCCACCCGCCAGGACCGGGCCTGCCAGTCGGGTACCTGCCGGTACCAGCGAGTGTGCTTATCCAGCTCAGGGGCGTATTTCTGCACCCAGCGGTAGATCGTGGTGTGATCGACTGGCACACCCCGCTCGGTCATCATTTCTTCGAGGTCGCGGTAGCTCACGCCGTAGCGGCAGTACCACCGCACTGCCCACAGGATGATGTCACGGGGGAAATGCCGACCGGAGAAGATGCCCATGGCTCTGATTATTTCACGTCGGTCTTTCTACTGCCCCAACTTTGCAACAGCACCACTTCGAGCCAATTCGGTTGCCTTCGGCGCGGCACAAATCGCACATGGGCCGATCATCAGAAACGAGCGTGGTTCAGCTGTTTTCGCAACTTTGCCGGAATCTGCGCCATCTCTGCTACTTTCACTGTCTCTTCAGCAGCGCACACAGCTGCACCGCTACCCGGAACTTGACTAGTTCAGCGATCGCTGTATAGTTCAGCGCATGCTGACTATTGCTTCGCGTCTCGACGTGATGAACCGCCTGGGTCGTGCACTGGCCGACCCCACTCGATCCCGGATCATCTTGACTCTGCTCGACCATCCCGCCTACCCGGCGGAACTGTCCCGAGATCTGGACCTGACACGCCCGAACGTGTCCAACCACCTGACATGCTTGCGCGATTGTGGGATTGTCGTCTCCGAGCCCGAGGGGCGTCGGACGCGATACGAGATCGCCGATCCGCACCTGGCACAGGCACTGACAGCACTGGTCGATGCCACCTTGGCAGTAGACGAAGACGCCCCGTGCATCGATCCCGTCTGCACGCTTCCCGGGTGCTACGCAGCTGGGGAGGACGCATGATTCTCACCTCGGTCTTGCAGGCGATAGGCCTGTTCGCAGCTACCAACATCGACGACATCATCGTGCTCTCCCTCTTCTTCGCGCGAGGGGCAGGCCAGCGCGGCACCACCGCCCGCATTCTGGCCGGCCAGTACCTCGGATTCGCCGGCATCCTCGGTGCCGCGGTTCTGGTGACCATGGGCGCCGGAGCATTCCTGCCCTCGACAGCCATCCCGTACTTCGGTCTCATCCCACTGGGCCTCGGCCTCTGGGCCGCATGGGAGGCCTGGCGCGGAGACGGTGACGACGATGACGAGGCCAAGGTTGCCGGCAAGAAGGTCGGCGTTTGGACAGTCGCAGGCGTCACCTTTGCCAACGGTGGCGACAACATCGGTGTCTACACCCCTGTATTCCTCAGCGTGGAGCCTCTCGCAGTAGTCGCCTACTGCGTTATCTTCCTCGCGCTCGTTGCGGTCCTGGTGGCCCTGGCAAAGTTCGTCGCAACCCGCCCCCCGATCGCGGAAGTGCTCGAACGCTGGGAGGGCATCCTCTTTCCCATCGTTCTCATCGGCCTCGGTATCGTGATCCTCGTCAGTGGCGGAGCCTTCGGGCTCTGACGGAGCAGCAGTGTTCCAAACGGCCCCGACCGGGCGTTATCGGTGGCTCCTATAACGCCCGGAAGGTCTTTTTGAAGCGCTGTCGGGGCGTGTGAATCTAATCACACAGAGTTTACAGAATCCCAGCAATTAAACTTTCGGCTACCCAATTTCACCCGCGGACGCAATGAGACTAGCACCGACGCTTTCCCCAACGCGCCACCGCTTGCGGCGTAGCCCGACCAAGGCCACCGGCTGGTTCTCAAACGAGGACGAAGCCCGTGGCCTAGAGCTCGTGGTCGAGAGCCGAAATTCGGCCTAAAACCGCGTTTAGCCAAAGAAAAATGACCCCTAGAATCCGCCCCTTCCAGCCTTTCTTTGAGGCTGGTGGCTAAGTCTAGAAGTTCGTCGGGATTATCTGCGGGTCGTTGTTGAGACAGATTTCCCTGTCCCGCGCGCACAAACTTAGCGAGCATGCCGGCGTCGCGGTCCAGTGGGGAAGTGGCAGGCAACTCCGCTTGTATTACCTGTAGGTGCTTGGCGGCACTGTTGGCTGCGTCTAGTGCGTACTCGTAGTCTCCAGTATCCCCGTGCGCTCCAATAAACAAGGCGCACAGGTGCGTGTCCTAGGCTTTTGGTTAGTGAGCTGACACACAGAAAAAACAAGAAATTAGTCGTCGGTTTTGCAGATGTGAAGCACTCCCCTAAGTCACAAACTCTGGTGTAGTTTTACTGCTTCTACAAAAAGGGTAAGTGCGCTTTTAGATTGTTTGAATTACTGGAGTTTGAACTCTACGAGGTCGACTTCGTCATCGGCAGCTAATCCGGGATAGTGAGTATCTAGCGCTTCCTGAAGCTCGGTGAGAGAACCAAAACCGTCATTTCTAGCTTGCTTTTCCGACAATTCACTTCGCTGGGTCGAGACAACGGACGTGACCTGTGCAGGAATGGTGACGACCTCTCCGGATTCTTTCTCGAAGACAATTTGGGCACTTCCTTCATGGAAAGGATCATCTACCCGGATGGTTTGTTGCTTTTCTCCGCTACGAATTGATTCCTCGTAGCCTTCCCACATGTAGATGCGCTGCTCTTGTTCCATATCTCGCCAGTTGAATGCGAAAGGCAAGAGTTCTTCTACGGTAAGTGCTTCAAGTCCATTGCTTCCGCGCACGATGCACCGAATGGACGGATCAACATCAAAAAGCACCTGGCGGCATTTACCGCAGGGAGGAATAACTTGACCAGTAGGTCCGTATACGGCGACTACTGCTTGGATTGGGTCCTCTGGATAACTAGCAGCATGGTTAGCTAAAGCCGAGACTTCCCCGCAAGGACCACCGAGGAAGTGGTGCGCGTTCAAACCGAGTACGTGTTTGCCTGATTTGGTGAGGAGTGCTGCGGCTACAGTGTGGTCTTCTCCGTCTTGAAAACGCTGTGCATGGGTGGTTGCTTTGGCTAGTAAATTTCGAAGTTCGTTGGTAATCACTCTTTAAGGGTAATAAATGCTAACGCGCTTTATCTATGCGAAGACAGAGATCGGGAACACCCCCCCCGGATCATTTTCAGACAGGGACGAAAATAAGCCATACCGAAGCCAGCGACTAGTTCCACTGCCACAAGGCAGAAGGAACGCAGATAAACATAGCCTGCCCCAGCATGGGGCTAGGAGTACGAATCCTGGGCTCCTTCAAGCGGAACTGCCAACAACGTAATGGGATTAGGCTGGGATCTGGCGCGGGTCAGGAGGCGCAGCAGGAGAGTTTGGAGACGTCGGTGGTGAAGGACTGTGCGGCGATTTTGATCCCTTCGGCCATGGTCAGGTATGGGCACCAGAGGTTCGCGACCTGGTCAACGGTCATGCCGGCCTCGAGGATGTAGACTCCGGCGGCGGCCAGGTCACCGGCCTCCTTGCCGACGGCGGTGATCCCCACAATCCGTCCGGTGTCGGCGTCGGCGACGATTTTGATGAAGCCGCGGGTGTCCCGGTTCACCAGTGCCCGGGGAACGTATTCCAGGGGCAGGACCCGGCATTCACACCGGATGCCCGCCTCGTTGGCTTCCTTGTCGGTCATGCCGACCGCGGCCAGTGACGGGCTGGTGAACGTCACGCGGGGCAGGTGCCGGTAGTCGACCTCGCGCCCGGCGTTGTTGAAGGCGTTCTCCACCATCAGGGTTCCGTGGGCGGACGCGACGTAGACGAATTCTCGGTGCCCGGTCACATCCCCTGCGGCCCAGATCCTGGGGTTGGAGCTGGCGAGTGTGCTCTCGACCAGGATCTGGCCGGTGTCGCCGGTCTTGACGCCGACGGCGTCCAGGTTCAGTCCGTCGGTGACGGCGCGTCGGCCGGTGGCTACCAGCAGCTTTGCGGCGCGGAATTCCTCCTGGCCCCCGGCGACCGTGGCGGTGACAAGGACCTCTGCGCCGGCGGGATCTGTGCGGACCGAAGTTACGGCTGCGCGGCGGACCACGCGGATGCCCTCGTCGGCGAAGACGCCCATCAGCGCACGGGAGGCTTCCGGTTCCTCGTGCGAGGCAAGCCTGGAGCGGACCAGCAAGGTCACTTTGGATCCGAGGCGGGCAAAAAGCTGCGCCTGCTCCAGGGCCACGTACCCGCCGCCGAAGACGATCAGGGACTCGGGCACCTCGTTCAGTTCCATGGCGGTGGTCGAGGTCAGGTAGTTGACTTCATCCAGTCCCGGCACCGGGGGTGCCCACGGGGTCGAACCGGTCGCGACCAGATAATGGGCGGCGGTCAGGGAGTCGCGGGTGCCGTCGGGTCCGGTGATTTCCAGGACCGGTTCCTCCGGGGTGCCGGCGAACACCGCGGTGCCCTGGCGCAGGTCCCATCCGTAGTCGGCGGCCAGATCCACGTATTTATCCGAGCGCATTCCCTCGACCAGGGAGCGTTTCCCGTCTATCAGTACACCCATGTCCACCGGGGCGGCGGAAGTGCTGATCCCGGGGAACCTTCCGGTCGCATCCACAGCGACATGCCGGGCTTCGGCGGCGGCCAGCAGGGCTTTGGAGGGAACGCACCCGGTGTTCACACAGGTCCCGCCCACCGTGGAGCGTTCGATCATCACGACCCGATTGCCCAGCTTGGTGGCCCGGATGGCGGCGGCGAAGGCGCCGCCTCCGGAACCGATCACGGCTAAATCAAAATCTGGTGCTGCCTCAGGCATTAGTCCTCCTTGGAGTCTCGAATGAACACCCCGGGGGCGTTCCTTTTTGCATGCTGTCCCCAGTCTGCACCTTCCCCTGCACGGGAAGGTCAAGAACGGGAGCGAAGAGATCGGTGTTGCTACGGAAGTGTTGTGTCAAGAAATTCCTTCAGGGCATCGGCCTTCATGGGCCGGGAATCGGCCCGGCCCAGGATGTCACCGTCAGGTGCGATGACGACGGTACTGTCCAGGGATGTGACCGCGTACTTTTGGGTGAGTTCCCCGGTCCGGTCGACAACGAAGGGGTATCCGGGTGTGCCGGCCATTTCGCGGAACTGGTCCACTTGGGTTTTGTGGTCTCCGGCGTCACGTCCACGGCGACGAAGTCTGCCTTATCGGCATATTCCTGTTCCAGTTCCTTCATCGCTTCTGCCTGCGGAACGCAGGTATAGCACCAGCTCGCCATGAAATACAGCACTGTCGGGCGGGTGGAAGGGACGGTGAGGGCCTTGCCGTCCACAGATGTGATCTCGATCCTGTCCACGTTGTTTGCGCCCGCTGGCCCGGCGGCGGGAGCGGTTTCGCTCCCGCGGTTCAACGCAGTGAGGGCCAGGACCAGGATGAGGGCCGCGGCCGCTACGACGGCAGTAATGGTGAAGATCCGCCGGTGGTTTCTGGTCGTTGTCATGGGTTTCCTTTCTGGTTGGTGCGCCCTGGCGCCGTGTCGGGAAGAAGACGTTCCGGGCCGCAGCACGCTTCGGTGCTGTCGCTGCTCTCAGCCCCATCCGTGATTGCGCTGTTGTCCTGTGCCTTGCTTTTACTGCGGCGCCGCAGGGCTAGGGCCGCGGCGGCGAGGACGGCGGCCACCGCGGTGAGGGTGATGATGGGCCAGTTGCCCGAGATGAAACCGGACAGCGCCACGCTGGCTTCGGTGACCGTCCCGCCCATGATCTCCCCGGCCTGCCCGCCGGACAGGGCCGGAACCCAGTAGAGCAACAGGTAGATCCCTGCGAGGATAAGCGCGGCTCCGCCGAGACGATTAACAAACGGCAGGATCCTTCGGACGTGGCGTGCCAGGACGTCCCGCGCTACCGCTGCACCGAGGGACAGAAGGACCAGCACCACCGAGGAGCCCAAGGCGTAGGCGGCGAAGACCGCCAGCAGCCCGGCCAGGCTCCCGGTGGACACAGCCTGGGCGACAACAGCCAGCAGCAGGGCCAGGCTGCAAGAGAGCGCAGCCACCGCATAGGCCACCCCGTAGCCAAAGACCGCCCTGAGGCCCGAACTGGTCCCGTCCGTCTTCAGAATCCGGGGCAGGTTCAACCTCGCCCCGGGCAGCTGCCATCCGAACACCATGCCAAGGCCGGCAACCACAATAACCGCTCCGATCAGCGCCGCCGCCCAGGGAAGCGCCGACGCCACCGACCGCAGGCCTACAGCGGCGAGCAGGCCGGCCGTAACAAAGACAGTGGCGAAACCGGCGCTGAGGGCAACCCCGGCCTGAAGACCTGCAAGCAACGGCCGCTTCCGTCCCGCACCGGGGCCTGAACCAATGAAATACGCCAGATAGGTTGGCAGCATCGCAAACCCGCATGGATTCACCGTGGCAAGCATTCCGGTCAGAAAGGCCAGACCCAAAACACCCGTCATCCCTGTGACCCCGCATCCTCAGAAGCACCGGCCCGGGACTGCCCGGACCGCTCCTGCTCCGACGATGAATGAGGTGTTGGAGTAGAACCCGCGGACAGGCTGGCCCCCGGGCGGGAACGGGCGCAACAATCCGTCCCCGGGCTGCCCCGACGCTGCGCCCGCAGGAGCAGGGCCCCCGCGGCAAGGGCTGCGGCGGCAATGAACCAGAGGTTGCCGGCCATTGCGCCGGCCGCGGCGAAAACACCGGCTGCAGCCGTCAGAACGGGTACCCCGCAGCACACGAGCGCCACCATCACAACACCAAGGGAGGACAGCAGAGTGCCTGCCGCAAGCACCAGGCCAGAGCGCTCCCGGCCCTTCACTTTTATTGACATGATCATCCCTTCATATGTCCGGCTCGTGTCCGGGACCCCGACAGGGGACCCCAACACGAAACCGGACGGCCAATAGTACGTCACACCCCATTATCAACCTTCCACTAAGGGGGAAGGTCAAGCTGGCGACGGGACCTGTTGGTTTGCGGGTGCCGATGCGGAACGTTCCAGTACGATGGAAGGGTCATATGCGATTTTTTGGAACGAGATGAGGACCCGAAATGCGAATCGGTGAAGTTGCTGATGCTGCCGGTATAACAACCAAGACGATCAGGTTCTATGAGGACCGGGGCCTGCTCCCACCGGCTGAGCGCTCGGCCAACGGCTATCGTGACTACACCCACGACACCCTCAGCCGCCTCGAATTCATTCGCCGCAGCCAAATCGCCGGGCTGACCCTGGCGCAGATCCAGGGCATTCTGCGGATCCGCGATAGCGGTTTGACGCCTTGCACCCACGTACGGGATGTCCTGGGGAAACAGTTGCAGGACCTGGACCGGAAAATCGCGGAGCTCACCGCGCTCCGGGTGACCGTGGCCGAACAATATGCAACCGCCGAGGTGGCCGACCCTCAGCGCTGCGATGCTGAACAAATCTGCAGTTACATCTGAGCCCGCCGCAGGCTAAGGGGCTTCACTGAGCCGGCTCCCGCCGCGGCCAGTGCCGTCCGCAGTTACGCAGCACCCGGCTCCACGGCACGGAAGACCTCCGCGCCCGCGGCGTCCAGGATTACAGCGGTGCTTACCTGGTTTATCCGGTAGGCGGTGATGAGCCGCGTATCGGTATCAGAGGCAAAGGCCAGGGATGACGCCCCATTTCCGGCCAGGAATTCCCTGATTTCATCGGCCGTCTCGTAGGACGCGATGTCCACCGCGACATAGTTCACGGCAGCAGGAGAGCTTCGCTGGACCTTGGCAAGCACCCGGGCTCCCGGCTCGAAGGTCAAGCCCCATGGTGATGCCGTGGCCCGGCGAGTGAGCGAGGTCAGGCCGGTTGGCGGCGGCTTTCGGTGGGAATGATCTGGGGTAGGAACCGGACGTAGAGGATCATGCTCTGATTCTTATCCTCTCCGAGACAGATAACACTTGTAAAAGTTGATTACACCCTATTGTTACGCCGGTATGCGGCAGAATGTTTCCTGTAAAATAGGGCCGTTCCTAGCATTGTTTTACACGTGTCTAGCGGGGTCTAGGTCTTATGTCTACAGAAAAGTGGTGAGTGTGATGTTGCCGTCGGATTGACACGAATCAAGGCCATCTTCGATGATGAGCACGGGCTTTATGGTGCTAAACGCATCGCTGCAAGCCTCAACGACGATACGGACTTTCCTCCGATCAATCACAAGAAGGTCGCACGCATCATGAAATCCATGGGCCTGAAAGGCTTTACTAAACGGCGTCGGTGCATCACCAACAGGCGCAAGCCTGGCCACCGCGTCATGCCAGATTTAGTAGGCCGCAAATTCACCGCTGATAAGCCGAACCAGGTCTATGTAGGCGATATCACCTACCTGCCGTGTAAGGGAGGCAAGAACATGTACCTTGCCACAGTCATCGACGTCTACTCGCGCAAACTCGTCGGACATGCACTCGCCGATCACATGCGGGTATCGCTGGTTATCGAGGCTTTGTCTCATGCCAGGAAAGTCCGCGGAAGCCTTAAAGGGGCAATTTTCCATTCCGACCACGGCAGTGTGTACACCTCACGGGCATTTAGGGACCACTGCGCCCAACTTGGTGTACGCCAATCCATGGGAGCAGTGGGTACAAGTGCCGATAATGCCCTAGCAGAATCGTTTAACGCCACCTTAAAGCGTGAAGTTCTGCGTGATCGGAAAGTCTTTGACAATCCCATCGTCTGCCGTCAGGAAGTCTTCCGGTGGTGCATGCGCTACAACACGCGCAGACGGCACTACTGGTGCAACCTTCTAGCCCCTGATGCCTTCGAAGCGCTCACATCAGCTACACTGACCCAAGCAGCATAGCTAACCCCCGACGTGTCTACTTTCCGGGGGTCAGGCCCTGCCGCTGGTCAGCACACGCACATGCAAAGAGCATCCCTGAATACGGCAACAAAGCAACGAAAATGGTGACTTTCACCCCCGGTGTGCTTGAAGGGTCGTACAGGCGCATTTTCGTACCTGCCCAATCCACCTGCATCGTATGCCCTGGTGCATGGGTGATCCGGGCGGTCAGCCCGGCCGCGTCGACATGGGAGGCAACCAGTTGGCGGAACCGGTCGTAGCTGTAGTGACGCTGGCCCGGCTGGGCCAGCGTTGTGGTGTAGCGAGCCCACAATACTTACAATGTTAGCTTCACACGTCTTGTGCGTGCTTTGACGACCGCGTCAAAGTCAATCGGGACGAACGTGCCTTGCCCGCTACTGCGCTTATCTACGAAAATCGCGTCCAACTCGTTATTGATGGGCATGTGAAATATGACGGAATCACCTACGGCAAACCGGTGGATGAGGTCATCCGGGCGGAGCGGCAGCGTGAAAAGCATATCCAGAATCTAGGCTTTGTTGTCTTGCGGTATTCCCCGAGCGAATTGCTTTATGAAAGACCACGAGTGGTCAGTGAGATGCGGGCAGCGCTCAAGGCTGTGAGGTCGCGCCGTAGCGCATAGTCGTGGGGGTGGAAAGCAAGCCTCAACAAGCACTGAGTTTAGATGGTCCTTCTACTGTGGTTTCTTAGCGCTGATAAGGGACCATCTCCACATCAAAAACCTCATACAAATGGTCCCTTTGCTGAGTAAAGGGACCAGAGTAAAGGGACCATTTGCGATGAGGGTGGCGCAGGCTAGTTGTTCAGCGGCTTGCGGGTCGCGGCCATGTGCTTGGCGCGCTCCACGTTGGCGGGCAGGAGGACCAGCGGTACGTCGTACTCCACCTCGCGGTCGCAGAACTCGGTGAAGCTCAGCGAGCCGGAGCCGGTGTACATCTCCGCGAGCTTGGCCACGATGACGTGGTCGTTCTCGGTGGTGCCCTCGATGGGCCAGTCGCGGTCCAAGGCGGGGGAACCGGAGTACATCTCAATCTGTTCATCTGCGGGTGGGGTGTAGGAGTCGGCGAGGTTGCCGGCCTCCTCCACAGCGCGGGCGAGGACGTGGTCGTAGGACATGAGCACGACATCATCCGAGGAGAGGAAACCGGCCTTTTGGGCTTCGAAAGCCGAGGAGAAGTTGCGGGCGGAGGCGATGAAATCAAAGGCCTTCTGGTGGTAGTCTTCAACGCCGGCCGCCTTGAGGCGCTCCAACGAGGAGATGGTTCCCGTCCACCCGGGGTAGAGGCCCACGGTGCGCTCCGGGAAGCCGAGGCGGGTATCGGCGTGAGCAACAACGCGGTCGCAGGCCAGCGCGGTTTCAAAGCCGCCGCCTAAGGCCACGCCGCGCACAGCCGCTACGACCGGCACCGGGGCGAACTTGAGGGCGCGCAGGGTGGTGGAGCCGTCCGAGAGGAGGGATTCGACGAGCGAGGCATCGCCGGATTCGCCTGCGGAGGCGATGGAAGCGAGGTCTGCGCCCGCGCAGAAAACTGGCTTGTCGTTGCCAATCACCAGCGCGACGAGGTTCTCCGAGGTCACGGCGCCAAGAGCAGCCCGAATGACCTCGAGAGCTGGGGTCGGCAGAGAGTTCATCGGCGTGTGCAGGTCGATTATGCCAATGCGCCCAGCAGATGTAGACACCGCGTGGACCTCGCCTGCATCCAGAGACACGATGGTCTCTGCATCCAAGGAAGCCAAGGTCACGACGCCCTCGCGCGGAGTGAGCTCCTGACGCGAACCGGTCGAGGAGAGCACCGAGCCCTTGCCGTAGAAACCGCCCGCCGAAGCCGCGGCGGAGACCAAAGCCGGGACGTTGGAGCCGTAGGCGGAGGCAACCCAGTCGATGCCGATGGCGTCGGCAAGCGCGAAGATGCCCTTCTTCCAGCCGAAACCAAGAGTAAGGCCCTCGTCGATGAGGCCCACGTGGTCCGCAATGTCAGGTGCGACCTCGCAGCAGTACGCCAGCGTGTCGAGGAAGACGGCGCGGGCGAAGCGGCCGCCCGGCGAATCGGTCTCCATGACCTCGCGGGGATCCTTGAGTCCCACGACGGGATCAGTTGGCTGCGTGCGCGGCACGTAGTCATAATCAGCATTGATGACTTCGTCACGGCCGCGGTAGAAGCCGCCGTCACCGGTGCGGCCGGTGAGCCCCCGAGAGACGAGGCCCTCGATGAACTTGTCATCGCCGAGGGGGACGTCGAGAAGCGGATCACCTGCAGGCAGGGCCGTCTCCAAAGACTTCCAAATCGGCTTGACCAGCTGGAGGCCGATGTAATCGAGCAGCCCGAGAATACCGGTGCGGGGGATGCCGAAGGCGCGGCCGAAGGCAGCGTCGGCAAGCTCGTAGCACACGTCGAACTCGCGGGCGCGGGCCACACCGGCGGCCATCCAGTAGCAGCCCACGCGGTTGGCAATGAAACCCGGGGTGTCGCGGCATTCGAGCGCAATCTTGCCCAGGGTTTGCTCGATGGTCGTGCGCAGGGTGGCCTCCGTGGAGCCTGAAGCGATGAGCTCCACCAGGCGCATGACCTTCGGCGGGTTGAAGAAGTGCGTGATGGCGAACTTGTCGCGGCGAGCCTCCGGCACGCCCTCAAGGAGAGAGGCCAGCGGCAGAGTGGAGGTGTTCGAGCTCAACAGAGCATCCGCAGACAAATAAGGCTCGATGGCCTCGTAGAGCGAGTGCTTGGCGCCGAGGTCCTCGAAGATGGCCTCGATGACCCATTCGCGGTCCTGCAACAGGGCGTAGTCGTCGCTAGCGCGCACGCGCTCGGCGAACTCTGGCAGGTGGAAGCCTTTGCGCTTGAGCTGGATATCGACGCCGCGCTGGGCGCCCTCCACATTCTGGTCAAGCAAGACCACGTCCATGCCTGCGGACGCGCAGAGCGCGGCGATGCCAGAACCCATAGAACCTGCGCCGACAACGGCTACCTTGGTGATGTTCATTTACTTCGCTCCATTCTCAATAATCATGGCGATGCCCTGACCGCCGCCGATGCACATGGTGACCAGGCCATAGCGCTTGCCCTGGTGGCGCAGCGCATAAGCCAGCTTGGTGAGCAGGATGACACCGGTGGCGCCCACCGGGTGGCCGTGCGCGACGGCACCGCCGTAGACGTTCGTCTTGGCCGGGTCGAAGCCCAGCTCGTCTTGGACAGCAATGGCCTGGGCAGCGAAGGCCTCGTTGGACTCGATGAGGTCGATATCCGCCAAGCTCAGGCCTGCCTTCTCCAGGGCCTTCGGCACGGCGGCGATGGGGCCAATACCCATGCGCGTCGGGTCCACTCCCGCGATGGACCAGGACACAATCTTCGCCAGCGGGTCTAGGCCACGCTTGTCCACCTCGTCGGCGGTGGCCAGAACGGCGGCCGCTGCACCATCGTTGATGCCGGAGGCGTTGCCGGCGGTGACGGTTCCGTCCTTAACAAAGACCGGCTTGAGTTTCTCCAGCTTCTCGACGTCCGTCTCCCTCACCCCCTCATCAAAGTCCAACTCGCCGACCGGGACGATTTCCTCGGCATGCACGCCCTCCGCGCGGGCCTTGGCGGCGCGCTCCTGGGATTCGGCGGCGAATTCGTCCTGGCGCTCGCGGGAGATGTTGTTATCTGCGGCGACGTTTTCTGCGGTCACGCCCATATGCCCGGTGCCGAAGGGGCAGGAGAGTGCGCCGGTCAGCCAGTCGTAGAGCTTGCCGTCACCCATGCGCTTGCCAAAGCGCGCGCCTTCGACGGAATAGGGAGCGTTGCTCATGGATTCCACGCCGACGGCAAGGGCCAGGGAGCCGTCGCCGGATTGCAGAAGCTGCGCCGCGCTGATGACGGCCTGGACACCGGAGCCGCACAGGCGGTTCACGCCCATGGCGGTGGATGAGTCCGGCATGCCTACGTTTTTAGCGATGGTCCGCGAGAGATAGAGGTCCTTCGGCACGACGGGCATGACGTTGGAGGCCACGGCGGTATCGAGGTCTGCACCCGAAAGCCCCGAACGCTCAATAGCTGCTTCTGCTGCGAGCGAGCCGAGTTCGGTAAGCGAAAGGCGGGCGAGGCTGCCGCCAAATTTGCCGATGGGCAGGCGCGCAGATCCTGCAATGTAGATGTCCTGAGTCATAGGGTCCTCCACAAGTTAAGCGAATGGCTATTAGTTAACTCAGTATCCTAGGTCACTTTTTTGCATCGCGCAACGACCTGTCACGTCCGGGGTGCGGGTGTACCCAACCGCCTAGTTGTTTACAGATTGTTGAACAACCCTTATGCTTTGACCATTCAATAATGCGACCTGCGTCACGAAAGGTTCTCTCTAGTGAGCTCTGAATCAACCACCCCCTCCGCAGTTCCGGCCTCTGACCAGACACCTCAGCAGGCTCAACCGCCCAAGGGTATCGGCGCCATGGCCGGTGCCATGTTCCTCATGGCCACCTCGGCCATCGGCCCGGGCTTTTTGACCCAGACCTCTGTCTTTACCGTCCAGATGGGCGCGGCCTTCGCCTTCGCCATTGCGTTGTCGATCATCGTGGACATCGCCATCCAGCTCAATGTTTGGCGCGTGTTGGCCGTCTCCGGCATGCGCGCCAACGAGCTGGGCAACACCGTTCTCCCCGGATTGGGCTGGTTCCTTGCCGTGCTCGTCTTCATCGGCGGCATGGTCTTCAATATCGGCAACATTGCCGGCTCTGGCCTCGGCCTTAATGCGCTACTCGGCATCGAGGCGCGCTGGGGTGGCGTTATCGCCGCGACTGTCGCTGTCTTCATTTTCCTGTCTAAGCGCGCCGGCGTGGCTCTAGACCGCATCGTCGCGGCCCTCGGCGCGGTGATGATTCTGCTCATGCTCTACGTAGCCATCGTGTCCCAGCCCCCGGTAGGTGAGGCCCTGAAGAACACCGTCATGCCGGAGAGCATCGACTTCTTTGTCATCACCACCCTCATCGGCGGCACGGTAGGCGGCTACATCACCTTCGCCGGCGCGCACCGCCTCATCGATTCTGGCCTCTCGGGCCCAGAGAACGTTGGCGCCATTACCAAGACGTCCGTGCTCGGCATCATCGTTACCGGCATCATGCGCGTGCTGCTCTTCCTCGCGGTCTTGGGCGTTGTCGCCACGGGCGTGGCCCTGTCCGAGGACAACACGGCTGCCGATGCCTTCCGCCACGCTGCCGGCGAGTTCGGCCTCCGCGCCTTCGGCGTCGTCCTCTTCGCCGCCGGTCTGTCCTCCGTTATCGGTGCCTCCTACACCTCGATTACCTTCGTGACCACACAGAAGACCAGCTCGCGTACCCGCAACTTCCTCACTGTCGGTTTCATCGTGGTGTGCACAATCCTCTTCGTAATTCTCAACTCCGCCCCTCAGAAGCTGCTCATCTTCGCCGGCGCCTTCAACGGCATCATCCTGCCCATCGCCTTCGCCATGGTCATGTGGGTTGCCTTCCGCCGCCACGACCTGACCCACAACGTGAAGCAGCCGCTGTGGCTGCTAATCGCCGGCTTGCTAGCCCTGATTCTGGAAATCTACATCGGTATTAAGTCCATCTCCGGCCTGGTGAACCTATGGGCGTAATGCAGACTCCGGCCGAGGTGCGCGCTTTTGCCCGTTCGCACGCCATGGCCACGACGGCGGGCCATGCGCGCGGCTTCATGCAGGCTAACCTCATCGCCCTGCCGCGCGAGTACGCCTTCGACTTCCTCCTTTTTGCCCAGCGCAATCCCAAGCCGTGCCCCATCGTTGGCGTGCTGGAAGCAGGGGAGTTCACCTCGGACCTCATTCCGGGTGGGGACATTCGTACCGACATTCCCGCGTACAACATCTACGAGGACGGCACGCTCACGCAGACGCTTGCCGACGCCACCCCCTTCTACACCTCCGACACCGTCTCCTTCCTCATCGGCTGCTCGTTCACTTTCGAGAACGCCCTTCTGGAGAACGGCATCTCTATCGCTCACATCGACCAAGGCCGCAACGTGCCGATGTATCGCACGTCCATTGCCACCACCCCAGCCGGCGTCTTCTCCGGTCCCATGGTCGTATCGATGCGCCCCATTCCCGCGAGCCAGGTCTCTGACGCCGTGCGCATCACCTCCCGCTACCCGGCCGTCCACGGCGCCCCAGTACACGTCGGCGACCCGGCAGCCATCGGCATCGAGGACCTCTCGCAGCCGGATTTCGGCGAGGCCATCGACATCCCCGAGGGCACCATCCCCGTCTTTTGGGCCTGTGGCGTGACCCCGCAGGCCATTGTCATGAACTCACGGCCCAGCCTCGCCATCACGCATGCGCCCGGCAAGATGCTTGTTACCGATATCCCGGACCGCGACTACCTCATCCCCTAAACTCCGCCCATTCGGGTGGTGGGCGAAAGGGCCAGGCGGCCCCGACACTGTGGTCCCCTCGGTTTAGTCCCCCGCGAAAATCGCAGGTTAAAGATATGCTCTGATGCTCTTATTGGTGCAAGAATCAAGACCATCTTCGATGATGAGCACGGGCTTTATGGTGCTAAACGCATCGCTGCAAGCCTCAACGACGATATGGACTTCGGCCCGATAAATCACAAGAAGGTTGCACGCATCATGAAATCCATGGGGCTAAAAGGCTTTACCAAACGGCGTCGATGCATCACCACTAAGCGCAAGCCTGGTCACCGAGTCATGCCAGATCTAGTAGGCCGCAGATTCACCGCTGACAGGCCGAACCACGTCTACGTAGGCGATATCACCTACCTGCCGTGTAAGGGCGGCAAGAACATGTACCTAGCCACGGTCATCGACGTCTACTCGCGCAAACTCGTCGGACATGCACTAGCCGATCACATGCGGGTATCGCTGGTTATCGAAGCTTTGTCCCATGCCAGCAAGGTGCGCGGAAGCCTTAAAGGGGCAATTTTCCATTCTGATCACGGCAGCGTGTACACCTCACAAGCCTTTAGGGACCACTGCGCCCAACTTGGTGTGCGCCAATCCATGGGCGCGGTGGGAACTAGCGCCGATAATGCCCTAGCAGAGTCATTTAACGCCACCTTAAAACGTGAAGTGCTACGTGATCGGAAAGTCTTTGACAATCCAATCAGCTGTCGCCAAGAAGTCTTCCGGTGGTGCATGCGCTACAACACCCGCAGACGGCACTCCTGGTGCAACTTTCTAGCCCCCGATGACTTCGAAGCACTCACATCAGCTACACTGACCCAAGCAGCATAGCTAACCCCCGACGTGTCTACTTTCCGGGGGTCAGGCCCGTGCTCGACAACCCCAGCGGACTCAACGCCCACGCCAGCGTCGCGGACCATGCGGCCGGGTACCGGAAGGTGGCCAAGGCCGCGGGCATCGCGATTTAATCCCGCGCAGAGCCGGAGACTGTGACCTGGCGATCATTGATGCGCAAGGTGCTGTCAGCGGCAGCAATAACTGCGGCATCGTGCGTGGCGGCCAGAACGAGTGCGCCCCCGTCCGCAGCTCGCCGCAGGAGCGCGATAACTTGGTCGCGGTTAGTGGGGTCGAGGGAGGCGGTCGGCTCGTCAGCGAACACATAAGCCGCGCCGCGGAGCAGGGCTCGGGCGATCGCCAGCCGCTGCTGCTCGCCTCCGCTGAGAATAGCTGCCGGCCCGTCGAAGGGGACATCAAGACCGACTTCGCCGAGGGAGTGCAGCAATTCTTCTTTGGAGTATTGCTTCCTGGATAGCCCGAGGGTGAGGTTATCTTCGCAGCTTAGTTCGGGAATGATTCCGTGGTCTTGGTGGATTATCGCTGCGCGTTCTCGCCAGAACCTCCGCCTCCGCTTCATCCTCCACGCGGAGGCATTCTCACCGTCTATCCGGAGGAGGCCGTCCGCCGGCGGCAGGAGCCCGGCCAAGGTGTTGAGCAGCAAAGTCTTTCCGGAACCGCTGGCTCCACAGATGGCGACAAAGCCTGGCCCGGGTAGGGAAAACGTTGCATTTTCCACGAGGGACTTCTTCACCATCCGCGTGCTGCGCCCCACAGAAAAAGTCGACTCCGCGGCGAGACAGAGATGAGAGGTGGAAATCTCCGGCGGCAGAGTGGGGGACTGATTGGGGCTAGCCAATGACATTGTGACTCCTAGGGGAGGCGGACATGTGCTGAGAAATACTGAGACGGACAAAACCGAGGTAGACGATTAAGACAAGGCAGCTTAGCGCGGTGAAGGTGTAGAGGAACGGGTTGGGAAGCAGTAGCGGAGCCAGGACGGACAATATGACGACAACTGTCAGGCTGACCAGTTGGCTTTTGAATAGTCGCCACATCGTTTTGTCCGGTGATTGCCCAGCGCTGTGGAGGAGTACCAGGAGGCGACGGTGAACTCGGAGCTGGATGCGCGCCTGGACTATCAAGGCCGCAAGCGTGGCGAGCAAAGCTCCGAGGACGCTCAGGATACTCAGCCAGAACAGCGCCGTGCTGGCTACTAGTTCGGCCAGACCGCGATCGGCGGCGTGTACCGGGTACACGTAGCCTTCGAGGCCGGCAGCGGTAAGTTCTGGACCCAGTTCCGAGAAATCCGCGAAGAGCAAATTTTTACTCGAAGCTGTGGAGCTTAGGAAGTCTGCGTCGAAGCCGGATAGATCGTCCGTTTCAAGCACGTAAAAACAATCGCCGGGAACCAGTTCCCCCGACATTGTTCCACTAATGAATCCGACCGCATGATCGGCACTGACCGGACCAATTTGCGCAGACTTAAGGAGCAGGTCGCCGGATTCCTGAGCCCACAGATCCACGGAAGCTGCGAAATGCTCTTGGGCTGCGGAATAGTCGACCGAGTGGTTGTCGTCTCCGGGACGGAACTGATAATCCTGCAGATCGTGCCATTGGCGGTTAGCAAGTGCCACGGGGCAGGAGTCCGGCACACCGGTACCTTCTTTCGGCAAAGTATGGCTGAGGACAGCCCCGTGCTCCCGTTCCCAGCTGAGCACGAAGTCGCGGAAGTTCTGCTGCACACTGGGCGGCAAGAGCTCGCCTCCTTCCGCGCGGCCAGCAGGGCCGTCGAAGTTGGCTGAAAAATGCAAGGCTCCAAACTCCGCGAGAGATTTCCAGGTCTGCTGGGCCTCGGATTCCTGCTGGTAGGAGCGGAGCGCAGCCGCTGAGCTAAGACCCGCTGCTACAAAGGTCACGCAGGTAAAGACCGAAATTACTTTCAGCGCTTTTCCCGCCGCCTTCTCTGCGGGGGCACGCTGCCCCAGCAGCGCTACTGCGCGGCGCAACAATGGGGCGGTGACGGCTACGGCCAAACCGGTGGTAGCCAGGGCCAAGCCTATCCCGGCGGCGTAGAACCTGAGGAACAGGAGAGCAAAAGAATAGCTTCCTTGGCGGGCGAGGAATGTACTCGCAAGGCCAATGAGAACTAGGTGCGGGAGGATGACAAAGGCCCATTGCCGCCAATTGCCTTTTTGACTGCGGTGCCCTCCATTTATTGTGCGCAGCGCTGCCAATCTAAGACCGGAAACCCGAAGAACAAATACCAGGGCAAAAAGGGAAACGACAAATAGAAACAGGATCGCCACCAACGCGGGCAGGCGGAATACGACCGATTGGATGAGGTGAAGGAACTGCGTCTTTTCGCTTAGCCTGAGCCCGTCATTCCTGGCCGATTCGTAGAAGTGGTTCGCATTGCCACCCGTTGCTTTGGGAACCAAGACGTAGTCACCGTGGTAATCCAGCGACCCAAGCTCACTGGACGCTTGGCTCAAGGCATCCGGCCGGTTGAGCCGGGGAATGCGTTCCGGTGCTGGATAATTTTGCTCCAGCGGGATGAAAACCTCGTGGGAAGTCCCGCTTGCGTCATCGGTGCCAGTCAGCCGGTAGATGGAGTAGCCGTTCTGCTCGGCCAATGAAACCAGTGAGTTACGGATTACCGTCGGTGCGTAGTCTGACTCAAGTTCCTCCGCGAGTGAAGTCTTAGGCTCGACGTAGTCAAGACTAAAGGTTGATTCGACCCCTAAGGACAAGGGCTTGGTGGAGTCAACCAGGGCTGTCAGCAGCCACCCAGTAGTCGCGATGACTGCAGCAAGAAGTAGGCTCAAAAGCCCAAGTACTAGGGGTCGAATGCGCATGAGTTCTAGCAGAAGTTGTAGTAGTAGTGAAGCGTCCTGGGTTTAGTTCCGCTTCTTTTACGGCCCTGTGTTGATGGGCTGGGTGAGATAGTACTCGGTTTCTACTTCTTGTGGGGTGGCGTAGTCCAAAGCTTCATGAACCCGCTTAGTGTTCCACCAATGCACCCACCGCAAGGTGGCCAATTCGACTTCTCCGACCGACGTCCACGGACCCTGGGCATGAATCAGTTCCGCCTTGTAGAAACCGTTGACTGTTTCGGCTAGAGCATTGTCATAAGAATCGCCGACTGTTCCCCACACTCGGGCGGATTCCTGACTCAGCTAGCGCGGTGGAATACTTCAGTGACACGTACTGGCTGCCCCGATCGCTGTGGTGAATTAGCTGGTTTCCATGGATTCGCCCTGCAGTCGTTAACGCATGCTCCAAAGCCTCCATCGGCAGCGCGTCGGTGCGCATTGTCGAGCGTGTAGCGACACCAACAATTTTTCGGCTGAAGACATCCACGACAAACGCGGTGTAGGCGAATCCTGACAGGGTGCGAACGTAAGGTAATGTCGGCAACCCAAAGCCTGCCTGGTGCCTGCGCACGGAAGTTTCGGCGCACAAGGTCTGGGCGATGATCCGGTGCCTTCGGGCTGATCGTTGTTACTGGGGTTCGCCCACGTCTGCGGCCAGAAACGCCTGCGAGTTTCATCAGTCGTGCAGTCTTGTCGCGGCCGATATGAAAGCCTTCACGGTTCATCGCGTGCCACATTTTGCGGATGCCGTAGACCGAGAAATTCTGCGCATGCACACGCTGTATCTCTGGGATGAGCAGGCTATCGCTTAAGGCTCTTGCGCTGGGAACACGGGTGGTGGCTTTGCGGTAGCCGCGTGAAGTAATGAATCCACGATCTGCTTGTTTAAGGACTCGGCAGATGGCCACGGGCCCCAAACTGATCTTTATACGCGTCGATGTAGGAGATCATTTGGTCGTGGGTCGGTCGAGTTCCGCTGCGAAAAAGCCGAAGCTGTCTTAAGAATCCCGTTTGCTCGTTTCAGCTCACGGTTTTGCGGCACAGACGCCCCAAGCTCTTCTTCCATTGTTTCGCCGCCTGAAGCGTCAGAGTCATCGCGTACTGAAGCGCTGTCACGGTACCAAGCCCGCAACGAGTGGTGAGATACTCCAAGGAGCTCGCCGACCTTCGTGTAGGAGCGTTGCAGTGAGCAAGACTCCAAGCAAACCAAATCGATGATCTGGTAGAAAGCCTTCTCCTTGAACTCGACGGGATACTTTCTAGGCATAGTTCAATCCTTCCTTAGCTGAGGTAGGAACTAAACCCAGGACGCTTCAGTAGCTGTCCTTAGTGCCCGGCAAATTCGTTGCCCAAAGCTCGGCGATCGACTTCTGGCCGCCGCGGGTGTTGATGCTTCGTTGCGTTCTGCCGTTGACGGTCACAGTCGAAGTATGGCACCGATTCACGGTGAAATAAGAACGCGCCTTAGCGTTCCAGAATCCGTACTCCCAGGTACCGCCACCTGCAGGGTAGCGAACTTTCCGGCCGGCAGATGCCCAGTAGGTTGTGAAGGCGGGTGCTGCCTCGCCGAGTAGCTCGGCCATCACACCGGAAGCAAAGCCTCCCTTGGCGCCGTGGTCTTGGAATTCTTCTGCGGAAGCAACGGCTGAGTTAGATACGGAAACGCTCAGAGCAGAGGCAATCAGCAGCGCTGCAAACTGCCGAGTGCGCTTTTTTGGGGGTCATAACAGTCTCCTTTGAGAGAGGAAATGAGGCGGGATTCCCTTCAGTTTGGTCCCCTTAGTTTGGTCCCTTGTCGCTGTAAAGGGACCACGTGGAGGCCAAAAATCCGGAATACATGGTCCCTTTTCGCTGCAAAGGGACCAGAGTAAAGGGACCTTTTGGAAATGCTGTGCGACGGCAAGCGGCGGGACGCAACGGGACGCAACGCGAAGCAACGGGACGGCTGATATGGCCTGCGACGAGGCTAGAGAACGCGAAGAATGGAGTCCATCGCGCGCATGAGGTCGGCGCGGCAGGCGTCGGCCGCAGCGTCGCGCTCGCCTTGCGCGATGAGGTGCGCCAACTCGATGTTGGGCTGCACGTGATTATCGTGAATTAGCGGGTAGCGCTCCAGCGTGAGCAAGAAAGTCAGCCGCATGCGGGCGAGCAGGTGGGACATGGTGCGGTTCAGTGTCGGCGAGCCCAAGCCCGCGACGAGCTGCTGGTGGAAGCGCTGGTTGAGGAGGGGGCGGGGAGCGTCGCTAAGCACGGCGGATTCCGTGAGACTAACGAGCTCGCCTGGATCTGGGAACGTACCGTAGCGCGCCGCAGCAGGCTCGATGGCGGCACGAGCGAGGTACAGGTCGCGCACGAAATCCTCATCCGGGGTCGCGATGAAGACGCCGCGGTGCGGGATGCGCTCGACGATGCGCTCCGCCGCCAGCATGGCGAAGGACTCCCGCAGCGTGTTGCGGGAGCAGTCGAAGCGCTCGGACGCACGGACCTCGTTGAGCTGCTGGCCGGGCATGTACTCGCCCTCGGAGATGGCGGCGCGCAGCGCGGCGGCGACGGAATCTGCAAGCATGCGACTTACAGTAGCCTGCCGCCTAGCTAATGGTGGCGATTACCGCGCCCGGCTCGAGTCGCGCGCCTTCCTTGGCCACGAGCGAGACCGTGCCCGCGGCCGGAGCCTTGACGGCGGATTCCATCTTCATGGCCTCGATGGTCGCGATGGCCTGGCCTTCCTCGACCTTCTCGCCCTCGGCGACGTTCCACGCCACAAGGTTGGCCTCGTAGGGGCAGGTCACGTCGTTTCCTCCGGTGCTAGCACCGGAGCCTGCGCTTGCCGACGCCCCCGATACCTGCGCGCCCTGCGTACCTGCTGCCAAGAGGTCGGAGGGGAAGCCCACGCTGACGAGCTTGCCGTCGATTTCCAGGGCAACTCTCGTGCGCTTGGCGTAGATGGCCTCGACGGGCGCGACGTGGCTGGTGGCCTCGGCAGACGGGCGGTAGTTGTGGTCTAGCCAGTCGGTGTAGATGCCGGCCGTGGCCTCAGGATCTCCGTGGTCCACGAGGACCTGCGAGGCCACCATGTCGCGGTGGAACGGAAGCACGGTGCGCACGCCTTCAATGTCGAACTCCTTCAACGCCTGCTTGGCGCGGTTCAATGCAATCTCGCGGGTTGGTCCCCACACCAGGAGCTTCGCGACGAGCGAGTCATAGTAAGGCGGGACGATAGAACCGGAGCGCACGCCCGAATCGACACGAATGCCGGGGCCCGTCGGCGGCTCGAAGCGCACGACCGTGCCTGGGCACGGCGCAAAGCCGTTGAGGATGTCCTCGGCGTTGATGCGGAACTCGAAGGCGTGGCCTTCGGACACAGGGTCCGATGCTTTCGCATCGGACGAAGATGAGGAATCAGACAGGGAAGAAGACGCGAAGGAGAGGGGTTCGCCGGAAGCGATGCGGAACTGCTCCGCAATAATGTCCACGCCGGTGACCATCTCGGTTACCGGGTGTTCCACCTGGACACGGGTATTGACCTCGAGGAAGGAAATGGTGCCGTCCTCGGAGACGATGTACTCGACCGTACCGGCACCGGTGTAGCCGACCTTCGCGCAGATGGCGCGGGCACCCTCGTGGATGCCGTGGCGTTGGTCGTCGGTCAGCGCGGGTGCGGGGGCTTCCTCGATGAGCTTTTGGAAGCGGCGTTGCGTGGAGCAATCGCGGGTGCCGAGCACGGCGACGTTGCCGTGCGTATCGGCCAGAATCTGGGCCTCGACGTGGCGTGGGTGGGTAAGGAACTTCTCCACGTAGCACTCGGCGCGGCCGAAGGCCTCCTTGGCCTCGCGGCCAGCGGAGTTGAAGGCCGCCTCGATGTCCTCGAGATTCTCAACTACCTTCAGACCGCGGCCGCCACCGCCGTAGGCGGCCTTAATGGCGATGGGCAGGCCGTGCTCCTCTGCGAAGGCGCGGGCTTCCTGCCAGTCATCGATGGGATCGGAGGTACCTGGGGCCAGCGGGGCACCGACCTCCTCAGCCACGCGTCGCGCAGCAATTTTGTCACCGAGCAGCTCGATGGACTCAGGCGATGGGCCAATCCACGTCAGGCCAGCCTCGGCCACGGTGCGGGCAAAGTCAGCGTTCTCTGAGAGGAAGCCGTAGCCCGGGTGGATGGCATCGGCACCGGCGCGCACAGCGATATCGAGGAGAGCTGGGACGTTCATGTAGGTATCTGCGGCGGTGTTGCCGGGCAGAGCATAGGCTTCGTCGGCTACCTGGGTATGCAGGGCGCCGGCATCGGCCTCCGAGTAGATGGCGATGGAACGAATACCCAGGTCGCGGGCGGTACGGGCGATACGGACGGCGATCTCGCCGCGGTTAGCAATAAGGACTGCAGAAATCATGGTTAACCTTCTGGATGTTTAAGCGAGTTCAAAGCGGACCGTAGCCCCCGGCGGGAGCTGTGCGGCAATATCAATATCTTCTTCGAGGACGGTAGCGATGACCGGATAACCACCGGTGACGGCGTGGTCACGGAGGAAAATAACCGGCTCGCCACTCGGCGGAACCTGGACGGAACCGGCCACCATGCCCTCCGACGGCAGTTCGCCTTCGCGGGAGCGCTGCAGGCCGCTGTCATCCGAAGGGCCCAACAGGCGCACTCCCACGCGGTTGGACTGTGAGGTCACCGTCCACTCGGTGGACACGAAAACGTTGAGGCTATCGGGCGTGAACCAGTCATCGCGCGGTCCCAGCACGCAGCGCAGGACGCCCTGAGTTTGGCCCTGCGCACCGGAACCCACACGCAGCGGATTGGCCAGCTGCGCATCGGTCATGGCGGTGGAGCGGGGGAGGACACCGATGACGTCGCCAAGCCGCACAGGCTGAGGTCCCAGCCCGGAAAGGACATCCGTGGACGCCGAGCCCAGCTCCGCATCCGCCACAATGCCGCCGCGGATGGCGATGTAATTGCGCAGGCCCACCGTGGCCGGTTCCACCGTCACCGTGGACCCTGCCGTAACGAGGACCGGGCGGGCGAGGGCCACTGGCATATCGTCCAGCAGGACGCGGGACTGGGCGCCGGTGACGCACATGACGGCGTCGGTCAGCGCGCGGAGGCGAATGCCGCCGATGTTCTCCAGCACCGTCGCCCCGCGCGGATTGCCCACGGCCACATTCGCCGTGGCTGCGGCGGCCTGGTCCGCTGCGCCGGACGGCGTGACACCCAGATTGCCGCGGCCCGGGCGGCCTTGGTCCTGGAACAGCGTGAGCAAACCAGCATCAAGGACTTCCATTCGGGGCAAGCGCGCCGGGGTACGGCGACCAAAAGGCGTGGTCGACACGACATCCGGCAGCGAGCTCACCGCGCGGTAGCGCACGCGGTCACCCGGCTGCACGAGCGCGGGTGGCTGGGCATCGGACTCCCACATGGGGGTCGTCGTGGTGCCCAGCAGCTGCCAGCCGCCAGGGGAGACGCGCGGGTACACCGCGGAGAAACCACCAGCAATGCCCACCGCGCCGGCCGGAACCGCGGTGCGCGGAGTAGCGCGGCGCTCGATGTTGAAGTTCTGCGCTGGGTCCGCCGGCGTGCAATATGTAAAGCCAGGCGCGAAGCCGCCGAACGCCGCGAGCCACTCCGTCGACGTGTGCCAATCAATCAGACCCTCACGAGACATGCCCATCAATTCGGCGGCCTCATCAAGATCGTCGCCGTCATAAAGCACATCAATCTCCACCAGGCGCGGATCCTCGCCCGTATGCGCGGTGGGGCGGAAACCCTGCAACCTCTCGGCGGCCGCTGCAGCAGAATTCGGGGTGGCAAACGTCAATAGCAGTGTGGTTGCTGCCGCGATGGCGTCGACTTGGTCTTTGAGCGGATGGGCATCCAGCGCCGCATGCCACGCCATGACCTGGGACAAATCCTCTAGTTCAATGAGCAGCGCGCGGGTTCCCACAGGGTGGATATGCATTAGACAACGCTCCGAATCTCAATGCCGCGCGCCTTCAGCTCCTCCACGACGCCGCGCAGAAGTGCTACCGCACCGGGCGAATCTCCATGCGTGCATACCGACTGCGCATCCACGTTGAGGACGGTGCCGTCGATGGCCGTGATGGAGCCGGTTTCGGCGACGTCGAGCACGCGCTTGACGACGTCCCCCTCATCACCCATCACCGCATTCGCCTCTCGCCGCGAGACGAGCGTGCCATCGGGGTTGTAATTGCGGTCCGCAAAGGCTTCGCGAATGACGGTAAGTCCCTTCTTCTCTGCGATTTCGACAGCCACGCCGCCCGGCAGGAGCATAACCGGCAGATCGCCACATGCCTTAATGCCGTCGATGACCGCTTGTGCTTGGGCTTCGTGGTGAACGATGGCGTTATACATCGCGCCATGTGGCTTAACGTAGGCGACCTTCGTGCCGTTAGCCTGGGCCAAAGCCTGCAGGGCGCCGATTTGGTAGGTGACCTCGTCTGCCAGCTCAGCTGGGTTGTAATCGATGAAACGACGGCCGAAAGCAGCCGGATCGTTGTAGCCCACGTGCGCGCCAACCGTCACACCCGCCTCAGCGGCCGCTTTCAGCGTTCCTGCGATGGAGTGCGGGTCACCTGCGTGGAAACCGGTGGCCACGTTGGCGGAAGAGACCAGCTGGAGCATGGCCGCATCGTCGGCGACGGGGTTGCCCGCGGTGGTCTCGCCGAGGTCGGCGTTGAGGTCTATGTGCAGCGCGCTCATGGTTCTCCCTAAATCCCAAATTGTTGAACAATCTTAGGGTGTTTAGTGTAGCCCGCGTCACGTAGGTTTGTGAAGTGTGTCCCTCGTTTGCGTGAAGATGGGGGAGTGACCTGCGCCGTCCGGGCTGCTTGGTGGTCTGCTGGTGGTTTCGCCTCTGGCTCAAGTCAAAAGGTATTACTCATCGGGTTTGTTTTGGGGAAACAGACCTTCTAGAGCAGTGCAGATGGTTCGTTTCCGCCAGAGCAAACCATATGGCTCTAACGATGTGACTTGAGCCTGATACGCTCCACCGGTTCAGCGTCGCGAGCGAAAAATGCCCGCTCCTCACGACGATGCGTGGGAGCGGGCATGGAAGCGTTAGCTGCTACTCTTTAGAACGGAAGCTTGATGCCGAGTGCGCGTGCAGCGTGCGGGGCGGCCGCAGCCAGTGCACCAAGAACACTAATGACGATGGTGGCAATGCCCAGGCCGGAAGGCTTGCCATCCTCGGAGGACAGTGCGTCCTTAAAGGAGCTCTTCTTGTCCTTGTTCTGGTCGTCCTTGTCCTTGCCGGAGTCAGCGTCGTCGCCATCCTTACCGGAGTCAGCGTCGTCGCCATCCTTGTCGGCGTCATCCTTGCCGTCCTTGTCGGCGTCATCACCGTCCTTGTCGGCGTCATCCTTGCCGTCCTTGTCGGCGTCATCACCGTCCTTGTCGGCGGCATCATTGTTGCTGTCGTCCTCGGAATCGGAGTCGTCGTCCTCGCGCTCGTCACTTTCGGAACCGCTGTCGTTGTTGCCAGTCCCCCAATCGTCGAGGTCGATAGGCTCGGAGGAGCATACGTCCTCCTCTTCGTTAGCCAACTGGAAGATGTCGGCGCGGCTCAATGTGACGTCTTCATCGTCGGTGGCCTGCCACAGGAATTCGGTGACCTTCTTGAAGGTGTGCTCCTTGCCATCAACGGTGGCGGTGAACTCAGCGGACGGGGTGCCGCAGTCATTGGCGGAAGCGACAGCAGTGCCGGAAAGGGCGAGGGAACCAGTCAAGGTAGCGGCTAGCAGGCCGCGAGAGAAGGTAGACATAAAAACTCCAAGGATAGGTAGTAGGTGAAAAAAAGATCGTGAAAGGTGGATTGAGCCTTTCCGTTAACCGATATCGGTTGGCTTCGGAGTGTAACCCAGATCCCACGCCGGTGATTGGTGATTGGCGAAAAACCCGCGATTTTTGGGACTACTCCCCATGAACACACAAAGGCACCCCCAATCCACGCGATGGTGGTGGGGGTGCCTACGCCTATCAACGTCCCTCAGGACGCTCAAGCTTCAGTAATTAGAATGGAAGCTTGATGTTCAGAGCCTGGGCAGCGGCCGGAACAGCAGCAGCGATTGCGCCAAGGACACCGATAACGATGCCTGCGATACCCAGATTGGTCGGCTTGCCGTCCTCGGAGGACAGCTTGGACTTAAAGTCGTCGAAGGAGCTCTTCTCCTTCTTGTCAGCATTGTCCTTGCCCGGCTTCTTGTCCTTGCCTGGCTGCTTGCCCTCGTCCGGCTTCTTGTCCTTGCCTGGCTGCTTGCCCTCGTCCGGCTGCTTGCCCTCGTCCGGCTGCTTGCCCTCGTCCGGCTTCTTGTCCTTGCCTGGCTGCTTGCCCTCGTCCGGCTGCTTCTCGCCTTCACCCGACTGCTTACCTTCGCCAGCGTCGTCGCCGGCCTCGCCCTCGGTCTTGCCAGCGTCGTCGCCGTTCTCGCCGTCCTCAGCAGGGGCGGAGATCGGGACAATCTTGTCATCCTTGTCATCGTCGGCCTCGCCCTCGGTCTTGCCGGAATCGTCGGTGCCGGTGGTGCCAGCATTCTCGCCCTCAGCCTCGCCGTTGGCGCTGTCGTTGTTCTCGCCGGCCGTCACTACGGCGTTAACGAGGTCGTTGCCGTTGAGCTCGGTGTTCTCCTCGGCGGAGGCAGCTGCAACGCCGGCCATGGTCAGGGAGCTGGCCAGAGCGGCAGCGGTGAGGTTGCGGGAAATGCGCTTCATATTTCTTCTCCTAGGGAATTCGGGGACGTTGTATGAAAATTCGATGCCGACGTCAGTGGGCGTAACCGCGTACTGAAATCGACTTCCCACATGCTAACGAAGGTCGGCAAAGGATTGGCCAATCTGTGAACAGTTATATGGGTATTCCACGGCAGCTACCAAGGGCTTATCAGTGCACGATAATGTTCGCCGGCGCGGTTATGGTGCTACGAAAAAGTAAAAATGTCTGCATGATAGTGGTGTGGTCGGGTAGATGGTGTGGGGAAGGCGCCGAGGGCGTTGACAGGCTTTATGTAGGAAATGTGCGAATGGCTCCGACGTCGGAAGTGGGTTTAGTGGGTGAAATGCGACATATGGAGATGTGATTATGAGACAATTCACACACCTGCAACCCCCTAAGGAGAACTCATGCAATGGACAAGAGTGGGCGCGAGCCTCGTCGCCGTTATCGCAGCGGCTGGCCTGACTGCATGCGGAGGAGACGGTTCCGGTGATGCGGCGGATGTTGATTTCATCAGTACTAACTCCACCGAACCCCAAAAGCCGCTCATCCCCGCGGACACCAGCGATGTGCCGGGAGCAACGCTCATCGACCTCATCTACTCAGGGCTCGTGTACTTCGATGAGAACGGCGAGGTGCACAATGACCAAGCAGAAAGCATCGAGAAGACCGATGATGTGACCTACAAGGTCACACTTAAGGAAGACGCGGTGTTTTCCGACGGCTCCCCGGTGCGAGCCCAGGACTACGTCGACACATGGAACAACGCGGTAGAAAACAGCATGCTCTCTGCCTATTTCTTCGAGCCCATAAAGGGCTACAAAGAAGGTTCAGCGAGCATGGAGGGGCTCAAGGTTGTCGATGAGAAGACGTTCACCATTGAGCTCGATGAGCCCACTGCGGATTTCGAAACGCGCTTGGGCTACTCCGTTTTCTTCCCAATGCACGAATCAGCCTTCGATGACATCGATGCATACGGCCAAAACCCGGTAGGAAGCGGCCCCTATAAGCTGCAAGAATGGAACCATAACCAAAACGCGATCCTCGTTCCCAACGAGAAGTATGAAGGTGACCGCAAGGCGCAGAATGATGGTTTGAACTTCGTATTCTATGCCGATGCCAGCGCAGCATATGCGGATCTACTCTCGGGGAATCTGGATGTTTTGGACTCGGTTCCGTCCTCGGCCATGGCCAACTTTGAAACGGATCTCGGCGAACGTGCAGTGAATGAACCTGCTGCTATCTTCCAGTCCATCACTATTCCCGCAGGGGATGAGAACTTTAGCGGGGAGGCGGGGGCGTTGCGTCGACAAGCACTGTCCATGGCCATTGACCGCGACGAGATTACTAAGACCATTTTCCAAGGGACGAACACTCCGGCGGTGGATTTCACGTCGCCTGTGCTTAACGACGGCGCCACGGACATCCCCGGCAACGACGTCCTGACCTATAACCCGGACAAAGCTCGCGAGCTGTGGGCCAAGGCGGAAGAGCTGAAGCCGTTCGAGGGGCCGTTCACCGTGGCGTATAACTCCGATGGCAGCCACAAGGAGTGGGTTGATGCCGTCGTGAACTTCATCCGGAACACTCTTGGCATTGACGCACAACCAGCGCCGTATCCGGACTTCAAATCGCTGCGCGATGAGGTCACCAACAAGACGATCGAGGGCGCCTTCCGCACCGGCTGGCAGTCGGTGTATCCGTCGCCGTCGAGCTTCTTGGAGCCGCTGTATGCCACAGGCGCTGCGACTAACGACGCCGACTATTCCAACCCCGAGTTTGATTCGCTTCTGAAGAAGGCTGCTGCGGCATCCAGCGGCCAGGAGAGCGTTGAGCGTGTCAATGACGCCCAGGCGGTACTCATGAAGGACCTTCCGGCAATCCCACTGTGGTACACCAACTCCACCGGTGGCTACTCCGAGCGTGTTGATAATGTGATCTTCACGTGGAAGTCGAAGCCGCTGTATTACAAGGTGACTCTCAAGTAGAAGGTTTCACGTCGTGCTACATGAAAGCGCTCCTCCACGATTTGTGGTGAGGAGCGCTCTTTACGGAGAATTCGAAGCTGTTAGAACGGCAGCTTGATGCCCAGGGACTTAGCCACGCTCGGAGCGACGGCGGCGATAGCACCCACAACACCGAGGACAGCCGCGATGATGGCGGCAATACCCAGATCGGTCGGCTCACCGTCTTCGGAGCTCAGTGACTCATCAAAGGAGCTGGACTCGGCAGTCGGGGTCTCACTCTGAGATGGGGTCTCGGACGGCGTGGAAGGAGTTTCAGAGGCCGGGGTCTCCGACGTCGAGGTCTCCGAAGTCGTGGTGGTGGACGTCGTGGTGGTGGACGTCGGCGGGTTGTTGATGATGGATTCCTGGATCTGCACCGCAGCCTCATCCTGTTCGCCGCAGGCCTGAGTGTCAGCCTTAGCAATCTCCATGACCTCAGCGCGGTTGAGCGTCAGGTCCTCGTTGTCAGCAGCGCGCCACAGGCCGAAGGATTCCTGCTTAAAGGTGTGCTCTTTTTCGTCGACAGTGGTGGTGAACTCCGCGGCCGGTGCCCAGCAGATATTGATCTTGGTGTCGTTCTCCTGAGTAGCCTCTTCATCGGCGGAAGCGATGGTGGTACCGGCCAAGACGAGGCAACCAGACAGAGCGGTGGTGGCGAGAGTGAGCGAAGTCTTCTTCATATTCTTCTCCTAGGAAAATCAGCGATAGACGCAGGGAAAACGAGACGATTTTAGATTAGCGGATATGGATGTGAATGGTGTGCTCAACGGCGGCTTGTTGTGCTCTGAGCTCCGAGGTGTCATCAAAGACACACAAACCGCATGCCATCACTTCCGATAAAGGGGGGCGATAGCATGCGGTGCTCCCGCGGCTTAGCGCGGGCGTGGACACGTGAGTGTTTTAGATGAAGAGCTTTCGGCGAGCAACGAAGGCGCCCGCAGCAATCATGACTGCGATAGCCAGTGCGGCGAGGCCGCGAGCAACGGTGTTGGAACCGGTCTCGGCGGAGATACCACGGGACTGCGACTGGCCAGCGGATTCAGCCTGGCCCTGAGCCTTGTCGGCGGTGCTGTCAGCAATCTTGCCGCCCTGGGCGATGACCTCGTCCTTGTTCTCCTTGAGCATCTGCTCAGAAGCTGCCTTCTCCTCAGCGGAAGGAGCGTCCTTCTGAGCAGCCTCTTCGGTCTTAACGTAGGTCTTGCCGTCCTTTGCGAGGTACCAGGTCACGCCACCGATAACAAGGGCTGCCGGAAGGGCGAGCCATGCCAGCTTGGTGGTGTCAAACTCAGACTCGGACTCAGATTCGTCAGCGATTGGGTAGTCAACCGAGGACGGCGCAGCCGGCTCGTCACCAGGGACGCGATCGGAGGCATCAACGTCCGGAAGGAAGGTCTTAGTGGTGGATGGGATGTTGGCCTCATCCTCTTCCACACCGTCAGCCTCGGGGAGCATGGACTTGGTGGTGGATGGGGCACCTTCCTCGTTGCCTTCTGGCTGAAGAGCAGCCAAGGCTTCGTCCACCTTGGAGGAGTCGAGCAGGGAGCCGTCGGTGGCAGACTTATAGGTGCCATCATCCTGCTTGTAGTAGGTAGTGCCTTCAACTACAAGCTCAGCCGGTGCGGGAATTTGTGCGGAAGCAACGGCGGTGCCGCCGAGTGCGAGGGCTCCGGAAAGGGCCACTGCGGTCAGTGTGCGGGTCATGCGCTTCATGAGCGGGATTCTCCTTTGTGAGGTCTGTGAGAGGGAAAATAATTTACTCCAGTCACAATAGTCGCAACTTTCACATCTGTCACGAGTCTTGTGCAAGTTTTCCTTCTTCAAGGAGTGTTTCTGCCGGTAACAAGGAGTGCATTCTCGGGAGGTTAGACGTGCTTAAGGCATGACGTATGGCCTGCTCAGTTGGGAACGATGAGCTGAAACATGATGAATGGATGCCTTGCTCTTCTCGCCAAAAGTTAAAGCTTAGGGAAATCCCCCTGGTTGGGGCTATAACAATGCTGCGCGCACTGGGGGGATTAGAGGACTAGTGAGCAGCTTCCGGCGCGTTGGTTACGCCTTCAAACTGCCAGCCCACAACCGCATTGCGTACGGCAGAAGCCAGCGGATTAGCTGGCTGGATGCAACTGATGGTGAGCAGGCGGCCGGGCTTGGCATCGGCGCCCCAGATGCTTTCGTCTTGCTCAAGGCCTTCCTTGGAAGGGGCGTGCAGATCCGTAGCGGTATACACCAGCCACTGTTCGCCGGAGTTCTGTGTGCGCAAGAACAATTTGTCGCCTACGGAGGCCTTGTGTGTATCAGCGCGGCCGTCGTAGAGATTATTGAACACTGCTGGCACGCCCGCGCCGGTGTGCCCGGCAATGACGACGATGTCCGGCGAATCCGTGCCGGGAAGCGCGTAAGGCTTATCGTCCGCAGTGTAGGTGCAGGCCTTATTCATCGAATCCGGGTTGATCTTATTGTCCTTGACTCTGCAGGAGCCTTCCTCGAATTCGGCGCGCACATCGATCGCTGGGATGTACATCTCCACGGCGGGGGAGGGCTCGATGACGGCGGCGGGCTCCGCCACCACCTCTGTTGGCTGCGGTGCCGGTGCATCTGATTCCTGGTTGAGGTTGAGCGCGGCAACGATACCGATAAAAACCAGCGCCAGAATAAGGAGCATCCCCATCCCGCGGCGACTGCTGGGCTTGCGGTGACGCGGCGCTTGTCGACGCCCCCCAGTTCCCCTCCTAGCCGTGTCCGGCACCGCATGGTTGGACGCCTTCCGAGCGGACGCCGAAAGGGAAGCGGACCTCCGGGATGGGGTCGGCGTGGTCGGGGTAGCAGGGGAAGAAGCTATGCGCGTGTGGTCGGGACGCCGACGCGGCCGGTAGGGTGCGCGCTCCGTGGCAGAGCCCTCGTGGGCTTGGGAAGAGCGGTCGCGACGGCGGGCGCGTTCTTTCTGAATATCAATGCGGATCCCCTCTTCCGGCAGGCGGTAGTTGTCGCGCCGCGCCGAGTAGCGAGAATCCATGGGCAAGCTCCTGATAGTGAGGTGATTAAAGAAATAGGGTACTACTTCGTAGCAAGCTGATAACGCAGCGCATACGTGATGAGCCAGTGGGTAGACATGAAGTCGCCGTCGATAAGCTGAGGCTCCGCACTAGCCGCCAGCGCTTGGGCGCGCGGTAGGGCGGAAGTATCGAAATGCTCGGCGAGTTCAACAAGCATCCACACCCTCGACAGAGCTAGGCCGTAGAGGTGAGCTTGGCGGCCATCGGTGGGGTCGAGGACCTCCGGGATCTTTGTCAGAAAGTCCAGTGCTTCGGCGCGGTGAGGAAGGAAGCCATCGAACCACTCGTCGAAATCCGGTAGCACGCGGGACATGAGTAGCGCTTCTGATAACCCGTTGGATAAGAAGTCGTGCCCGGAAAGCTCCCACTCGAGCGGGTAGTCACGGTCATTACCGAACAGTCGAACAGCAGCTTCGCGCACTGAAGCTGCTAAGGAATTTAGCTGGAGTTTCTCTGCTGCTTCGAGGATGAGGAAGAGGTTGAAGGCGGTATTGGAGTGCATGCCGTGGCGCACCGGTTGGTTCAACGAGACAAGCCAGCTTTGGCAATGCTGCGCGGTCAATTCAACGAGCCTATCCATCGCTTCGCTGGGTCGGACCGACGCCAATTGGAGCAGCCAGGCACGCCCATAAGGCATTTCATAGCCCGGATGCTGCGTGAGGTACTCATGTTCCACGGCGAGGGCGTTGGGGCTGAGGCGTTCGTCGAGAAGCGCGGCAAGTTCGGCCGGGGACTCTGGGCCGAGAGTTGCGTCCAAAAGCACCCCTGAATACTGCATATGGACACTGGAATGCCAGTCGAAACACCCATAGAAACTCGGGTGCAGCTCGCGCGGGCGCACGTGGCAATCATCGGCGGACGCGCTCGTATGGTGCATGGCGGCGGGAAACTCGCGCTCGAGGACGCCCACAATCCCACTCGCCCAGGCACTAGCCATGGTCTCAAACTCTGTCATGAATCAAGTATGACAGAGACCCCGGACATCTATTATGACCTGCAGTTTCGTGGTTGTTCGCTACAGGGAAAGTGCAGCCTTCAACTGCGGGAGGAAAAACTCTGCTGCCTTCACAAGCCCAGCCACCGCCGCGGTGACGAGAGCAACGACGCCACCGGCTGCGAGCAAGGAGAGGCGCTTTTCCTTCGCATCAATCTGTTCAAGCTCGCGCTCGTGCTCGTCGCGCAGCGCGTCTTTGACGTTGATATCCATGCTGAACTCGCCCCACGCCTGGGAGGCGAGCCGGTATTCCTCTTCGGCAGCTTTTATCTCTTCCGCTGAAGCGCCGGAATTCTTCAATTCTTCTAGCTTGAGGCGGGCGTCTTCAGCGTCCTGCCACATCTCTTTAGCCCGGGCTTCATCTTCTTCAGATGGCTTGTACTCTTCGGTCTCGTCTGCCTTGCTGCTAAAAGCACTGAAGCATTCTTCGCGCAAGCACCGAGAGGACTCCACGTTGAGCTCCTGTGCTGTCGCAGTAGGAACCGCTACGAGGCCTGCGGCGATGACTGTTGCCATTCCAAGGCTGGACCGGCGATGCCACGAATTCATAGAAGTCTCCTTCAATAGGGAAAGTAGGGAAGTGGCTTTACTGTATCGCGGGACGCGTCCGAGCGCTGAAAAATGGGAGGCTTCTATTGGTCAATACGCCATTCTTTCCTACCTGTATAGCCAGTATTCGTGTGCTATCTATCGTTTTAATCGAACAAGTGAGCGGGTGTATGAGTTTTTGTCTTAGCCTCTTTCTAGTGTGTAAGGCAGACATCTGAAGCGTTGGGGAATCGGTTCATTGTGGGGCGCAAGGGTGTCTACAGAACAGGATGCAGTTCACAGAAGAGGACCGCTGCACAACTCACGAGGGGGAGCCATGAGGTTCTTAGAACAAAAGCCGACAACTTTTAGTAAAGGGCAGATACATCGAATAGGCAGTGCGCTGCGCGCTGGGAAAGAGATCGATGAGGGGCTATACCGGCTCATATTGGTTCAACAGTCTGCCCTATGCGACCATCTTGAGTCCTTGGCCGTGTCAGCGTTGGGCGAATCGGGCGTGCCACTGGAGCGTTCGACAAATGCCGTTGTGGAGCCGGATTCGAATCGTTTCTTCATCGGCTCGAGGGTTAAGACCCGACCAGTGCTTGTTGAGAAACTAAGGAGAATGCCGAGCTTTCCCATGGAGAGCATCCAGGATTTTTCGGGAGTGCGAATGGACTTTGATGTCTCGCTTTCGGAGCAAACAAAAGTCGCTGAATTACTTGCCCAATACCTTGAAGAGCAAGGCGCTGCTCGCGTCAAAATTCAGGATATGAGAGAAAAGCCGCACTCTGGGTATCGGGCGATTCATCTGCACATTTATTCTCCGGCAGGCCGTGCCGAGTTCCAACTACGTACAGCACTCCAATCACGTTGGGCCAACCTCTACGAACTGGCTGGTGACTTATACGGTCGTGGCATTCGGTACTTGGAGTTTGGTGAGCAAGTACCGCGGCAATTCAATACCCAGGTCCGCTCACTCCATGAGCTTTCAGACGTTGTGTATAAAGTGGAGAGGTATTTCGATGTGCTTTCCCCTCCGTTTGCCGAGCATATCGTCGAAACAGTAGAGCTGCGTGAAGCCCGTTTATTGCGGCAAAAGACTTCTACGATGTTGGATAGACTCATTAGTGAGCTTGACAAGCGACGGGCAGACAATGAGTCGGAAAGGAGCGAATAAAATGCCGGCTTTTCTCATCAAGTATCACCGACCGACGGGTGCATTGAATGTCACCGAGTTTGAAACCTTGACTGAGGCAACCCTTGCCCGTCATGACCTCGATCAAATCAACGATGACCCCGATGTTGAACTCGTTGCTATTGGTGCTAAGAACTTGGAATCCGTCCGGCACACGCATGCGCGTTACTTCTTCCGTGAGAAAACCGCGCCGCCGTACCCTTTCGTGGCTTAAGTCCGGAGGCTCTGAATATCGCAGCGAGAAGAGTTTAGCTGCGCAGTATCTTCTCCATGGCCTTGCCTTTGGCGAGCTCGTCAACGAGCTTGTCCATGTATCGGATGTTTTGCATCAGCGGGTCCTCGATGTCCTGCACCTTGTATCCGCAAATGCTCCCGGTGATAAGTGAGCGGGACGGGTTGAGATGTGGTGCCTGTTCGAAGAATTCCTTGAGGGTGACCTTCTCCTCTCGCGCCCGCTCTAAGCCCTCAACTGAATAGCCAGTGAGCCAGGAGATAACTTCGTGGAGCTCGCTGACAGTCCTGCCTTTGCGCTCTACTTTGTTGACGTAGTGCGGGTAGATGTCGGCGAAGGGCACGGAAAAGATGCGGTGGGACATAGGGCGCAGTATATCCATTGTCGCTGGTTTAGCCGTGCCACAGCGTGGAAATGGGCATTGCCCATAGGTTCTTGCCCATTGGTAGGACGTCTTTGCCTGTATACAGGACGATTCCTGCGCGGAAGGAGGAGCCTGCAACCTGCTGAAGGTAGCGCAGTCCGGCAAAGTCTTTCGGCTGAATCGACATCGCAGCTTTGACTTCGATGCCAACAATGTCCCGGGAACGCGATTCCAATACGAGGTCCACTTCTTTGCCAGTGGACGTACGAAAGTGGAAGAGGCGATAGTCAATCGAGGACCAGGCCTTCTGCTTCAAGAGCTCGTTGGCGACGAAAGCTTCGCAGATACCTCCAGTAATCGTGCTGGAGATATTCATCTCCAAAGCCTCTGGATCGAGTCCTGCAAGGCTTGTAGCAAGTGCGGTATCCGAAAGAAAGACCTTGGGCTTAGAAATAGCCCGCTTCTCTAGATTGGTTCCCCAGGACGGCAACTGGTTGAGCAAGAAGGCATCACTCAATGCAGTTACATAGGTAGGGACCGAGCGTTGAGGAATATCGAGCGCGCGCCCAATGTGTGCCGCTACAAGCTCGGCAGTTCCTTGTGCCGCCAACTTGTTGAGAAGATTGCTCAAGCGGTCGGGGAATTGAATGCCGTAGAGCTCAGTAGCATCCTTCGACAGTACTCGTTCAATGTAGGCGTCGAACCAGCGGTGCTGTCGCCGCCGGCTAGCATCTCTAAGTCCTGGGAAACTCGGCGTGCAGAAGAGCTGAAAGTAGTCGCTCCGGGAAGGGGCAAAGGCGGGATTTAGCCCTGAATCCCCTAATGACCACACTCGGCCAGCAAAGTCATCGTAGATGCCCAAGCGTTCACCCACGCTAAGGCCGTGAAGACGAATTGTTTCTGCACGGCCAGCGAGAGACTCTTCAGCTCCTGTGAGACTGAGGAGATTGGAGGAACCAGTGAGGACAAAGCGCCCGGGTCGTCGATCTTCCTCTAGTGCGCCTTTGATGGCACGAAAGAGCTCGGGCGCGCGTTGAATTTCATCAATGGCTAGTGTCCCCTCGGGGAACTGCCTGACAAACCCATCTGGGTCCTCTTGTGCAGATGCCAGCGAAGCGCTCTCATCAAGATTAAAGAACCGATGCTCTCTATCTTCGAGCAATTGATGAACGAGGGTGCTCTTTCCCACCTGGCGTGCGCCAGAAATAGTCAGCACAGGCGTATCCGACAGGATTTCCTCCGCCAGATCTTGTGCGTTTCTATGTAGAAAAGAATCAGTCATGACACTCAACCTACCTGCGATATTGCGTTTCTGCAAGGCTCTCGTTGCCGTTCTGCAAAGAACTCATTGCTATTCTGCAATGCCCGCGTTGCCATTCTGCAAGAGTTCCGTTGCCGTTCTGCAAGGCTCTCGTTGCCGTTTGATCACGCCGTAAAACGCCAAAAAGAGGGCACCCGCGGCCGTCGTAAAGCGGCGCGAGGGTGCCCTCTGTGGTGGGGCTCAGGGAGGTGAGCTAGTTCGGTTAGTTCCAGACGGGGGCGTCGCCAAGCTGCAGCTCGGAGTAGCGCGCCTCCGGAACCGTGGCGGAGTAGGGCTTGCCCACGGGATCCCATTCTTGGTCGGAGTTGCAGCGCACGTCCTGGCCGTCCGTGTCGAGCATGGTGAAGCCCCACACCAGCTTGCCCTGGGAGTTGGCCGGCAGCTCATAGGGGCCGACCTCCTGGTTAAGCTTCCAGTGCTGCTCGTTGACGTAGGTGAAACCGTAGGTCTGGGTCAGCACCTTGGCCAGCTCGCCCACGCCCTTGATGGAGCCAGAAACTTCGATGGTCTGCGTGCGGGCCTGAGTCACGGTGTTGCTGACCGGTACGGGTTCGTCGTTGCGGTTGGCCACGCTCGTGGCGTCGGTTTGCTTAAACCAGCGGCGAGTAGCGGTGACATAGGTGCCGTTCTCACCGGGCGTAGAGCAGTGCGTGCCCGGCTTGTGGTCCTCGTTCCAGCGCTGGGGCAGCTCGAAGTCCCCGCCGAAGTCCGCGGCGTGGGCAATAGGAGCGGCCGCCAGCAGGCTCAGTGCGGCACAGGTGCTCGCGATGGACTTCTTCAGCACGCCTTAACCCCAATCGTTGTTATCGCGCGTGGAGACCTCAATGTGGCGTTCCTTCGGCAGGGTAGCGGTGAAGGTCTCGCCGTTAGGCTGCCAGGTGTTATCGGAACCGCAGATGGTCTTCTGACCCTCAAAGTCGGAGACAACCCAGCCGGCACGCAGCACGGCGGTCTTACCCGGGGCGATGTTGTACGGGCCGACCTGTTCGCCGACCTCGTAGGACTGGGAGTCCGTGTAGCTGGAGGAGAAGGTGAAGTTGATCAGATCCAGCAGCTTGAAGTCAACGCCGGCGGAAACGTTCCAGGTCTTGGTCTTGGTTTCCTTGATGGAGCGAGTAACCGGAAGCGGCTCGTCGTTGTAGTTGGACACGGTCCAGGAGCCAGCAGAACCGTCGAAGTAGGTGCGCTTGATGTTCACGGTCTGGCCGGTGTCACCCGGGTTGGCGCAGTGCTCACCGATGGTCGTCGGGTTGGCCGGGCCTAGGTCGCGAGCCGGCAGCGCGTTAGCAGCCGGAGCGAGGATGAGGCCGGAAGCAACGGCCAGAGCAGCGGTGGTGGAAGCAATCTTGGTCTTGAACATGTGGGTCTTTCTCCTTGAGATGGTGAGGTGCGATTAGTAGATGGTCTGGGTAGGAACCGGAAGGTCGCGGTACTCGTCTGGGGTGACGTCCTCGGTACGGGTAGAGCCGTCCTTGCTCGTGATGGTGGCCTCCGCCCAGAAGCCGCTGGGAGCGGTGGTCTGCTTGTAGTTGGAGGTCAGGCTGTACTTTCCGTCCTTGCCGCAGTGGATCTCGCGGTAGTTGATGCGGGTCATGGTGGTGCCGTATTCCACGCGGACGCGCTCGCCCGGGGCGAGGTCGACGTGCTCGAGCTCAGTTCCCACCGGCATGTAGGCGCGCTTGACCGCACCGACGGATTCCAGCCAGCCCTTCGGGATGTCACCCCGGTTGCCCTGCCAGTTGGTGTACGGTGCGTGCTCCGCGCCCACGACGAAGTCAGTAACCGGCGCGTACTCGTAGTCGCCCTTAGACCAGTTGAGGAAGTCGGTGGAGTAGCCCGGCTTGCGGAACGTCGGGGTGACTGCGGTGATGTCCAGCGGGTACCAGGAGCTATCGCGGCCCTCGCAGGTCTCGCCCTCCTTAGGCCAGGACGGATCGCGCTGCAGCTCCTCAGACGGCTGCATGATTTCGTCCTTCTTTGGGTCCGCAATCTTCTCCAGGCTCGGGCCGGACACGGAGGTGTAGTTGCCCTCAATGGGCTTGGAGTTCGCGCCAGGGGAGCGGGAGGGAATCTCCATGGCTAGGTCCGAAATGGAACCGTCTGCCTTGATGATGTAGGCAAAGGCATAGCGCTCAGCTGGGCCCCTGCCGCGGATGACGTTGGCGCCCGGCATGTTCTCTAGGCGGTCATCGTTGCAACCGACGAACATGGAGATGAAGTCCTTTTCCACCACGCCATACTCCACGCGGAAAGACTCGCCCGGCTTGAGCGTGATGGGGCCAAAGGTCTCTTTATCGTGCCAACCATTGCTCAGCTTCAGTCCGATGTCGGACTTGGCCGTGGTGTCCCATCCGGAGGGCATAGCGGCCTTGGAGTTGGCCTCAATCTTGTGGTTGGTGCCCGTTTCCACAGAGGCGGTGTAGGGCACCTCCTGGTTGGTGGTGTTCTTAAACTGCAGGGTGCCGTCGCTAATGTAGCGGCGTCCCGTCTCAGCAAAGCGCCACTCCGGCGTGGCGTTGTCTTCGCCGGCCGCACTGCAGCTCTTGTAGAGGTTCGTGATGGGGTAAGCCTGCGGCATAGGCGGAATGGTAGCCGCCTGTGCCACGGGCGCGATGAAGGTTGCGCTCGCCATCGCGGCTGTAGCCGCCAGCGGCGCGAGCGCGCGCAGTCCCTTGATGTGCACCTGTATACCGTCCTTAAATAAACTTAAAGAATAATGGGTAACTTCTTGAATCTTGGAACAATCTTAGGAGTCAGAAACGCCCGCCTCAATAAAGCGAGAAAAATAATTTTTACACTTGCAAGGAAGTTAGCAACGTTAAGTAGCTGGCTGCCAGTGCTTTGACCGTTCGTGCCCCATAATTTGATTGACTCAATCTGGGGTCGGTGGCATTTTGGTCCGGTGCGTAAAACTGCTGGCAGAAAGCTGAAAACTAGATGTGCGCTTTTGTGGCCTTCGAGTCGTGCCGTGGTGGGCGCGTCCCCGGCACTCTGCTCGCGCACACTGAGTAGGGTTCCCGGGACGGGCAGTGCCGAGGTGGATGGTGCTGTGCTTGGCAGTGTTCCTCCCCGTGCCACCCATTCCATCTTCTGTGGTTGGCTCGAACGTGTTTGCGTTCTATTGAGCTAGGGGTGTGCTCGTTCAGACTTCGCACGGGGAGGAGAACAATGCAGGATTCTGAGAGTGCTCTAGAACAGGTCCCAGATGGTGATTCCAAGGATGATGGAACCTAGGGCGAATACAAAGTAGTTCCACGGATCGCCACGGAACTTCTTGTATTCCTTGACCTTGTGGAACATGTAGACCGGCAAGAGGAAGATAAGGATGGCATCGAATACACCACCCACCAAGTAGATGAGGTTGATGATGGGTGGGTCGAAGACGGAGACCACTGTGCCTGAAATGAAGATGAAGGTGTAGACGATGGTCAGCAGACTGCGGCGGTTGAGCCGGTTGGCTGTCCGTGGCGACAGGAGCCGAACCATGTAGGCGGTGCCTTCTTCGGCGCCGAGCATGGTGCCGAAGTATGACGTAATGACAGCGAAGATAACAATCAGTGGCGCCAAGAAGGCAAGGGTATGCACACCGGTCACGTTGGCGAAATAGGACAGGACCGGGAGGTTTTGCTCCGAGGCTTCGCGCATGCCATCAGCGCCGAGTGCGAGCACGCACGACCAGACGAAGAACATAGTGAACACGACCAGCAAAGCGGCGGTATAGAGCTCAATGCGGGAGACCCGCTTTTCAGTGTCTTCTCCGTAAGTTGGCTGCATATCCACCGACATTTGGGAAAGCGCAGCCATGTGCGAAAAGGAGAAGGCGAGAACTGGCAGGATAAGTACGGCGCCAAGCAGGACGTATGGCCAGCTACCGTCTTCATACTTCACCTCCACGAAGGACTGGAAGTCCCAGCGCGGAATGAGGTAGATCGAGGTAGCAGCAAGAGAAATGATGAGGGGATAGACCAAAGCCTGCGCCAGCCATAGCATGGGTTTGCGGCCGAAGGCGAAAACACCAGTCAGAGTACCCACGCACAGTACGGAGAGCACCCAGCGGTTAATGGATGGACCGTGGAGCTGGTTAACAATAAAGCTATCGATGGCGTTGGTCAACGAGATGGCATAGATGAACACCGTGGGTACGTTGGCTAGGGAATACATCAGGGCCACGAAGAGGCCAGTGTTGCGCCCTAGGTACTTGCGCACCAGCTCCAGAATGTCCATGCCGTAATCCTGGACAGGCGCGCCTGCAACGATGCGTGCGTAGGTGCGGTGGGAGAAATACACCAAGGGAAAGATGAGCACTGTGGCGAAGGCGAGTGGCCAAAAGCCAAAGGAACCTGCCTGCAACGGCAGAAAAAGGATGCCGGCACCCATTGCGGTGCCGAACAGTGCCAGTATCCAGCTCAAGGCGGTGCCTTCGGATTTGTGTGCGTCACCGTTCATCTGGGAAGAGAGTGGGACAGCGTTAGCGCTGCCCGTTGTGCGGGGCTTGGTATTAGTCATCACGTCTACCCTCTAATATTCAACGGCCTCGCGGATAATCGGGCAGGTCATGCAGTGGCCGCCACCGCGGCCGCGGCCAAGTTCAGCCGAGCCGATCTCTACTACTTCTATGCCTGCGGCTCTCAATTTCTTATTGGTGTGCTTGTTGCGGTCATAGGCCACGACGACGCCGGGTTCAATTGCTACAACGTTGTTGGCGTCGTCCCATTGCTCGCGGGCAGCGGTGTAGGTATCCCCGCCCGTTTCTACGACCTCAAAGGCGCCAATACCGAGCGCCTTGGCGACGACCTCAAGGAAGGAGTCGGTGGGCAGTTCGACGTCGAAAGGCGCGGTGTCGGTGGAGGGGTGCAGGACGATGGGGCGGATGGTGTCCACAACCTTCGGATAAGCGGTGACCTTGTCAGCGTCGAGGAAGGTGAAGACGGTATCGAGGTGCATGGATGCTCGGTCTTTCGCCATCGCGGCGATAATGATCTTGCTGGCGGCACCTTCTTCGAAGAGCCGCATGGCCAGCTGGCTCACGCCCTGCCACGTGGTGCGCTCGCCCATGCCGACGAGGACGATGCCCTTACCAATCGGCATGATGTCTCCGCCCTCCAGAGCTGCCAGCCCCGGCTCCTCATCGGTATTGCCGTACCAGAATTGGAAGTCTGCCTGCGCAAACCGTGGGTGGTAGTTGTAGATTGCGCGAGTAAGCATGGTTTCCTGGTGACGAGCCGGCAAACGCATGGGATTTAGCGAAACGCCGCCGTAGATCCATGCCGAATTGTCGCGGGAAAACTGCGTGTTGGGAAGCGGGCGCAGGGCGAACGCTGCGGGTCCGTAAACATCCCGCATCGTATCGATGATGCCATGGCCGAGGCCTTCCGGAATGTCGGCGAAAGGCACGCCCCCGATGAGTAGTTCGGCAAGGCGCTTGGTGGGCATATCCTCAAACCAGTGGCGAAGCTCGCCGCCAATGCCCGCACCCACATTCCTATCGAGGAGCTTGTAGTCGAGGATGAAATCCCGACCACCCGGGGTGTCCAGAGTTTCTTCCAAGAGCTTGTGCATCTCCAGCACTTCGACGCCGTAGCTGCGCAGCTGGGCGACGAACTCCGCGTGATGCTTCTTGGCTTCGTCGACCCAGAGGACGTCGTCGAAAAGCAGCTCGGCGCAATTGTTGGGAGTAAGCCTTTCGTGCGCGAGCCCCGGCGCACACACCATTACTTGGTGAAGCTTGCCGACCTCGGACCAGACGCCCAATGGGGGAGTTGTCATGTGTTTCAACCTTTCTTGGCGCGTGCACAGCGCCATCCTTCAACATGGTGAACTGGTTCACCAGAACTATTGAACTGTGAACTATGTGACAAGTGTATGGAGGGTGAGCGTTTTTTCAAGCCTCCGTGGGCGACAGAAAGGCCACGTAGACGCAGGTTTTGCGGCACTGTGCATAATATTATTCATTTTTATTCATGTATTACTGATGGGGAAGTGGGGCAGCCTCGTGCCGTGCTTGCCGACGCCCCATCCCTCCATCACTGCGACGACTCTCACGGTGCCAGCCACCGCGGCCCGACAGTGAGCTGGGTGCATAATTTTGGGCAGAGTGGAAACTCTGCGCGAATAGTAGGGATCGGGGTGCGGGGGTAGGCGTGGCGTGCAGCGCACGGGAGTGGGGTGTCGTTGCGGGGTTTCGAAGTCTTCGGCGGTAGGGAAGAAAATTTCCTCAAGGAGGCGAAGGCTTTTGGTCAGACTCCAGGCTGCCGTGCTTTTGAAGTCTTGTGAAGTTTATGAAGTTTGTGAATTCTTTGAAGTTAATGAGGTTTATGAAGAGCTTTGAAGTTTGAAGGGGGGCGCGCCGCTAAACAATGGGAAGTGGCGGCGCGACCCCAGAGTGATAGGGAAGAAGGGCGGATTCCCAGCCTTCTGTGTAGGGGCGTCTTTGACATCAGGACCGGGGATGGACATCGCTGCGAATGATTCGAACATGCGGGTCGAACGCCCCGCTCGGGAAAAGGAGTGAAAGGTTATTGAGGATTAGACCAGCGCTATTCAGCCGTATAGGAAGAGGGGGCTGCTAGTAACCATGTAGACTCCGAAAATTCATCTCGATTTCCCTCCTATTTCTGAACTCCTCCAACAAGACAAGACAAGATTCCTCTATGCGCAATCGTCACATCTTTCTGGCTTTGACCACCCTCTTCTCACTTAACGCAGCAAGCGCCGTCGCAGCTGAATCTGTTCCCGCTGAGCCGGCTATGGCTTCTGGAGACGTTGTCTACTTCCAAGACATGAAGGAGTTTGAGCCCCGTGCGTGGGATGACGGCAGCCACCAGGGTGGTATCGCTTACTTGGCAACTGCACTCGACACTCTCCGGGAAAAAGAAGGCGATCCCATCGTTGCTTTCGGTGGGGAACTGGCCGCTGGAAGCCTATTTGGCTCGGTATTTCGCGGTGAGCCTTTTGTAGAGGCCTTTAATGAGCTTGGTGTGGACGTTGGCAATTTTGGTAACCACGACTTTGATTACGGCTTGGACCACACTCGCAGCCTTATCGAAAAAGCTGAGTTTCCGTGGATTTCCAGCAATCTGACTACTGAGAATGGTGAGCCGATCAGTGAGGACGGGACTACCTACACTGCCAAGTCCGGCGAACTCACGGTGGGGTTTGTATCCCTGACCGCGGACCTTGATCGGACTGTAGCTGCCAAGGAAGTTGTTATGGGAGATTTCGTCGATTCCACGCGTGCTGGCGTAGACAAGCTGGAGGAAGAAGGCGTGGATGCAATTGTGTTGCTGAGCCAGATTTCAAAGGAAGACACTACGCGGGTCATGGAAGAGGTTCCGGAGCTTGCAGCAGCACTGCGTGAAGAAAACGAGGCCCAGTCACCAGAAGAAGTAACTTACACTGCCGATGAACGCCCGATCGTTGCACCGCGTGCTGATTACGGAACGCTGGTTCACCTTGACATTACTGTTGACCGTTCCACTCAGAAGCGCACAGTGAAGGTCGTGAATCACCCGGTCAATCCATCGCTCACCGCTAACGAAGAGTGGAAGGCCCGTTCCCAGAAGCTCTACGGGGAGCTAGACCGCCAACTGGGCGAGGAACTCGGCACTGCGACCCAGCCTTTATCGAAAGCAGAACTTGGGCCCTTGGTAGCGGATGCATACCGTGAACACTTTGATACCCAACTCGGATGGCAGAACGGTGGCGGCCAGCGTGCTGACATGAAAGAAGGGGCCCTGACCCGTCGCGATGCTCAATCGGTTCTCCCTTTTGGCAACTCACCAATCTCAATTCAAGCAACCGGTGCTCAGATCAAAGACGCGTTGGAAAAAGGAATCGAATCCAACCCGGACGGTGGGAACGGCTTTCCACGAACTGCTGGATTCACGTTTGAATACGACCTGTCTGCGCCGTTTGGTGAACGCGTCAGTGCGATAAAGCTCGATGACGGAACTCCCATGGAAATGGAGTCCACCTACTCGCTGGCTATTAGTAACTACGTCGTCAATGGTGGCGACAAGGTCGATTCATTTGCCGATGCGCCTGTGACTTCTGAGGGCACGGCAATCGACGTCGATGTCTTTTCCGAGTACATCAAGCGGCACCGCGAGCTTTCGCCTTTGAAAATTTCCGAAAATCCAAACGGTCCAGCAAATGGTGGAAAGACAGGAGAATCGTCGATTGGTTCTTCGCATGGGGCAGCCATTGTCATCGGGGTGGTAACCGCAATAGCGGCCGCGCTGTTCGCCTTTACTCCCAAGCCGGTACTGGAAGACATCATTCGCTACTTAAAGTCTTTATTACCGAGTTCCTGGCAATAGGGCTCCGTAAACAGCGGCCCCAGTTTCAAAGCCGCAGCTATGGAGCAACTCACCGCGGCCAACTAACAGTCGACCTCACGGGTGCTTTGTCTACGTCCTTTGAACTGGTAATAACTATGAGCAAGACCGGTGATCACATCGTCGCCGGTACCTGCTAACCAGAAGGACTAACACAATGTCCAGATTGACTACATTGCTTGCGCCGGGAGCCGTTGAGCTGCATGGCCATGCTAAGGATTGGCGCGAGGCAATACACCTTGCCGGCGGGCTGTTGGAAGATTCCGGCAATGCCACCAAGGAGTACACGGCCGCAATGGTGGCCTCGGTTGAAGAAAACGGGCCTTATATTGTGGTGGCACCCGGTTTTGCTTTTGCGCATGCTCGTCCCTCAGAGGCCGTCAAGAACACAGCGCTGTCCTGGGTACGTCTTGCTGAACCTGTCGAGTTCGGCCACAAATCCAATGATCCGGTCATGCTTGTCGTTGCACTCGCGGCCCGTGATTCCTCCGAACACCTAGCCGCCATGAAGGAACTAGCTGGAATTCTGGGGAATCCCGCAACGCACGGCGCCTTGGACAACGTTTCCAGTGAGGAAGAGTTGCGCCAGGTGCTTGAGTCCGCGGGCAAGAAAAAGAAGGACACTCAGCCGGTTGCTGCGGTACCGCAGCAAGAGACTGCGCACACCGCGAAGAATAGTGACTCCGTGGCTTCCAAAGGCAAGATTTTGACCGTGTGTGGAAATGGGTTGGGCACCTCACTCTTCCTCAAAAATACTCTTGAACAAGTACTTGATGCGTGGGGATGGGGCCCGTACCTCGACGTCGAAGCGACCGACACCATCTCGGCCAAAGGCCGCGCCAAGGAGGCTGACTTCCTACTGACCTCGGGGGAGATTGCTGCCACGCTCGGTGATGTGGGCGTGCCCGTTCACGTTATCGAGGACTTCACGTCCATGTCCGAAATTGATGGGGCTCTGCGCGAGCTTTACGACGTTTAAGGCGGCCTACAATGGATTTCCTACTATCAATCGCAAATTTTGTTGTTAATGAGATCCTTTCGGTCCCAGCGTTTCTGATCGGTCTCATTACCGCTGTGGGTCTCGCCGCGATGGGTCGCGGTGTGGGCCAAGTTCTGGGCGGCGCTATCAAAGCGACACTGGGCTTCCTGCTCATTGGAGCCGGCGCCGGCCTTGTTGTGGCATCGCTTGAACCATTGGGAACAATGATCGCGGGTGCAACCGGTGCTCAAGGCGTGGTTCCTACCAATGAGGCGATCGTGGGCATTGCCCAGGAGCAGTTTGGTAGCCAGGTCGCCTGGATCATGATTCTCGGCTTCGTTGTGTCCCTGCTGCTCGCCCGCTTCACCCCGATGAGCTACGTCTTCTTGACCGGCCACCACGTTCTGTTCATGGCTACCATGCTCACCATGGTGTTGGCCCCGGCTGGCTACTCTTCCTGGATCGTCGTCCTCTTCGGCGCCGTGCTGCTCGGTATCCTGATGGTCTCCTTGCCGGCGATTGCGCATCCGTGGACCCGCCGAATCACCGGCGATGATTCGATTGCCATCGGCCACTTCGGTACGGCCGGATACCTCGCAGCAGGTGCGGTGGGCAAGGCCGTCGGCGGCAAAGGAAAGAAGATGTCGCCTTCCACGGAGGAGCTCAAACTTCCTGAGGGCCTGCGCTTCCTTCGTGATTCCATGGTTGCAACAGCCTTGTCTATGGCGCTGATGTACATCGTCCTTGCGCTTTTGTTCATCGCCCGTGCCGGTTCCGAAGAGGCATTCACCGCTTTTGAAGGTGGTGCAACCAACGTGGGCAACTATCTCATGCAGTCCTTTACTCAGGGCCTTCAGTTCGGTGTTGCCGTGGCGGTAATTCTGTTTGGTGTGCGCACCATTTTGGGCGAGCTCGTTCCTGCATTCCAGGGTATTGCAGCCAAGGTTGTCCCCGGCGCTATCCCCGCGCTTGATGCGCCGATTGTCTTTCCGTATGCACAGAACGCGGTTTTGGTGGGCTTCATTTCTTCCTTCATCGGCGGCCTCATTGGCTTGGCGGTTCTGTCGCTGTGGCTTAATCCGGCTTTCGGCGTTGCGCTGATTCTTCCTGGTCTTGTACCGCACTTCTTTACCGGTGGTGCGGCCGGTGTGTATGGCAATGCCACGGGTGGGCGTCGTGGCGCAATTTTTGGTGCCTTTGTCAACGGTCTGCTCATCACCTTCCTTCCGGCCTTCCTGCTAGGCGTCCTTGGCTCCTTTGGCTCTGCCAACACGACATTTGGTGACGCTGACTTCGGCTGGTTCGGCCTCCTTCTGGGCTGGTCCACGCGCGCCAATGGCGCCCTGGGCCTCGTCTTCGTTGCGCTGTGCGGTGCGGCTGTCTTCGTGCTGGGTTGGGTATCGCAGCGCAAGCTTGTCGACGGGCACTGGGACCCCACTCCCTGGCGCCCCACGCCGGGCGAAGGATCAGCAGCCACCACCGAGAGTGATGTAGAACCACTCGCTGCCGGCCAGACTGCAGCCTCCAAGAAGTACCCCAAGGTTCTGCCGCCTGACAGGGCGCCGTTGCCGCCCTCGCGGATCTCATAATACGGCTCTAGGTTAGAGAACGTACGCGTATCACGGAGGGGCCGCGCCGCAAAGCAATGGGAAGTGGCGGCGCGGCCCCAGAGTGATAGGGAAGAAGGGCGGGTTTCCAGCCTTCTGTGTAGGGGGCATCTTTGACAGTAGGGGTGGGGTTGGACATCGCTGCGAATGATTCGAACATGAGGGTCGAACAGCCAGTCGGATAATGCAGCAAGCAAGGATGTGGGCACACTTGAGGCGGTCCTTGACTCACACGACGACGTGATGTGTCAGTGCTTTACCGATGATAAGCGGTACCCGGTTGAGGGATGAGAGGCGTGGGGCGCCTAGCTCTAAGAAAGCCTGTACACCTCGTAGTCATTCGGCACTCCTGCGCCGGGGACGTGCTGCAGACCGAGCTTCAAGGCTAGGGCAATCGACGCCTCGTTGGTGGGATCGATGATGGCAACGACAGGAAGCTGTGGGAAGCGCTCGCGCGCACTGGTAATTGCAGCGGCAGCCGCCTCCTTGGCGTAGCCTTTCCCTTGGGATTCGGGTGCGAAGCGGTAGTAAAGGTTGAGCACTTCTTCACCTGCTTCCTCGCTATGACGCACACCGGTAAAGCCTACGGTCCTGCCATCAAGCGTGGATACCACGTAATAACCCAGCTGCTTCTCACGCCAATTGGCTTGCCATGCGCGAGATAGCTCCACGGCTTCTTCTCTAGTCTTCATGGCAAGTTCAGGTCGGTGCTCGTACGTACGGGCATCCGAGTGAATGGAAAAGACGGCGTCAATGTCGGTATCCGTAGGCACCGACAATGAAAGCCGCGGGGTGTGGAGGGCGAAGTCGTGTTTCATGGGGAGTCCTGTTATTGAAGTTCGCAGTGCTCCCAATCTATCCAATCTGCACGCGTGTGGTGCAATCAATCTTGGCGTAGGGGCGTCCCTTTTTATCAACGCTGGTCATTGCGTAGTTGCCACCGTAGGCGCGGCAACCTGTGTAGTTGTCCACCGGATTGCCGGGCGCCGGTGCAGCTGGCACTTGGTAGGCGGGTGCAGCTTGCTGGGCTTCCTGCTCCGCACGACGGGCAGCCTCCGCGGCCTCTTGTTCCGCACGGCGAGCTGCTTCTTCTGCTTCACGTTGCGCGGCTTCTGCAGCTTCGCGCGCGGCCTCTTCTTCGGCGTGCTTCTTTTCGCGTTCCTCATTGGCAAAGGAAATCTCGTGATCCAAAGACTCTTTTCGCTCAGTGGAGTCCTTCTTTAGTTCGTCGAGAAGCTGTGCTTGTTCCTTGCCAAACGCTTCTTTCTGAAACTCAGACTGCTCCGCCATGGCCTTCTCCAATTTGGTTATGGCTAACTTGGCGGTTGAGCACGGGGCGGCGTACCTCCCGGGAGCGCCCGGTGGCGGTGATGACGATGCACAACGCCAAGGGCTTGGAGTTCACGCACGTTATCCTGCTCGACGTGAGCAGCGAGGCCTTGCCGCAGCGCTACCTGTTGAAGGGCCTAGCGCCCGCCGAGGCCGATGAAGCGCTGCAGCGCGAGAGGGCCTTGCTCTACGTGGCGGCCTCGCGTGCCCGTGACGTGCTTCTGGTGAGAGTGGTCGGGGAGGCTTCGGAACTGCTGCCGGTTTAAGAATCGAGCAGCTTGCGCGACCTGTTTCCGACGTGACCGGTCTATTGGACAGGTGCCATTAGAGAGTCCGAATTAGGTCTTCGCACCTTCTGTAGAGCTCTTCGAAAGAGGGACAGCCTTTGAGATAGCTAACATTGGTGATGTTTTGCAACCAAGTTGAACGATCCCGTTCAAAGCGGTCCCGGCGATTCCGTTTTCCTCCGCGATCTTCGGCCCATTTACTGTGGATTTCGAAGAGTCGTTCCTTAGCTGAGCAATGCTCAATGGTCTTGTATGGAACCAGATCTGGGGAATCCATCCCCGGGATAGTGCTTCGAAACTCGGGGTGATGGAGAGCCCACAGGATCCAGGCTTCGGTTTCTTTAACTGGGATGACAGGGATCACCGGGGCATCTGTGGCGGTGTCGATACTGGCTTGGTTCGCAGCTTCCTGGATTTCCTTTAGGCGGTCATCGGCACCGGCATTGTCGGCATCGCGGTGAACAAAAACAACATGAGGTTGGACTTGTTTGAGGAGATTGTTCAAACCACCGAGCACAGTCTTATCTCCACTGGGGTAAGGGGCAATTTCAACCCGTGAATTGAGATCGCATCCGACAGACAAGAGGGTTGCCTCTAGGATCGATCGGAGGCCATCGTCACTGGAACCTTCGCGGAGGAGCTGCGCGTAGATATATGGCTCAGCCATTAAGCCACCTCGTACGGGCGTTTCAGAGACACGGTGAGGATTTCATCGACGGCAGTAGTGATGACTGCAGGGGTCGTGGGATCCTTAGTACGCCAATTCTTCCGGCTTTGAACTGGAAGTAGCCGAAGTGAGTTGTCTCGTCGACGGCCTTCGGCCACCAGCAACTCATCCCATTTCTCCTGGTGCAGGGAAAGATAGGCAGGGGAGTGAGAGTTAACAATCATTTGCTGCAGGGGATTTTCCTCCCCAACTTCTTCAGAAGGGTCTACCGCAAGTTCATGCAGCAACTCATACATTGCGTGGAGCTTATCGGGGTAGATTCCGTTTTCGGGTTCTTCGAAACACAGGACATCGCGTGCAGTGGGATCGATGGCAAGCAACCCCAATGCAATGAACCGGAGGGTTCCGTCGGAAAGTGCACGTGCAGGGAGCAAAGGAGCGTTGCCAATTTGAGCTTGCAAGGTAATCAGCTGACGTGAGTTGTCGATATCAAGGTCGAGCTTGCGAACATCGACGAGATCCAACAGCGTGTCTTCGAGCTGAACCGTGGCCTGAGAACCCATGACTTGGGAAAGTCGCGCCAATGTAGCTGGAAGATTGGAGCCGCGTTCATCGATTTCAGTTGGTCCGTTCATCGCGCTGGGTGAGCGCATAGCACTGGGCTCAAGACCGAGCAGTTTCCACGAACTCAGTTCCAAACAGGCAGCGTAAATCGCTGAGTAGTCTGAATTTCGTCCAAAGGCGTAAAGCACCGTGTTACCTGCTTCGCTGAGCGGACTGCGTGGATTCCTACCTCGTTGTCCGGACGTTGCTTCGATGAAACCGTCATCAGTTGGCCATATGAAGGGCTTCGTGGAACCTTTACCTTTGATGGCGGTTTTCCTGAATTTGTCACTTGCCCAGCCAAGTCGTGCTTTGGCGTCACCCTTTGTGAGTGGGGCGAGCCTTTCCCGTTCTAACTGAATTTTTCGAACGATCTGTCCTAGACTGCCGGTTTCCTCGATGAGCTTGATGTCGAGCTCATAACGAAGATAAGTCGTTGTGACATCAACCTCCTGCCCAAAATCGTCGTAAAACGCCGGCGGAACAATCATTTCCGCTGCGAAGCTGATGCGATTATCGTCGCTTCCAAAAATTTCACCAATGTCTCCGCGAAGACCACGAAGACTGACGGCTGCGTCATTGAGCTTCGAACTGGCGGTGGAGCCGAAGAAGGAAATGGCATCGAAGATGTTTGACTTACCGACAGCGTTACGCCCGACGATGCACGTGTAGGGGCCAAAATCCACACTGAAATCCTTGAGATTTTTGAAACCGTCTACTTCGAGTCGCGTGAGCATAGGTTCACTATAACGTGGTTGCAGATATTGAGCGCCGAAGTTGCACATCCCAATGGTGCTGCGCATTGCTTCATTTTGTTTGAGCGCGAAGTGAAGAATGAACCCTACTTTGTAGTTGACTACTGTGGTTGTGAAGCTGCCGTACGTGAAAGGAAACCGGACCATGCCTGAGCAGCAACCTAAACGCCGCCCGCGTTATGCGCAGATCGTGGATGCGCTGCGCTCGGACATCGACAAGCAGGTGTTCCCTGTGGGCAGTTACCTGCCGTCGGAGGCGGCGTTGGCGGAGCGCTTTGGAGTCGCGCCAGGCACCATGCGTCAGGCCTTAAAGGTGCTTGTGGAGGAAGGCGTGCTCAGCGCGCGGCGCGGGGCGAAGAAGATTGTGCTGCGTGCGCCGCGGAGTTCGTCAGAGTTTGGGGAGTTTCGTAGTTTTGCACAGTGGGCGTACAGCCAGGGCAAGGAACCTGGGGGAGAGGTTCTGTCGCAGTCTTGGCTGAAGGCTAGTGAGTTGGACGCTCGGTTGCTGCGCGTGGAGGAAGGCGCACCGGTGCTCAATGTAGTGCGTGTGCGCACGCTTGACGGTGTGCCGGTGATGCTGGAGCATACGCACTACCCGCAGAGTATCGGTGTGCTGGTGGCAGATTTGCCTAAGGACACGCCGTCGGTGACCAACGTCCTGCGAGCAGAAGAGGATGTTGAGTTCGTTGCGGCGGACCACGTATTTGGCGTGGGGGCCGTGACGGAAGCGGAGGCGGCGGCCTTGCAAGCGGTGGAAGGCACACCGCTGCTCGTCCATCGACGCGTGAGTCGTGACCGCTTTGGCACGCCATTGGAGCGGTCGGAGGATAAGTATTTGCCTAACTCGGTGTCTTTGGCGGTGTCGAATACGGAGGCAAGCAACTCGTTGAATTGGACGTCCGACCAAAGCTTCGATTTGTAGCTCTGGGGGCTGTTTTAGGATGTGCTGATGGGGGTCAGCGAAAGTGGGGAGGGGGGTGTTAAACCGGGGGATCTGTTTTGTTGGTCAAATCTGCACGTGGAGTTAACCCGCCGTTCATAAGGTGCTGATTACCTAGTCGTTGGAAAGTTCACTAGTGAGGTTTTTAAACCTCGGCACAGAAAGCACCTACTCTCATGTTCAAGAAGTCACTTCGCACAGTTCTCGCCGTTCCGCTGACCGCACTCACTGTTGTCACCATGACCGCCTGCTCCTCCGCCGGAGAGAGTGAGGAAAGCGCCAACTGGCGTGAAGCCACCACTCTGGAAGAGGGCGGAGGAATGGACGCCCTCATCGAGGCCGCACAGGCCGAGGGTGAGTTCAACACCATGGGCCTTTACGAGGATTGGGCCAACTATGGTGAGCTGCTCAAGGTCTTCGGTGAGAAGTACGACATCAAGATCAACAACGACGTGTCCTCCGGTGCATCCCAGGATCTCATCAACGCCGTCAAGAACCGCAAGGGGCAGGACAACTCCCTCGACTACCTGGATACCGGCGTGGGCTTTGCCGAGCAGGCCTCCAAGGACGGTCTGCTGGCTGAGTATGCTCCGGAGACTGTCGGTGACATTGACAAGGACAAGCAGTCCGCAGAAGGCACCTGGTACAACCACCTCGGCGGCAACATGGCCATCGGCTGCGACGCCTCCCAAGTTAAGGAGTGCCCGAAGGATTGGGATGACCTGCTCAACCCAGAGTACAAGGGCAAGGTTGCCATGGCCGGTGACCCGACGTCCGGTGAGGCCGGCTTCATGACTGTCATGGCTGCTTCCCTGGGCAATGGCGGTTCCCTTGATGACATTCAGCCGGGTATCGATTTCTTCGGCGAGCTGAAGAAGACCGGTAACTTTCTTCCGGTAGCCGCTTCTGCCGGCACCATTGAGACCAACGAAACCCCGATTGTTATCAACTGGGACTACCTGCTCGCACCGATTGCTCGCGACCTCAAGTCTTCCGGTGTTGATCTGCAGATTGCTCTGCCGGAGAAGACCGTCTCTTCCTACTACGCAGCCTCCATCAACGATGATGCCCCGCACCCGGCCGTTGCCCGTCTGTGGTTCGAGTTCCTCTTCTCCGATGAGGGACAGAACCTACTGCTTGAGGGCTTTGTGAAGCCAGTTCGCCTGCAGTCCATGATTGATGCCGGCACGGTTAACGAGGAAGCTCTCAAGGCCCTGCCGGAAGGCTCCCGTAAGGATTACCCGCAGCCGTCACTGGAGCAGCGCGATAAGCTGCACCCAGTCATGGTTGAAGGCTGGGGAAAGGTCATGGGCTAGTCCATGACTACAAAGACTGATACAGCGCACGCGGCCCCCGTGGGAAAGGCCAAGAAGGCTTCCACCTCGAAGGCCGCATGGGCCACTCTGCTGCCACTCGGTATCATCCTTACCCTCTTTTTCATCGTGCCGATTGTGGGTATGGCGATTACCTCCTTGCAAAGCGGTTCCGATGGTTCGTGGACCACGGAGAACTACCAAGCCATGATGCAGGGCAACCGGCTGCGCGCCATGTGGAACTCAGTTCTGGTGTCTCTGATTTCCTCGCTCGTAGCGCTGGTTATCGGTCTCATCGTGGCGTGGTGTATCACCTACATCAAGTCCCAGGCACTGGACTCAGTCACCGCAGTGGTGTCCTCGGTGCTGTCGAACTCTGGTGGAGCACCGCTGGCCTTCTCCTTCATCGTGCTAGCCGGCAACACCGGCTACCTCGTCTCGCTGCTCGTGGCGGTAGACAAGGGATTCTCCCTGTACTCCATCAAAGGCTTGGTCCTCATGTACCAGTATTTCCTTATCCCCACCGTGGTGCTGCTCATCCTTCCATCCATCAAAGCGCTGCGTACTGCTTGGAAGGAAGCGAACACCTCCCTGGGCGGTTCTGCACTGACCTTCTGGAAACGTGTCGGCCTGCCAATCCTGGCGCCGACCATCCTTGGCGTGTGGATTCTGGAGTTCGGCGCGGCTTTCGCCACGCATGCCTCGGCAGCAGTACTCATCGGTACGGGTACCTTCCCGCTCATCGTTCTGCAGATTGCTGCGGAGATGGGTGCCTCTGCCACCAGCGGTGGTGAGCACATCGCTATGGCTATGGGTCTGACCACCACCGTTATCGCAATCATCACTCTCGTGGCTTTTAACGCCCTGCAGAAAAGGAGCGCACGATGGCTCAAGTAAGCCCTAAAACCGGCAAAGCTCTGGCCTGGATTCCGGTGGCGCTGCTTGGCGTCTTCATCGTAGCGCCCCAGCTGGCCATGATCCTCTATGCCTTCTTTGCCAACGGTCAGTTCACCCTCTCCGGGTTCCAAGGCTTGTTCGATGATTCAGCCTTTTACTCTTCGCTAGGTCTGTCAGTCATCATTGCGGTCACTACCGTGGTGGTTCTCATTATCACCCTGGTTCCGGCCGTTGTTGCCGTGCACCTATGGGCGCCAAAGCTCAGCGGAACCCTGTCTATCCTGTGTACCCTCCCACTGGTCATCCCAGCCATTGCTCTAGTGGCGGGTCTGCTACAGATCCTGCGTACTATGTCTGCGACCGGCCGTGGTACCCCGCTTAACGCTTTGTCGATGACGTTGCAGAACAATGATTTTCCCATCGCGCTCATCGGCACCTACGTGGTGCTGTGCCTACCGTTTACCTACCGCTCAATTAACGCTGCGTTGAGTTCGATTCCTCTGAAGGTGTTCTTTGAGGCGTCGTCAAGCCTCGGCGCCGGCACATGGAAAACACTGTTCTCCATCGTGCTGCCAAACATCCGTGGCTCCATCTTGTTCTCCGCATTCTTTGCCTTTGCACTGGGCTTCGCGGAGTACACCGTGGCCTCCGTGATGTCCGTGAGGACCTTGCCGGTGTACATGACCACGCTGTCGGCCACTAACTTCCGTGCATCCATTGCACTATCCATTCTGTCCAACTTCATCACGTGGGGACTGCTTGCACTGGCTATGGTGACCGCCGAGCGTGCGGGAAAGAAATCTGCGCGCAACGCACGCCGCTCGAAGGCCTCCGAGAAAGCAGAAACCCTCGACACAGCCGCCGCCGTTGCGACACCTGCGACGTCTCCTGCACAGTCCGCATCATGACAAGGAAAGATGACATGACTACACCAACGACAAAAGCCAGCGTTAAGAACGCGGACAACCGCGTCCACAGCCCGGCTCCCATCGCACCGAAGTCTGAGCCGCTGTCCGTGAGCTTTCAGGGCATCAACAAGTCCTACACCGCCAACGGCCCGCTTGTGCTCAAGGATATGAACCTCGACATCAAGGCCGGTGAGCTGCTCACCGTGCTGGGACCATCCGGCTGCGGTAAGACCACAACACTGCGCATCCTTGCTGGTTTCGAAGCGCCGAACTCCGGCGACGTTCTGGTGGGTGGAAAATCCATCGTGCGTACCCCTGCAAATAAGCGCAACATGGGCATGGTATTCCAGTCCTATTCGTTGTTCCCCAACCTCACCGTGGCGGAAAACATTGAGTACGGTCTGCGTATTCGCAAGATGGACAAGGCAGCCTCGCACCGTCGTTCAGCCGAACTGCTCGAGGTTTGTGGCCTACCAGGTTTTGGTGACCGCTACCCAGATCAGCTCTCAGGTGGTCAGCAGCAGCGCGTGGCCCTGGCCCGTGCGTTGGCCATTGAGCCGCAGGTGCTGCTCCTAGACGAACCTCTCTCCGCACTTGACGCCACCGTGCGTTCCCAGCTGCGTGATGAGATTCGCCGTGTACAGCAAACAATGGGTACCACCACGCTGTTCATTACTCACGATCAAGCAGAGGCTCTCGTCATCGCGGACCGCGTGGCTGTCATGAACGGCGGAATTGTGGAGCAGCATGCCGCACCGGTAGAGCTGTACTCCCGTCCTGCCTCGCCCTTCGTGGCGCGCTTCGTGGGAACAATTAATGAATTTGCGGTGCCGAAGGCATGGACGAGCGCAGACGACCTGCCACTGAGCATGGACCCAGACAAGGGAGATGACATTGTCTTCATCCGCCCGGAGGCTCTGCAGCTCACTGCGGACGAGAAGTCCGATGCGATCGTCACCGATCACGCCTACATGGGTGATCACATCCGTGTATCCGTGAAGCATCCTTATGCCCGTGGCGGACACTGGACCGTTCAGATCCCATCCCGCGAGGCCTCTGAGACGCCGGTAGGTGCACGCGTGACACTGGGGCTTATTGACGACGTCGCGCTTCGCCTCCCCGCCTCCGAGGTCACCGATTAATGGCGGAGCTTACTTGTTCTGCTGCGGTCTTTGACTGCGATGGAACACTTATTGATTCCGAGCGTGTTTGGCTCGATTTAATGACCCGACTCCTCGAAGAGCGTCACCTTCGTGTTGAGGACGTAGGTAGCCTGCAGGGTATCACCGCCGCCGAGGCTGCGGAACGTCTTGCTGTCGCCACAAGCTCGCGCCGCGACGAGTGTGAAGAGGAGATTGGCCGCCGCTATAGTACTGCGCTCGCCTCTATTACTGAGCCCATGCCTGGGGTTCTGGAGCTGCTCACAGCACTGGACGGCGTGATCCCCATAGCGGTGGCCACGAATGGGTGTCGAGTGGATGTGGAAGCGATGTTGGGCCGGGTGGGCGTCGCCAAGCATGTGCCCCATATGTTCACCATCGATGATGTGGAGTGTGGCAAGCCCGAGCCGGATCTATATATCAATGCCTGCGCCGCGATGGGACACAGTCCTGAGACAGTTGTGGCTTTTGAGGACTCCGCTGTGGGTGCTCGCGCTGCGTTTGCAGCCGGGTGCCGTGTCGTGGGCCTAGGCCCGGACGTGCCTTCTGAACTCATCGTTGCTCGGGCTGCGAGTCTCGCCGCCGTGGGCTTTGATGCTGCTCGACGCACTTTCACCCTGTAGAGAAAAGAGGAGATAAGATGTTTAGCTTGCAAACGTGGAACCTATGGTGGGGCGGCACAAAAGTTGATGACGGACACCGCAAAATGGTGGAGATTGTGCGCAACCACGGCGCCGATATCATTTGTACTCAGGAGTGCTACAAGGATTGCGCCCGCGCGGTTTTCGAAGAAATCGGCCACCACCACGCGCAGCAAGACTTTGATTGCGCGGTGTCCACTGCCTTCGACGTGGAGCTGCTTGAGACCCCGACCGCGCCCTACGCTACGGCAGCATGGGTAGCGATACCTGCTGCATCGGGAGTTCCGCGCCGGGTACTGGTGTGGTCTGTGCACTTGGCACCGTGGGACTACGGGCCTTACGCCGCACTGAAGGGCGAAGACCCGACGGTAATTAATACGCAGCCGGAGGAACGCCAGCGACAGGAACAGATTGCAGAGATACTGAAACTGACCGCCCAGTTAAGTGACTCCTCCACGCCTGTCATTATCGCTGGTGATTTCAACAGCCCTGCCACTATGGACTGGACGCAGCGCAGTGATAGGCCGGATTACCAGTGGCTTCCTACGGATGCGCCTCTCAAGGCTGGCTTTACCGATGCCTACCGAGCTATCTACCCCGATGCCGCTACGGTGTGGGGTGATACGTGGTCTCCCATCGAGCCGCTGGACAAGGAACCGCGTGACCGCATCGATTTCATCTTTGTGAAGAACCTGGTGGTCTGTGGGGCTCTTACCCGCGGCGCCCTCGTGGAGAGGGAGGAGGGCTACTCAGAGCCTGAGCTCGGTAGCGTCTCCCGATCTTTTGCTCCCATTGGTACCTCCGCTCAGCTCATCCCGAACCAGTCCGGCAACGAGTACCCGAGTGACCACAACATTGTGGAGGTACAGCTCGACTTCGTGGATTAACACCGCGACGGCACCGAGGCAAAACGTGACCACATCGACCGTGTGGAGATGCCGCCAGAGTGGCGTGGCGGCAGCGGTCGGCCGAGGGGCGTTCTTGATAAACGTGCGGTGCGTAATTATCGCCGTTTAGCGCCCGAAGTTCTGTACAGCGTACAGCTTGCCTTCGGGGGTGGTGGCCAAGCCGATGCCCACGGACTTGGCGCGCGGGTCAAGCAGGTTCTTGCGGTGGCCCGGGGAGTCCATCCACAGCTGCACCAGGCGGGCATCGCTGTAGTCGGTCCATGCCTGGAGAACGTTCTCGCCACCAGCCGGCAGATTGGCAGGGTAGTGGGTCCAGTAGTTCGGGCGGTGGCGGGTGACGCCATCGCGGCTGAGGGTGTTGGCCCAGTCCTGTGCCAGGTTGGTTAGGTTGGCATCAACGCGCAGAGGAGCGAGGCCATTAGCCTTGCGGTGTGCATTAGTTTGATTAATGAGACCCTGGGCGCTGGCGGAGGTGGACGGAGCCTGCGCAACCGGGCCAGCAGCGGCTGGGGTGGCGAAGCCGAAGGAGGCCGGATTGAAGGCGCCGAAGGAACTACCAGCCTGAGCAGGGGCGTTAATGGAACCAGCGAAGAGTGCGGCGGCTGCTGCGACCGGGGCAATAATCTTCGTGGCGGTGCGTCCAAGCTGAAGGCGGAACATTGTGGTTCCCCTTTCTATATCGGGCCTCAAGCGGCGGTATGAATCCCGCGTGGCGTGCGGTTGTTTCCACCTAAAATTAAAGCTTGCGATGCCTTGGAAATGCTAGCTGACCAGCACCGTTAAGGATTGCACTTAGGTTTGCGGCGCTTCTCCACCTGGTTCTAAGGGTTTATTGACTTTCGGGCTCTTTTTGCCTAAATTTGCATAGTTTGATTCAGAAACTAGGGCGAGTGGGGGCGGGGATCGGGGGTGGCTGCTCAGGGTCACAGTCGCGCATCCCGGGCCTTTAGTTGATGACGGGTCAACTATGTCTAAAACCTTGGGTGTTTCTATGGAAAATTATGGATTCTTCCTGGGAATGGATAATTTGCACTTATGTGTGGCGGTTGAGGGAAAGGCGACGCCTTCACACACAGCGCCACTGTGGACGCAGTGCGGGGCATAGCTCGGCCACTGGATACAAGCAGCTGTTAGGCTCAAACAGCATGGGACTTTTTGATGCGCCACTGCTTTTCGACGGCGGGCTCGGAACCCTTCTCGAAGCCCAGGGGTACGACATTTCAGGCCCGTTGTGGTCAGCGCGAGTGCTGCGTGAGAACCCCGCGCTTATCAAATCAGCCCATGCTGCGTTCTTTGCCGCTGGCGCCCAGGTGGCCACCGCAGCCTCCTATCAAGTCACCTTCGATGTTCTTGGCGAGGAGGCGGAGGCCCTTCTACGCCGCAGTGTTGAGGTGGCTCGTGGGGCGGTTCGGGAGGTCGTCGATAAGCGCAGTGCTCATCCTCACCTGCTGGTCGCCGCATCCATTGGCCCCTATGGTGCGGGTCCGGGCACGGGTACCGATTATGACGGGGCCTATGGCCTTACCCGCGGTGAGCTGAAGCGCTGGCATGCTCGCAGGGTAGCGGTGCTCGCGGATACGGACGCGGATTTCCTCCTTGCAGAAACCATCCCCAACGTTGATGAAGTCGCAGCCCTGCTGGAACTTCTCTCGGATCAACCCAAGCCCTTTGCGCTGAGCATTACCGGTGCTATTGCTGCTGACCCGGCGAAGCTATCGCGCGTTATCGAATTGGCCAATCACGCACCGCGGTTGGGCGCTATGGGTGTGAACTGCGTGAGTCCTTCGCAGGCGCTCGCGGTGGTGAATAGGCTTCGTGCAGGGACAGATAAGCCGCTGCTGGCTTGTCCCAACAGTGGTGAGTCCTGGGATTATGGTGCTCATGACTGGGGGCCGGCTCCTGCCGAGACGATGAGCCTGCCCGAGGCTGCGGTGGAACTGCGCGCGGCTGGGGTTCGCCTGCTGGGTGGTTGTTGTCGCGTGGGTCCTGCTGGGATTCGGCGGATACGCGAAGCTCTCTTTGTAGACAGCAAATAGCAAACGCTGAGACAATCCCTCTGTTGTGGGGATACAGTATTCCTATGAAAAAGTTACGCCTTATTGCCGCAAGCGCTGCGTTACTCGTTGCGTCTTTCTCCGTGCCCGCCGCCAACGCTGAGCTAACCCAGACTGAGCGGGACCAATTCCGCACTGATCCCGTCGGGGCGATTGCTTGGCAGGCAATCAAGGGCTCCTCGGAATACGTGCGCGCCGATGGCAACACCATGATGGCCGCGTCTTTCTTCTCCATGACGAGGCCGGGGCAGGACATCGGCCTGCCTGCGCTGCAGAACTGCGCTGAGCGTGTGGGCTCGTCCTCCCCGGAGGGCGGTGTGCGCTACGTGGCGGCCGCTCTGTGCGCCACCTTTGACCCGAACGCTCGTGGCGAAGTGCAACGCGGCGACTTTGGCTACGCGCCACTGCGCTAAGCGCGCAGCGTTATATCGCGCTACGTCAGGTAGCGCGCGGCATTCTTAAGGAGGATTGATGCGCAAGCACGTCGTGGTTATGGGAGTCTCGAGCTGTGGCAAGTCTACGGTCGGGGAGTTGCTAGCACAGCGCACTGGCCTGCCCTTTCGGGATGGGGACGATATGCACCCGGCGGCGAACATCGAGAAAATGGCCTCGGGGCAGGCGCTCAATGACCTCGACCGGCAACCCTGGCTCGAATCGATCGGGCGCTTCCTTGCGGAGCACGAGAATGGAGCCATCGTCGGTTGCTCTGCACTCAAGCATTCCTACCGCGAGATCATTCGTGCCGCAGCGCCGGACACCGTATTTGTGCATCTGCACGGCTCTTATGAGCTGCTCAAGGAGCGCATGAGCCATCGCGTTGGGCACTTCATGCCAGTGTCCTTGCTTGATTCACAGTTCGAGACGCTCGAGGATCTGCGGCCAGAGGAAGCAGGGCTGGTGCTGGATGTCAGCGCCGCGCCGGAGGACCTTGCTGCCGCGGCGGCCGAGTACTTGCGGGCTTAGCTGGTGCTTCCTGACTTAAGTCATGGGTGGATGAGCAACGCCACTCTTGACACTGCTACTTGGTGTTGTTCGGCGGTGGGGTGGGATTGTTCAGCGCACTAAAATGGCCTAAGTCTGAAGGGCGTCCTGCAGAAGGCATCTGGCAAAAGGCATCTTTGGGTCTAAAAACGCCATCTGCAATAAGTAAATGGCGTTTTCAGCCGTGAAAACGCCTTATGACTGGTGCCTTTTGTCAGACGCCTCCAGCATGCCAATGAAGGCACGCAAACGTTGCACGTTGCGAGGGGCGCGAAGAAGGCATTCCGTTTCGCGAAGGCAGATACGTGCAGTGCACTTCGGAAACGGCCGTTGTGACCCGGCTTAGGCCGTTGGAGGGTGAGCAACGTCTCTCTCGACGCTGCTACCTGGTGGTTTTCGGCGGTGGGGTGGGATTGTTCCGCACTAAAATGGCCAAGTCAGGTTTCCGGGTTGGCTGGTGCTTTCGAGATCCTGCCGCTGCTCCAGCTGCGGCGCTAGAGCAGCGCGGCGGCGCCGTAGAAGATAAGGACAATGCCGAAGCCGATTGAGGAAATCAGCGCTTGGTTTACCGTCCAGGTCCGCAGCGTGGTCGATACGTCCATGCCCATGAGCCGGCCGACGAGCCAGAAGCCCGAGTCATTGACGTGGCTGCCAAAGACGGAGCCGGCCGCGGTAGCAAGCGTGATGAGGACCAGCTGAATTTCATTGAAACCGCCGGCCTCAACGGCGGGCACCATCAGTGCGGCGGCCGTGGTGAGAGCAACGGTGGCTGAACCTTGCGCCAGGCGCAGGGCTACAGCGATGAGGTAGCAGGCCAGGATGACCGGGATGCCGAGACCGGACATGGAATCTGCCAAAGCATCACCGATACCGCTTGTGCGCAGCACACCGCCGAACATGCCGCCGGCACCGGTGATGAGGATGACAGAACAAATGGGGCCGAGGGAAGACTCCACAGTCTTTTCAATTGCGCTCTTGCCTTCGCCGCGGCGCAGACCCAGCACGGCCATCGCCACCAGAGTGGTAATCAGCAAAGCGATCGGAGTCTGTCCCAAGAAGATGAAGAAGCGTACCCACGTGGCAGAAGGATCGACAACCCCAGCCGTGCCCAGTGTGGTCAACCCGGTATTGCCAAAGATAAGCACCATCGGGATGAGCAGAACCCCGATAACCGAGGCAGGGGAGGCCGGGCGATCCGGCAGCTCGGCGTCGCTGACGAGCGCACCGGTTACGGCTTCTTCCAGACGGAACGGGTACTTCTTTCCCAGGTGAAGTCCGAAGCGGTAGCCGGAGAGATACCACGTGGGCAGTGCAACGAGGAGACCGAAGATGAGGATCAGGCCGATGTCCGCGCTGAAGAACTCACCGGCGGCGACAGGTCCCGGGTGCGGTGGCACGAAGACGTGCATGACGGAAAACGCGCCGGCGGCGGGGATACCGTAGGCCAGGACTGGGCCATCCAAGCGCCTGGCGACGGCAAAGATGACCGGCAGCATCACCATGAGTCCCGCATCGAAGAAGATGGGGAAGCCCATGATGAGCGAGGCTACGCCCAGTGCTAGGGGTGCTTTGTTTTCGCCGAAGAGTTTTACGAGGGCGTCGGCAAGCGTTTTGGCGCCGCCGGAAGTCTCCGCCAAGCGTCCGATCATGGCGCCCAAGCCCACCAGCAAGGCCACGGAACCCAAGGTCGAACCGAAGCCACTCGTCATGGTCGGAACCACGCCATCCAGCGGGATGCCAGCGGCGAGGGCAGTCAGCGCGGAGACAGTGACGAGGGTGACGAAGGCGTGCACCTTGAAGTGGATGACGAGGACGAGGATGACGGCGATGGCCGCCACCGCAATTCCCAACAGTGGTCCGGTGCCCAATGTGGGCTCCCAAGTATCCATAACATTCATAAGCACTGACTTTAGTTCGACAGTGTGCGGTGTTCTAGAAGTTCACTGGTGGGGAACCTCACGAAAGAAGGGGGTGAAGAGGGGGTGTGTCGGCAAACTCAGCGGACGCGTTACTCCACCCCGAGTACTGGGCCCACCGTGGCCCAACTGATGGCCAGTTCACGGCGGAATAGGCCCCACGTGTGTCGCCCTGCCGGAAGCTCGTAGTAGTCAAGGTCAACGCCGGCGGCGGTGGCTTGCTTGGCGTAATGGGCACTGCACCAATAGTCCAACCTTTCATTAAGGCCCAGCGCGGGTAAAGGTGAGTCCTCAATGTCGACGTCAAAGTCTGCCGGGGCACCGCGAGAGACGATAGCAAAGGTCTTCCGTCCCTTTTGTTGATCGAGGTTGAGAACCGGTGAGTGCTGTGCCCACGCCGGATCCCATGGCGCGCCGAAGGAGCGTGCCGGGTCTGTGCCGTAATACGCCGCACTGACCCACGCAAATCCCTGCGCGAGAACACCCGTGGTCGAGGGGCAGCCGGAAAAGGAACCAGCTACTTTGAACCGCGGATCAAAGGTGGCCAGTTCCAATGCCGGGCCACCAGAGTTGCTGAGGCCGGCGATGCCGTCACGGCCAGTGCCATGAAACTCAGCGTCGATGAGCTGGGGGAGCTCCTTGGTCAGGTAGGTGGCCCACTTGTATTTTCCGTGGGTGTCGTGAGGCTGAGCCCAATCCGACATCATCGAGCCATAAGCACCGCGTGGCGATACGACGTTTACGTGCTTGTCGCGGAAGAACTCGGACGCGCCGCCGCCATCCCACCACAGTGCGTCCTCACCGCCGCCCGCGCCACCGAGCAGGTAATAGGTCGGGCGGGGCTGTGTATTCTCCACTCCTCCCGGCGGGAGAATGATGTCATTGGTGATGACACGGTCCATAGCAGGCGAATAGGCCTTGAACTCCCACACGTTGTCTTGGATGTGCCTCAGCTCGCGCAGCTGTGCTGGTGCTGTGGTCGCTGGCGGGCGAGTCGCTTCTGGTGGTACGACGGGAAGCTTTAGTTGCTGGAGCACGTGGCCCCAGGCGGCGAAGACGTTCTCGCTGAAGAGTACTGGTGCTAAAGGACCCAGCGCGATGGGATCGAATGCAGAGGCGTACTGATCAATATTGGTGAGAGCGCTGCTCATCGTGTCTGGCGCCTGCGCCTGTGCCGGCTGCACGTGGGTAGGGGAGAAGATCAGCCCCACCGAGAGAAGGCCCGCAAGTGCGGAACGAGAGAAATGCATTTGTTCACAATAGCCAACTAGGGGTGCGCAGCGTAAATGGCCTGTGTGCTGCCGCTCGTTGGCGCGAAGGTCGTGTGGTGTTAGTAAAAAAGGGAAGGGCCCGCTACAGAGAAGTAATAGAGGAGCCCGGAGTGTTTAGACAGAAAGAAAACCCCGACCTTGTCGGTCGGGGTTTACTCACTCTCTCATTACCGGACTAAGCGCCGGCGGGCTGCACTCTCTCTGCTGCAAGGGGGCGGCGAGGAGGGGACTGTTACTTAGAACAGGCCCTCAGCCTTCTTGCCGGTGTCCTTTACGGTGATCTCGCGGGAGTCAACGTTCTGGTCGTTGTCGCTGGAGTCGTCACCCTTCAGGCGGGAAATCTGAGTGACCTCGATGTAGTTCTTGATGCGGCCTTCCTTGGTGTTGCCATCGCCGAAGTCCAGGTTGGCAACGCGAGCGGAATCACCAGCGTTAATCGGGTTGGCCAGGGTGACCTCGAAGGAGCGGGTGGAGGTCTTCTCGTTGAAGCCCAGGTCACGGATGTGAGCACCGTTGGAGGAACGCGGGGTGATGAGGCGGTCAACGCCCTTCGGGCCCTCAGCGGTCTTCACGTCAACGCGGTACTGAACAGCCGGGAAGTCGCCGTAGTAGCGCTCGGTACCGACGTTCTCCAGGCGGAGAGCAACGGTGCCGGCGAAACCAGCGTGCTTTGCGCCAGAGGTGGTCAGAACCGGCTTGAGATCGAGCTTCTTCTGAGCCTCGGTAGCCTCGCCCTTGTCAACCTTGTCCTGAAGCTTCTTGTCAGCTTCCTCTTCCTTCTTGCCCTCGGCCTCGGAGACAACCTTCTCCTCCGGAGCAACCTCGTTGTCCTTCAGAACCTCAGCGTCAGTCTCCGGGGACTTCTCCTCCTCAACAACCTTCGGGTCGTTGACGTCGGTGGTGTTCTGAGCGTTCTTGTTCGGAGCGTAGGAGTCAGCGATGTCGTCGTAGAGCTTGACGCGAACTTCGTTCTTCATCGGCTGCATGGCGGACCAGAAGGTCGGGGTGGACCAGGTGCCGTTCGGCTTGCAGTACTGCTGGGTACCGGTCATGTTCAGAACGCGGAAGCCGTAGGTAGCCTCACCGGTGTGGTTCGGCGGAACGTCGTACGGGCCGATGGACTGGCCAGCCTCCCAGGACAGGGAGTAGGAAGCGGAAGCGCCGAGCTTGGTGGCAATCTGGTGGGAGACGCCGAAGGAGCCCTCAGCGCCCTTGCCGGAGCCCTTGCCGCCCATGTTCATGGAGGTGGTCTCGGTACGGTCACCGTTGACGGACAGGGTGATGGACTGGGACTTGGACAGGTCCTGCTGCAGCGGGATGTCCTTCTTGGTCTGGTTGGTGGTGGAGATGGTGCCAGCCGGCATGAAGGTGTCGGTCACCTTGTAGACCACGGTGCGGTGGTCCTCCCACGGGTTACATACCGGACGCGGGTTGAGGACGTTGGCCTTCATGTGGTCGGAACCGTGGGAAGTGTGAACGATCGGAAGCTTGGCGTTGACGGCCGGGGTCTCCGGGTAGGACTCGGTGTGGGTTGCTGCGGATGCAGCCGGTGCGATGAGGGCGGTGCCTGCAATCGCAAGGCTGGCAACGAGGCCAGCGGTACGACGACGCATGGTCATGATTGTTCTCCTGAATGAAAATGCTTGAAAATGTTTGGGGCAATGTGGTGACGCACTTCGGTTTCGCTGTGCTGCGCTGTATCGCTCAGTGCGTGACGTGAAGCCACTCTAAGAGAGCTTTCAGGATCCCGCATCCTGAGGATTGTTAATATTTTTGGGATGCAAAGCACATTTCGATAGGGTGACACGCAGGTAAACAATTGGCTAAGAAAATTGCGTTTACCTCGTCCTTGGCATCTAGACCGTATTCTGGGAAAACGTCTTCTTGACCGTTTGGGCATCAACTAAAGGATGACCTAATCCGGGGGTGAAATGTGTTCAAAAAGAGAGGCTGGGAAGTTACTTTTCGAGTCGCAAGGTGCAAGCAAAATTGCAGAAATTGACGTGCTCGACTTAAAACATGCTGAAGTTAACGACGTCTAGTCCTCTTCGATTTCTGGATCCTCTGCGCGCGCCTGCTCGAAAACCTCAGCTGCCGCGCGCAGGTTGATAGCGCCAATCAGAATTCCCACCACGATGTCCGGCCAGGGACTTGCCCACACCATCATGAGAAGACCCGCGCCAATAATGAGGATGTTGGCGGCCACGTCATTGCGGGCCGCTAGCCACGCGCCGCGCGTCAGGGCGCTTCCATGGCGTAGCTGAATGAGTAGTACTGCGCATACGAGGTTGATGACCATGGCCACGAGGGCGGTGCCAGACAGAGCAAGTGGCTCGGGAATAGCTCCGTTGATGATTTTCCATATCGCCATGCCAAATGACGCCAGCGCAGGAATCAAAATCAGCCCTGCAAGGCCGTAGCTCGCTTTCCGACGCCCCGCCGCCGACCACCTCAGTGCCGCGAGTACCAGCGCGTTGATGAGGAAGTCCTCGAGAAAATCGGCTGCATCAGCAAACAGTGATGCCGAGCCGATGATGCAGCCGACGATGAACTCGCCAAAGAAACCAATGAGGTTCAGGGCTGCAACCCACGCAACGATGCGACGAGCGCGTTGGTTCAAGGACGAAGATGAGAGCTCTTGAGGCATAACCATCGATCTTACTTGGGCGGGCCTCGCCGGCCCACATCGGGCTTGGCTTAGTCCTTGATGACGACATCGTCGTGGCGACGGTGCTTCTCGCCAGCGAAGCCGCCGAATGCAGTGATCAGTGCTACTGCCGCAAGGATGATGATGCCGGGAATTGAGCTCGGGGTGTCGTTAGACGCATTCATAGCTGTGGCCAGGAAGGGAAGGAGTCCCGAAACTGCGGAGGCGATGTTCGCAGAGATGGCCACGCCGGAGTAGCGGACGTTGGCTGGGAAAACCTCGGAAAGAAGGACACCCGATACCGAATACGTAATTGTGACGAGGGAGAGGCCAATGCACACCGCAGCGAGAAGCGTTGCATTGACGACAGTTTGGCGTTCGAAGCCGAGGGCCGTTGTGGCGTACGACAAGACGTAGGTGCTCATGACAAAGAAGCCGCCGATGCCCAGGAAAGCCGCTGCAGAGGCTAGACACAGCTGGGGGAAATGCTCGGTGAAAAGTTCCTTGAGAGAACCTTTCTGGGCGTCTTCATCGGCTTCTGCCTCTTCCTCAAGAGCTTTGTACACCGGGGACTCTTCAGCTTTGTTACGAATCCACAGTGCGATAGCAAGAAATGGGAAAGCGATGAGGAAAGGAATCCTCCATCCCCAGGAGCTGACAGCATCGTCGTTGAGCATGAGGACGAGGGCGAAAGCGCCGGAGGACATCAGGGTGCCGGCGGGGGAGCCGATCTGGACAAATGCGGCATAGCGACCGCGCTTTTCGGCCGGTGCATGTTCGATGGCCATGGTGGTGGCGCCACCCCATTCGCCGCCGACGGCGATTCCCTGAAGTAGGCGCAGAATGACGAGCGCTATGGGTGCCCATATGCCGATTGAGCCGTATGTTGGAAGAAGCCCAATGACTCCGGTTGCCACACCAATAACCACGATGGAGATGATGAGCGCTGGTCGGCGGCCCATTTTGTCACCAATTTGGCCGAAAATAATCGCGCCGAGCGGCCGGGTTAGAAAGCCAACTCCAAATGTGGCTAGGGAGGCGAGGGTTGCACCCGTTCCTGACATGCCGGAGAAAAAGAGCTCGTTAAATACGAGAGCCGCGGCAGTGCCGAAGAGGAAGAAGTCGTACCACTCCAGCGCCGTTCCGACGAAGGCGGAACTGGCAATCCGGAAGACATCTTTGGATTCAACGTGAATTTCCTCGGCACTGGGCGGTGCTGAGGCTGCTGGGGGTTGCTGAGTTGTGGTCATGACGAATGGCTCCTTGTGTGATATGGATGACCGTTCGTGCTGATAGTAGATCTACATCACCTTTAAGCAAAGGGGGTGAGGGCAATTCTTATGCAGTAGCCCAGGTTTTAGAAGCAGCGATGTGAATCTGCATAGTCTTCTTGACTATGGCTGTGCGCGATAAAGGCTAAGAAGCGCGAGCGCCGCACCTTTGGGTTGGGTGACGTCGAGGCTGGTGGCTGTAGTTACGTGGTGGAGGCGGTTGATAACCGTGTTGCGGTGGCAGTGGAGGGCCTCAGCGGTGCTCTTAATGGAGCCGGTGTCGAGGTAGGTCGCGAGGGTGTCGTAGACCGGAGCATTCGTAGTGCGCAGTGTTGTGATGGCTTCCGTGGCCTGAGTGATGGGGCTTCCCTCGAAGTTGGCGATGGCATCGCCGGCCACTGCCCAAAGGAGATCGGACGCATCGATGAGGCGGGGGAGTGTTCCAGTGGCATCGAAGAGGCGTGGGGCTTGGCGGGCGGCCGTGCGGACGCCAGCGAGACCTTTCACCGTGGAGAAGCGTACTCCTGGAATCGCCGCCAGCTTGTGGCTGTCTACTGAAGCGTGTGCGCCTGCGCCTGCGGGCCAAAAGGCCACGAACATGCCGCGAGTGCCGTGGCCAAAGGCGGTGCCGGAGGCAATGGGGGCGTCGAGAAGCGCGCGTAAATCCACAGCGGCGGTGGGATGTGCGACAACGACGTGGACGTGGGTATCTGCGTCCACGTCGAGGGCGCGAGCAATTTCGGCGACCACGAGTGGGTCAATGTCCTCGGCTGCGAGAAGGCGCTCCAAGTGGCGCGCGTGGGCTAGGCGCACGTCGTGCTGGCTGCGGGCTTCCTCCACCCGGTAGGCATCGCGCACCATGAGGTTGTACAACGTCACAACGGAATGCAGGTGGGCCACGTGCTCAATGAGCGTGGATTGGTCCGTACCGGCGGCCTCGCGCAGGCGGGTCCAGAGGACGTCGAAGTCGAGCTGGATGGCGTCGATAAGCGAGGCCAACTCCACGCCCTGCTGCGCGCGCCGCCGGCCCAGATTCTGCGCGTGAGTGCGCAACTCCGACTTGTCCATGGCGCCTACCAGCACTTCTGTAATCCGAGCAAAGACTTCGAAGGCTGTCAGGCGCAGCTCATCCTCGCTCACGAGCGAATCGCCATAGCGGCCAGCCGCGGTGAAAGCAGTGAGAAAATCCTCCACTAATCGGGGGATATCGCTATGAACCTCCGTGACAATCTCACGCCACCGATCCTCGTGCATATGCACAACCTTACACCGCCGTGGCTAGTACAACGCCCTAACGCTGAGGTATGCGTCATGACGCGCATTAGTATGTGGTGAACGACACAAGGAGGTTACATGATTACGCTCATCGATAACGCTCACATTCTTACTCAGGACCCTGCCCGCCCAGTGGCGAGTGCGGTGGCCTTTGCTAACGGCCGTATCCTCGCGCTGGATGATGCCGCACGTGCACTCCCCGCGGGTGCCACGTGGGACGCCGGCGGGCATACCCTGACCCCGGGTTTTAACGATGCGCACTCGCATACCGTGTGGTTTGGGCAAACGCTACTCGAGGTCGACCTTTCCCAAGCCGCCACACCTAACGACGTCTACTCGGCCCTCAGCCCCGCCGAGCCCAACCCGGACGGCTGGATCATCGCCTCTGGATTTAGACCTTCGGGCCTGGATGCTCCGGTAACTATTGCGGAGCTGGACCGCGCCACGGACGGCAGGCCGCTGCTCATCAAACACAACTCTGGGCATGCGTACACCGTTAATACTGCGGCCTTGCGCGCAGCGGGCATTGACCCGGCCGACCCGCCGGAGGTGGAGGGCGGTGAGTTTGTCCGCGATGAAGAAGGAAACTGCACCGGACTCGTCGATGAAAACGCCATGCGACTCATTCAGAACGTCACACTTCCGGAATCGGGCGAGGAGATTGCGCGCGCCTTGGAGCTGGCCACGCGCCGCTACCTCGAGCGCGGGCTTACCTCAGTGACAGATGCGGGCGTGGCCGGCGGCTGGATCGGACATAGCCCCCGTGAAATCGCGGCGTACCAGAACGCCACCCTGCACACCCGCATGCAGATCATGGTGACCATGGACGTCCTCCACGAGATTTCCGGCCACGCATCCGATGGGCCCGGCTGGGGCCTCGATGGCGGTGTACGCACCGGTTTCGGCGATGAATGGCTGCAGATCGGACCAGTGAAGATGTTTAGTGATGGCTCTATCCTCGGCACCACTGCTGCGCTGACGGAAGAGTATGCCTGCTGCCAGCACCACGGATACTTCCAGGGAGATCCTGAGCAGATGCGCGAGCGCGCGCTCAAGGCCGCAAATTCCGGCTGGTCTCTGGCCATCCATGCCATCGGTGACGCAGCAGTGGACTTTGCGATTGAGACGCTGGAGATGGCTGTGGAGAAAAATGGAGTTCCAGACATGCCGCACCGCATCGAGCACGGCGGCATTGTGCGCCCCGACCAGATTGAGCGCCTGCGCGGCAAACCCATCGTGGTGGTGCCGCAGCCACTGTTCATCTCGACGTTTGGCGATGCGATGGCGAAGGCGCTGGGGCCGGAGCGCGCCGCGTGGAGCTACCCGGGCAAGCGGCTTCTCGCCGCCGACCTCATCCTCCCCGGCAGCTCCGATCAACCCGTAGCGCCCGGCGTGCCGCTCGACGTTATGAAAGCAGCCATCGAACGCCGCACTGAGACCGGCCAGGACTTTGGCCCTGCCGACCGCCTCACGCCCGCCGAAGCGCTCTATGCCTACACCGCCGGCTCTGCCGCAGCAACTGGTTGGGCGGGCCGAAAAGGCCAGGTTATTCCAGGACAGCTTGCAGATTTCGTGCTGCTCTCCCAGGACCCTCTGAACACTGACGATTTATCCACCATCGACGTGGCCGCCACCATCGTGGGCGGCGAGCTGCGTTACGGAAGCTTCTAAGGAGATATTGATGCGAGAAACCACCAACGAACAATTTCTGGCCGATTTCCAGGCCATGTCCGCCAACGGCGCTACCCCCGGCGGCGGCGTGGAACGCCAGGCCGCCAGCGAGGGCGATAACCTTAACCGTGCCTGGTTCCACGAGGTCCTCGAATCCCTCGGCGCACGTGTTATCTATGACGAGATTGGCAACCAGTACGGACTCTTTGAACTCAACCCCGGCGTTCCGTTCGTCGGCCTAGGGTCGCACTTGGATTCCCAACCTTTGGCCGGCCGCTTCGACGGCGCCTATGGCGTGCTTGCGGCGGCACATGCAGCAGGCCGCGTGGCCCAGTCGGGTGTTGACGCACGCTACAACCTTGCGGTCATCAACTGGTTCAATGAGGAAGGCTCACGCTTCGCACCGTCCATGATGGGCAGTTCCGTATTCACGGGAACGCTCACGCTTGCCGACGCCCACTCAGCCACCGACCTCGCTGGCGTCACCGTCGCCGAAGCGCAGGAGGCCGCGGGCTGGGCCCCGCGCAGTGAAGCCCCCAAGCTCGCGTCCTACGCGGAGATCCATGTCGAGCAAGGCAAAGAGCTCGAAGCCAACGGCAACACCATCGGATTGGTCACCGCCACGTGGGGAGCAAAGAAGTTCCAGGCAGTAGTTTCCGGTGAACAAGGCCATACGGGATCCACGCTCATGGCTGATAGGAAGGACGCCCTTTTCGGTGCCTCTCTCATCATCGCGGAGGTTGAGCGCCTTACTCACGAATTCCCGGAGGGGCAGCTGCAGGCTTCGGTCTCCCAGCTCACGCTGGAACCAAACTCACCGGTAACGATTGCCCGTGAGGTGCGCTTTAACATCGACGTGCGCTCACCCTCCACGGAGGTTCTCGATGCTGCCTTCGAGCGCTTGCAAGAGATCATTTCTGCTGCGGAGCAAGAATCCCGCACCTCAGTGGAGCTGACCCCGACCCACGAGTGGGCTCTGAACCCTTACCCGGCCGTTGGCGTGGCGTTGGCGCGCGAGGTCGTTGAGGAGCGTGGCTACCCCTACCAGGAGATCTATACGGTGGCCGGCCATGACTCGACCAACCTTAAGGAGATGGTGCCAACGGTAATGCTCTTCATCCCCTCCGTTGACGGCATCTCTCACAATGAAAAGGAGTTCACCACTGAGGCCGACTGCCTAGCGGGCCTCGACGTGTTTACTCACGTGGCGCAGCGCCTCGTTACCACCGGTTGCGGGGAAAATTAGACAAGCGGTAGCGAGAGCTGGGCGGCTAGTCGACATCACTCCAGTTCTCATAACCGAAGGCGGTTAGCGCGATCTCAAAGCCGCGCTTCATCGCCTCGAGCTCTTCTTCGCTGACCTCATAGGTGCGCAGACGCGCCGGGCCGGTGAGTGGCACATGGAGCAGGAAGTGACGGCCTTCTTCGGTGATGGCGCACAGACGGCGGCGAAGGTCTGCAGGGTCTTCGACAATAGAAATGAGGTCATCGCGCACCAATCGCTTCACCGCTTGACCAATGGTGGCTGGCTGCCAGCCCAACTCCTTACGCAGCTGCAGAATCGGGATGGGGCCTTTCTTATCGATGAGGCGAAGAAGATTGAGATGGGAACCGGAAATGCCGTGCTCTCGGCGTGCTTCCGCATCAAACCGCGCGCGGGCTCGCTCCAGCCTGCGCCACTCCGCAATAGTCTCCGAAACCTTTTCGTTATCAGCCACGCGACTAAGCGTATGAGTTGGGGACTGGTGGCCGCAACCGGATTTCCATAAGGAATTTCAATAGGCGCTCTATCTCGTTGAGGGTGTTTCCCTGACTCTCCGCTACCTCTCCGGCATAGTGACTACCGCACGATGGGGGTAGCCCACGAAATCTTTTTAGATTTTTTCGACGCGACAGGGTCAGTCAGTGGTGCTAAACAAAAATGCCAGATAGCCACGAATTTTCTACGGTTCCACGCGCGTAGGTTGAGCATTCTTTCTTTTTCGCTCACGGGGGGTATAAAGCGAAATTTCTACGAAGCTACAGATGAATGTGACTATCGTTAGTGTCGGTCAAATCTTGGCTCCCTAGTATTCGAATCCCTATAGGAGATACTCATGAAGATTTCGCGCACCCTTGCTGCAGCTGCCCTGTCCAGCGCCCTCGTTCTTGGTGGCACCACCGTCGCCTTCGCCGCAAACGAAGGCGTTTCGCTGTCTGACACTTTGGTCTACAACGGTGTGACCTACCACAAGAACTCTAAGGGTGACTTTGTTCCTGCCCCTGATTCCAAGGATGAGTCTGGCAAGGACGTCGATGAGGTCATCACTGCAGCGGATATGGAGACTCACGTAAAGAACGGCGACGCTAAGGCTCCTGAGTCCGCAGACGAGGAGTCTGAGTCTGAGTCCTCCAGCTCTGAGGCAACGAGCTCCGAGTCTGAGGCTCCCGAGTCCGAAGAGACTACCGAGCCGAAGGAATCTGAGTCCGCTTCCGAGACCAAGTCCTCTGAGGCTTCTGCGTCCGCTACCACCACCAAGTCCTCTGAGGCTTCTGCGTCCGCTACCACCACCAAGTCCTCTGAGGCATCCGAGAGCACTTCCGCTACTAAGTCCTCTGAGGCTACTTCGTCTGCAAGCACCACCAAGTCCTCCGATGCTTCTTCGTCTGCAAGCACCTCCAAGTCCTCCGATGCTTCTTCGTCTGCAAGCACCTCCAAGTCCTCTGAGGCTTCTTCGTCTGCAAGCACCACCAAGTCCTCTGACTCCTCCACGACCGCTTCTGCAACCACTACTCCTTCTGAGTCCAAGTCCGCTGAGCCGACCCCGTCTAAGGACAAGAAGAGCTCCGCTCGCGACGCTCTGTCCTCCAAGGACGGCAAGCCGACCCCGCTGGCTATCTTCGGCATCGTTGCCGGCGTTCTGGCCGCTGTTGCTGCTGCCTTCCCGGTAATCGCCAAGACCCTGAACCTGAACATCAAGCTCCCTTTCTAAAATAGGAAGCTCCTAGGTTCCTAGGTTCCTGCGCCCCTGCCTCATTGAGCTGAGGCGGGGGCTTTTGCTTTTGCCGATCTTGGGGGCACGACGTGAAGGGCGAAGGGTGGGTTGCCTGAAGCAAAACTTCAGCGCCCGGGCCACACGCTTAAGGGGGCCACGAGCGCTGAAGTCTCTCTATCTCTCTCTGTGTGCGTTCTCTCCAACGCACGAGACTTAGTATGCAACTTTTTTATTCAAAATGCTCGTTCGTTACTGGGAGGGGTAGCGCGTGTGCACCGTGTGTTTCCTGTGTGAGAGCGATTGTGCTGGTTAGCGCTATCGAAGCCGAGAAAGAAAGGTGTGGGGAGTTGTCCCCGGGGTTAGGGACGGGGGTAAGGCAGGCCTAAGGTCAGGCGAATGAGGAGTCGAAAACGTCGACGAGCCCCCAGGGAATAGGGGGCTCGTCGGCGTCTCTATCACGTCCCTCCGTGTATCGGCTTAAGCCGCCCTCCGGAGGGAGGAGGGGTTCTCTCTCTCTCGCATGCGCTCTCTCAAACGCACAAGAATGAGTATGGCGGGCCGTGCTGGCATCGCCATGGAATCAGCCTGGCAATCGACTGTGCGTCTTTTCTAGTCGAACGTGGCCGGGCGCTTCTCCAGAAAGGCCATAACACCTTCCTTGTGACCAGCAGAGGCCATCTGAGCGTACTGCGTGGACTCTTCCCACGTGAGCTGCTCGTCGAGTTGGCTCAGCGCGGTGCGGTTGATGGCCTCCTTGGCCTTGGCCAGAGCATCGCGCGGCGCGATGTGCAGGCGCTCTACTGCCTTGAGTGCGGTCTCCAGCGCCTGGCCTTGAGGGGCGCGCTGAGCGATGATTCCCGCCTCCGCGGCCTCCTCAACCCCCAGCTTGTCCTGCAGCAGGGACAGCGCGAGTGCACGATGACGGCCTAGTGAGGCGACAGCAGTCAGGCTTACGCCGCCGTCGGGGATGAGGCCAATCTTTCCAAAGGGCAGCGTGAAATAAGATTCCTCGCCGGCCACGATGAGATCGCAGGCAAAAGCCAGCGAGGCGCCGGCACCGGCGGCAGCGCCCTCAACGGCAGCAATGACGGGCACCTCAGCCGTCTGAATCGCGGAGATGAGGGCATTGAGTTGCGGCAGCATCGTCGACTGGGCTGGGTTGGGGGCCTCGCCCGATTGCTGTGCTGCAGCCGCGGCCTGGGCCGCCGCCACGATGTCCGCGCCTGCACAGAAGGCAGTCTCATCACCGGTGATGATGAGGGCGCGGATGGAGGGGTCCTGTGAGGCGTCGGAAAGCGCGGCAGACAGTGCCACGCAGTGCTCCTTGGCTATGGCATTGCGGCGCGAAGAGTTGTTGATCTGGGCAATGAGGGCAGAACCTTCACGGCGGGTCAGGATGGCTTCGGTCATGGGTTAGTCCTTAACAAGCGTGGTGAGGGAGGAAATGATGCGCTCGGCATCGGCAGTGATGCGGGAGACGATGTCGGCACACGAGGCGACGTCGTGGATAAGTCCCTGCGAGGTACCACAGGTCCATACACCTGCATCCAGGTCACCGGTTTCGTAGACCGCGCGGCCGCGCTTGCCGGCGACGAGATGGCGGATATCGCCAAACTCTGCGCCCTGGGCCAGGCGCTCGGCTACCTCGTCACTGACGGCGTTCTTAGCCACGCGGGTGGAATTGCGCAGCTCGCGGAGGATGAGTTGGGTATCGAGCTCGGAGCGCTCGACGATGGCCTGCTTGACGTTCTCGTGCACAGGCGCTTCCGTGGAGGCAACGAAGCGGGTACCCATGTTGATGCCCTCTGCGCCCAAGGCGAGCGCGGCAGCCAAACCGCGGCCATCAGCAAAGCCACCGGAGGCGATGATGGGGATATCCAGCTGGTCTGCAGCTGCCGGAATGAGGACGAGGCCCGGAATGTCATCTTCGCCGGGGTGGCCGGCGCATTCGAAGCCATCGATGCTGACGATGTCGACGCCGACCTTCTGGGCACTGATCGCATGGCGCACCGAGGTGCACTTGTGAATGACGGTGACGCCCGCGTCCTTGAAGGCTGGCATATGGTCCTTCGGATTATTGCCGGCGGTTTCGGCAATCTTTATACCTTCTTCAATGATGACGTCGCGGTATTCCGCGTAAGGCGGCGGAGTAATCGCCGGCAGCATGGTGAGGTTGACGCCGAAAAGCTTGTCGGTAAGTTCGCGGGCGCGGCGGATCTCCTGACGCAGATCTTCTGGGGTGGGCTGGGTCAGTGCGGTGATGACGCCGAGGCCGCCGGCATTGGATACTGCGGCGGCGAGCTCGGCGCGACCGACCCACTGCATGCCGCCTTGGACGATGGGGTGTGAGATGCCGAGCATGTCAGTAACGCGGGTAGAAATCATGACTAACTCCTTAGGTGAATGACTATTCGGAATAATGGGCGCGCATACGCTTAGTGAGGTCCTCGGGGAGGGGGATGGGGCGGCGCTGTGAGACGTCGATAAGCACCAGCGTCGCCGTGGCGAACACACAGGACTTCCCGTCCTGAATGAGCTCGTGGGAGACCTGGTAGGACGTATTTCCAATGCGTGAGACCCACACGCGCGCCTCGATGGAATCGGTGTAGGTGAGCTCAGCGTCGTAGACCACCTCGAGGGAACGGACCACATGAGCGTAGGTATCCGTGGAGAAAGGCCCGGTGAGGTCCTTCGCGGCGCGAACGCGAGCTTCTTCGATGAGGGTGACCATCGTGGCGTTGTTGACGTGGGCGTTCGCGTCCTGATCGGACCACCTCAGGGCGAGGGTGACCGATATGGCGTTGTCGGGGGCGCGCATTGATCCTCCTTGAAAGGTAAAGTGTTGCGTATCACTATACATACGAATTGTGGTTCGTATCGCTAATTGAGAGGAGAGCGCCATGACAACGGATCTGCTCGGCATTGAATCCCTGTTGACCGATGAGGAAAAGGCCACGCGGGATCGGGTGGCTGCGCTGGTCAACGAGCACATCCGGCCCCACATTGCCCAGTGGTACGAGGATGCCGTCTTGCCAGAATCCATCTTCCCGGTACTCGCGGAGGCCGGTCTGTTTGGCATGCACCTCGAGGGCTACGGCTGCGCTGGGCGCTCTGCGGTGGAGTATGGGCTGGCCATGCAGGAATTGGAGGCAGGGGATTCCGGAATTCGCACGGTGGTCTCCGTGCAGGGGTCGCTGGCGATGTCCGCCATTTATAAGCACGGCTCGGAAGCTCAAAAGCAGGAGTGGCTTCCCAGAATGGCTTCGGGCGACGTGATTGGTTGCTTCGGGCTGACGGAGCCGACCGCGGGCTCGGACCCGGCAGGTATGGCGACGGCGGCGCGCTACCACTCTGGTGAGTGGGTACTGGATGGGGCGAAGCGCTGGATTGGTCTGGCGAGCGTGGCCAAAGTGGCCATCATCTGGGCCAAGGTTGCTGAGGAGGATGCTGCCGCTGCCGGTGTGGAGCCCGGCGTGCGCGGCTTCATCGTGCCGACGTCGACCCCGGGGTTTGCAGCGACTCCCATCACGAACAAACTGTCCATGCGCGCGTCCATTCAGTGCGATATTGCGCTGAACGGCGTTGCACTGCCTGGCGACGCGCTGCTGCCCAAGCACTCGGGGCTGAAGGGGCCGTTCATGTGTCTCAACGAGGCGCGTTTCGGCATCAGCTTTGGTGCTTTGGGTGCTGCGCGTGATTCACTCGAAGCTGCCCTGGCCTACGCGAAGGAGCGTAGACAGTTTGACCGCTCCTTGGCGTCCTTCCAGCTCACGCAGAAGAAGCTCGTTGACATGGCAGTGGAGCTCAACAAGGGCCAGCTTCTCGCTCTTCAGCTTGGTCGCGCCAAGGACGCTGGCACGTTGGAGCCTTATCAGATTTCCGTGGGCAAGCTGGCCAATTGCCGCACGGCCATCGAGATTTGCCGTGAGGCCCGCACCATCCTCGGCGGCAACGGCATCACCACGGACTACTCGCCGCTGCGCCATGCTGCGAACCTGGAATCGGTGCGGACCTACGAGGGCACCGATGAGATCCACACGCTGATTCTGGGCCGCGTGCTGACGGGGGAGCAGGCGTTTAGTTAGTTCGTTGTGCCCTTCGGCTTCGGGGCGTTGGGGTCGATGGGGCGTCCGTCAGCATCCAGATCGTTGAGCTCGGCCAGCTCCGTGAAGTTCGCTTGGGCGTCGGCGAAGCCCTCCTCTGGGTCGATTTCGTCGAAGTTGCGGATGGTGCCGTCGCGCTCGTCCTTGAACATGTCCTTGCCGTAGATGACCAGCACCATGATGATGCCGGCAGCAAAGCCCCAGGCTGCGCCTTGGGTGGCCAGCACGCCGGCGGTGACACCCGCGATGCCAAGATCCTTCTGATTCTTAGCCTCCATGATGCCGACGCGCACAGACACGAAGCCCTGGATGATGAGCGTCAGTGCCAGACCCACCGGCAGGATGGGCTCAACGAAGGAGGTAATCGGTAGCAGCAGAAGACCCGTGTTGGTACCCCAACGGAAGGAGCCCGCGCCACCGAAAATGGAGCGCATGGCGCGCTTGCCCTGCTTGTAGCGCTCGACGATGACCACGTGCATTGCCGCCCACAGCGGGCCGCACATGGCGATGTCCGGGCCGATGATGGACATCAGCATGTTACGGCCACCAAAGAGCAGGTGTGCGCGCGATGGGCTGTAAACCACGGCCTCGTCCGTGCGGACGTGATCTGCCTCCTTAAGCACGGCGTTGGCCTGCAAGACGTCACCGAAGACCACGATGTAGGCGGCCAGTACCGTCGGGATAGCGGTGAGGAACATGTGTGCCGGGGGCAGGCCCACACCGAAGACGGTGTACTCAGACCACAGGGTCATGAAATCCGGTTTGGAGAAACCCCACTCTACGTCCGGCCAGGGAGCCTCACCGGCCAGGGGCGCGACGAAGACCGCGATGAAAATGGCGGGCAGAATGCCCAGCGAGGCCAGGAAGCGCCACCCGGCGGCCTTCTGTCGCAGGGATTGGAATCCACGGGAGTACATGAGGAAGAAGGCCACGGCCACCGCGATGGTGATGGTGATGGGGAAGGAGTGGAAACGTCCGTCCTCCTTAAACACCGAGATGATGGCGGCGATACCGGCGCCGAGAACAATTCCCGCGCGCAGGCCAGACGGAATAAGGCGAACGACTTTCGATGCTAATCCTGTTGCACCTAGCGTTAAAGAGAATATGCCCAACATGAGCTGGAAACTGATAAGCGCCCAGACACGCTGCTCGCCCTCCGGGAAGGTTTGGATGTAGACGGTTAGCAGTGGGATAGCCGGAGTGATCCAGCCAGGAATGACAGGGTCACCGAGCAGGTGGTGGGTCAAATAGAGAAGGCCGTTGAGCATGACGACGGCCAGTGCCGCCTCGTAGGGCATGCCGAGGGCCTCGGTCATCAGGGGGATAGCGCCCAGATCCACCACGCACATAAACAGGCCTTGGGCGAAGTCCGGCCATTCCATGCGGTAGTGCACGAAAGGCAAGCGGACGTCAAAGGGGCCCATCTTCCAGTGCGGTGATGCTTGACCGATGCCCTGATCGTCGGGCTCGGCGGCTGCGTTAGTTTCGGCCATGACGGCCTCCTTTCAAAAGGGTTAAAGCCTCGCACGCAGCGGCGCGAGGCCCGAAAGAGCAGGGGAGCGGGAAGAGCCGATTTAGTCGAACTCGATGATCTGGCGCAGGGCCACACCGTCAGACAGGCGGTCCATGGCGGTGTTGATGTCCTCGAGCTTGATGTGGTCAGAGATCAGCGCCTCGGCGTTGAGCTTGCCCTCACGCCACAGCTGCTCATACTTCGGAATATCCTTCGACGGAACGGAGGATCCCAGGTAGCAGCCGTGGACGCGGCGAGCCTCGGCGGTCATTACGAGCGGGTCGATGGTGATGGTGGAGCCTGGTGCCGGCAGACCTACGGTCACGGTCAGACCGCCCGGTGCGGTGACCTTATAAGCGGTCTCCAGTGCCTTCGGGTGGCCAGCGGCCTCCACCACAGCGGTGAACTTCTTGCCGGACTCTTCTGCCTCCTGCGGGGTCATCGCAGAGGTAGCGCCGATTTCGATGGCCTTCTCGCACTTGTCCTTCTGCATATCAATGCCCACGATCTCCTTCACGCCGAGCGCGGCAGCGGTGATGATCGCGGCCATGCCCACGCCGCCGAGGCCGACGACGGCGATGCTGTCCTCCGGCTTCGGATCGATCTCGTTGAGGATGGCGCCGCCGCCGGTGAGGATGGCGCAGCCAAGGATGGCGGCGATATCCGCCGGGACATCGGAGCCGACGGGGACGACAGACAGTTCGGAGACAACTGCGTGGGTAGCGAAGCCAGAGACACCCAGGTGGTGCTGGATCGTCTCGCCGTCACGAGTGAGGTGGCGGGTACCGCGGATGAGGGTGCCCTCGTTGTTGGTCTTGGAGCCGACCTCACACGGCATCTTGCCGTCGGTCTTGCAGCCGGCGCACTCGCCGCAGCGCGGGAGGAAGGTCATGACCACGTGGTCGCCGACCTTGACGTTGGTGACGCCCGGGCCAATCTCCTCGACGATGCCAGCGGACTCGTGGCCCAGCAGCATCGGAAGTGGGCGCGGGCGGTTGTTGTTGACCACAGATAGGTCGGAGTGGCAGAGGCCAGCGGCGGTGATCTTGACCAGGATCTCGCCTTCGCCGGGGCCGGTGAGCTCGAGCTCGCTCACGGTGATGGGCTTGGACTCGGCGTACGGGCGCTCATCGCCGGAACGCTCCAAGACGGCGCCGCGAATGGTAATCGTGTCAGACATTGATACCTCCAGACATCGGATGGGGTTAATGCCTCGCAATGTACGCCACGTCACGTTTAAGAGGGCAGAAACGATATGGGAAAAAATACACCCAACATACATGAGGGTGGGGAATTCTCTACCCCCTGAGCGCGTGGGCGCGCAGCGCTACGAAGACATCAAGCCCGCGCTGGCCGACGGCCCACTTATCACCCATGAGCTCCGCGATGCGATCGAGGCGCTGGCGCACCGTGTTGGGGTGGATGAACATGGCTCGGGCAGTCTGCGGGATGCTGTGGCCGGAGAGTAAGTAGTGATGGGCGGTATCGGTTAGCTCCGTGGAATGCTCTTCGTCATAACGGACCAGCGGTCCAATCGTGCGCGTGGACAGCGCGCTCAACGCCTGCGGGTCTGCGCCTAAGATGAGGCCGACTGTGCCCAGGGTGTCTTCGGTGACTAAGTGGCCCCGCATTCCCAGTGCAAGGGCTGACTCCAGGTAGGCCATGGCGGAATCGTGGGCGCTGCGTGCCGAATCCAGCCCATCGAAGGTGATGGCGGATACCGTCACATCAGGAAATTCAGACAGCAGCGGGGCCAGCGCCTTATCAATTGCTCGATCAGGTTGGTACAGCACGCACACGTGCTGGTCGTGGTGCGTGATAGCGGCATTACCTGGCAAGAGGTGCTCTAGCTGCGGGCGAGTCGGTAGCCCCTTAGCCGAGTGCACGCCAACGAAATACAGCTGCGCTGAAGAATTCAGGCTAATTCCTGTCAGGTGGCGCAGACGGGCGACTTCTTCGCGCCCAGCGTTACCCAGCGCCACGGCGTAGACGAGGTCGTCGACTTTGCGCGCGGTGGCGTCGACAAGCGCTTCGGCAAAGAGCGCAATTGCGGTAAAAGCAGCAGAAGCATGGCTGATGACACGGAGCTCGGTGTCGCTCAGCTCCTTGTCCACGCCGATTGTGCCCAGTTCACGGCCGTTAAACTCGACGGGGAACGTGCTGGTCGGGGGAGTATCCGGGGCCTCCTCCGTGGTCCACAGCGTCACGGAAGCGTCGAGGCTTTTCGCCAGCACGCGTTCGAGCTCCTCGAAGCTGGCATTGTTCATGAGCACGTGGAGCAGCTGCGTGTTGACCTCATTAAGCCATTGCAGCTCTTCGATGTGGCGGCTCAATGCGATCTGAGAGCGGGTCAGCTCGGCAACGGACTCGCCCTGGCTCTCAATGACCTGTGCATTCTCCAGTGCTACGGAAGTGATAGAGCCCAGCACCTCGAGGGCCGCGATTTCTTCGTGCGTGTAGTGGCGTGGGTGGCGGTCACCCACGAGAAGCGCTCCGATGGTTGTGCCCCCGATGCGAATCGGGGCTCCGAGGATGCCGCGAATACCCTCCGCCTGCACCGCATGGTCGACGTAGTCCACGTGGGTGACATCAGGATCGGCGGAATGATCATAGGTCCACGCCGGGCGGTTGGTGGCGGCCACGATGCCGAGGATTCCGGAGCCCATCGGCATGTTGATGGTGCGGAATTCCTCGGTGACCACGCCGCTGGTGGCCAGCACCTTGGTAAAGCCGGTGTCCTCATCGTTGAGGCTGAGATAGCCCACGTCGGTACCGATGGTGGAGCGCGCATGCCGCACAATAGCCTGGAGGATGTCTGTCGAATCGCGGCCAGCGTTGAGCATGTGGGAGACATCGAGAAGCTTCGTCGACATCACCCGCCACGTGTGATTGGCACGCATAGTTTCTTCCACAGCCCGCAGCGCGCTAAGCTCCTCGGCCGCCAGTTGCTCGCGCAGCTCGTCGGGGACACGGGTGCCGCTGGCGAGGTGGGAGAGGACGGGGCCGAGGAGAGACATGCCTTTAGTTTATTAGGGTCAGACCTTCTTCTTGGTACGCGGGATGGGCTTGCCCGTAATGAGTGCGTGCAACTTTCCGTCGCCGATCTGCATTTCCTCCGGAAGGTCCGCAGAATCGACCTCGGTCATGATTTCCCTGATGAAGTCTGACTCGGGGATGGAGGAATTGCGGGCGATGGCGGTGAGCTCGTGCATCTCCTCGTTGGAGAGGTGGTTGTCATTCTCAAAGCGCTTCTTGAGCAGATCACGCGCGCGGCGGCGCAGGTCCGCTTCGGACTGCAGGTCCTTGCGGTTCTTGAGCCAGGCGAAGCCGATGATGAACATGATGGCGATGCCCATGTAGCCCAGAATCGGGTAGACCCAGCCGATGAGGTTGGAGAAACCAATGAAGGAGAGGACGAAGCCGATGAGCACGGATATGACGTAGACCTTGTAGAAGTGCTGCGGCTTGCCGCGGGTCAGGCGCTTGGCAAAGGCATAGAACATGCCGATGGCGGTGTTATAAATCATGCCGTAAATAGCAATGGACATGGCGATGCCAAGCCATGGATGGATCTGCTCAATCATGGCCAAGGTTGGCATTTCGGCCTCAGTGATCGGGCCCACGGACACGTAGAGGCCGCCGACCAGGACTGCGAGCAGAAAGAGGAAGCATAGGCCGCCGAGAATGCCGCCGTAGCCTACTTCCTTGGCATCCAGGAAGTTACCGCCGATGACGATCATCATGGAGACCACCACGATGACGTTGAGGCCGAGGTTATTGATGGCAGAAACCCACCAGTTAGGAAGAGTGGTGGGAATGTTCTGTGCCTGCTCGTTGAGGTGCGACCAATCGGGGTTGGACGTGAGTACGGTGTATACGGTGCCGATGGTGAGCAGGACGATGATGAACGGGGTGATAGCACCGATGGCGATGGTCACCTTGTCCACGTCAAGCAGGCCAGTCAGCAGCGTGAGAACGAGCATGAGGACCGCGCCGATCCATACCGGCCAGCCCCACTGTTGATTGAGGTTGGTGCCGGCGCCGGCAAACATGGCGAAGCCGATACAGAAGAGACAGGTCAGCGTGGCGACATCTAGGATTTTCGACACGATGGGGGTGGATACCGCGTTGAACACGGAGGTGTGCTCCTTGGCGCGGTGATACGAGCCTAATTGGAGAATGGTGATGCCGGAAATGGTCATGGCGAGGGCTGTGACGATGGCGCCGACAACACCCATGTTGCCGAAAGCAACGAAGTACTGGAGGGCCTCGCGGCCCGAGGCAAAGGAGGCACCCGCGAGCACGCCAATAAAGGCCATCGCGATGCCGAATGAGCGTTTGAGCATGTTAAACCTAACTGTTAGAGGATAGAAACTTCTGCTTATGCGAACGGGGCAGGCTGCCTTCAAGAATGGGAGCCTGCCCCGTGGGAAAACTGGTGGCTGTTAGCTAGTCACCGCCTTGATGAACTCGGCAACGCCAGCGAGCTCTTCCTCGCCGCGGTCAATGATGGCGGCGGAGGTAAACAAGCCGTGGTGATAACCCAGGAGGTGCTTGTGCGTGACATCCACACCAGCCTTGGCCAGCTTGCCGGCATACTCGATGCCCTCGTCCGCCAGCGGATCGTTGTCCACCGTGATGACGAGTGACGGGGGTAGTCCCTCCGGTAGCTCTTCCAACAACAGCGGGGAGAGATCCGTGGCGGTGCGCTGCGATTCCTCCGTGACGAAGGTATCGATGAACCAGCGCATGGTGTCCGACGCCAGCGGGAAGCCCTCCTCCAAGCGCTTGTAGGAAGCACCGTTCTCGGTGCGCTCGCGGGAGCAATCCGTGATCGGGTAGAGGAGGATTTGGGCGCTGAGCTTGGCGACGTTCTCCTCGCCCACAAACTCGTTCGCCAGGGTAGCGGCGAGCTGGCCACCGGCCGAGTCGCCGGCGACCGCGATAGAGGTCACGGTCAGTCCGTGCTCAGCCTCCGGGTTGGACAGCCAACGGTAGGCGGCGCGGCAATCGTCGATAGCCGCCGGGTAGGTGTGCTCTGGGGCGAGACGATAATCCACCGCAACGACTGGGAGACCGGTCAGCACCGCGATACGGCGTACCGAGGAGTGGTGGGTCTCCAGGTTGCCCATGAGCCAGCCGCCACCGTGCATGTAGAGCACCGCAGGGGTCTCCTGGCCGCGCTCCTCCTCCGGGCGGGGATCATAGAGGCGAACCTGGAACTCGTCGACCTGGAAATCCGTGGTCGCGGGTTCCTTCGCCTCATGGAGCGGGTTGGCGTGGGCTGAGGCTACGTAGTTCTCACGCACCTGCGGGATGGGGAAGTTATGGAAGGACTTCGCCCCACCATCGCGGAACGGCTTCAGCGCCTTCCGCGCATCCTCAGCGACGGGGCGCCCGGAATATTCGTCGTGCAGAGTGTGCATCGTGATCACTACCTTCTAGACCAGCTCGTAGTCGTTGAGCTCGAGCTCATCGGTGAGCTCGTAGTACTCAGCAACGTTTCCGGACCAGTTGTTGATGACGCGGCCTTCCTCGTTCTTGTACCAGGAGGAGCAGTCAGCGGAGAACGCAGATGCCTCGAGTTCCTTCTGGATACGGGTGTTGAACTCGTCGATAACGTTCTTCTTCACGTCGAGGGCTGCCTCCGGGTTCTCGCGTAGGTAAGCAACGGCCTGGGAGATGTAGCGGTCCTGTGCCTCGAGCATGGCCACCACGGAGTGGTGGTTGAGGTTGGTGTTCGGGCCGTAGAGCATGAAGAAGTTCGGGAAACCATCCACGGTCATGCCCAGGTAAGCCTCCGGGGAGTTGCCCCAGCGCTCACGCAGATCGATGCCGTCACGGCCGGCGATAGGCAGGTCACCCTGGAACTCCTGGGAGTGGAAGCCGGTGGCGTAGATGACGACGTCGAAATCATGCTCCGCACCGTCGTCGGTACGGATGCCGGTCTCAGTGAACTTTTCGATGCCAGCGGTGATGAGCTCTACGTTGTCACGGTTGAAGGTGGGGTAGAAGTCATCGGAGCGCAGGATGCGCTTGCAGCCGAAGGCGAAGGTTGGGGTGAGCTTCTCCACCAGCTCCGGGTCGTCGACCTGGGAACGCAGGTGCTCCATGGCCTGCTCGACACCCTCAGCAGCGGAATCGGTGCCCTTGCGGGTGCGGTCGAAACCTTCTTCGCGGACATCGTGGATCTCCTGGCGGATGGCGCGGTAGGAATCTGGGTTTTCCTGGAATTCCTTGGTCTCCTCCTCGGTGAAGATGACCTGGTTGCGCGGGAGGATGTAGTTGGCGGAGCGCTGGAACACGGAGAGCTTCTCCGCAACCTTTGCTACCTCCGGAACCAGCTGGACAGCGGAAGCTGCGTTACCGATGACGGCAACCTTCTTGCCGTTCAGGTCGACGTCGTGGTTCCACTCAGCGGAGTGGAACTGTACGCCCTGGAATGCCTCGCGGTTCGGGAAGTTCGGGATCTTCGGCTTGGAGAGCTGGCCCCACGCGCCGACGAAGACACGGCCGTAGAAGGTCTCGCCGTTGGCCCCGATTTCCCAAGCCTTGAGGTCTTCCTTCCATACGGCGTTGGTGATGCGGTGGTTGAACTTGATGTGATCGTAGAGGCTGAACTCCTCGGCAAGTGCCTTGAGGTAGCCCTGCATCTCGTCCTGACCGGCGAACATGCGGGAAACACCGAGGTTGAGGAAGTAGGAGTAGCAGTAGATGAGAGCCTGGGTATCGCAGGCAGCGCCCGGGTAGGTGTTGTCGCGCCAGACGCCGCCGACCTCGTCGGCTGCCTCGAGGATGAGGAAGTCCTTCTGCTCGTCGCGGACCAGCTGGGCGCCCATGCCCAGTCCGCCGTAGCCGGTGCCGAGGATGATGCAATCGTAGATCTTCATGGTGTGTGACTCCTTAAGTCGTTGTAGTGGGGGAGGCCGTTAATTCCAACGGCATGGATTGTGTGGTGGGGTTTAGTTTGCGCGGATGGCTTCAGTCAGGACGTGGAGGCCGTCGCGCAGGGTGGACTCGTTGATGACCAACGGCGGGAGCAGGCGGATGACGTTGCCGTCGAGGCCACAGGTGAGGATGAGCACGCCCTGCTCGCGGCAGGTCTTGGCCACCTTGGCAGTGAGATCAGCATTGGGCTGGTTGTTGTCATCAACGAGCTCGATGGCGATCATGGCGCCGCGGCCACGAATCTCAGCGACGGTGGTGAGCTCCAACAGCGGCTCGAGTTCCTCGCGGATGATGGCCTCAATGTCGCGGGCACGGCCCTTGAGATCGTGCTCCTCCATCTCCTCGAAAGCAGCGAGGGAGGCAGCACAGGCCACCGGGTTACCGGCGTAGGTACCGCCCAGGGAGCCTGGGTCTGGGGCGTCCATGATTTCGGCGCGGCCAGTCACAGCGGAGAGCGGCATGCCGCCGCCCACGCCCTTGGCGGTGGTGATGAGGTCCGGGATGATGCCCTCGTCCTCGCAGGCAAACCAGGAGCCGGTGCGGCAGATACCTGCCTGGATTTCATCGGCGATGAAGACAACGCCGTTGTCGGTGCACCATTCCTGCAGTGCAGGAAGGAAGCCCTTGGCCGGCTCGACGAAGCCGCCTTCGCCCTGGATGGGCTCGATGATGACGGCGGCCAGCTCCTCAGTGCCGACGTACTGCTCGATGTAGCGCAGGGTGCGCTCGGCTGCTTGTTTGCCGTCGAGGCCGTCACGCAGCGGGTAGGACATCGGCGCGCGGTAGATATCGGCAGCCAGGGTGCCAAAGCCCTGCTTGTACGGTTTGTTTTTGGCGGTCATGGTCATGGTGAGGTTGGTGCGGCCGTGGAAGGCACCGTCGAAGACCACGACGCGGTTCTTGCCGGTGTAGCGGCGGGAAATCTTCACGGCGTTCTCAACGGCCTCGGCACCAGTGGAGAAGAGAACGGTCTTCTTCTCGTGAGTACCCGGGGTCAGCTCGTTGAGCTTCTTGGCCACCTGAACAAAGCCCTCGTAGGGAGCGTTGAGGAAGCAGGTGTGGGTGAGGTGGCTAGCAGCTTCGGCGACCGCCTTCGCTACACGCTCGTTGGAGGCGCCCACGCTGGTGACGGCGATGCCGGAGGCAAAGTCGATGAGGGTGTTGCCGTCGACGTCGACAAGCACGCCACCGTCGCCATCGGTGACGAAGGCCGGGTAGCCGGGGATGACTCCTGCGGCGACTTCGGCCTGGCGTGCGGATTCCAGCTCCTGGCTGCGCGGGCCAGGGATGGCGGTGGAGACATTCCGCTCTTGGGGGAGGCGGTGCTTGAGATCCTGCATGCTGTCTACTCCTTTGTGAGGTAAAGATCTGGATTTTTATGATGCAGGTCATTGTTATGGCTACACTGAGGTTGGCGCCATAGACAATCTGGTGAAAGATGGGTGAAGATTTGTCCACTTTGGATACGGGGGTAACTGCCGGGCTGGAAGAGGGAAGCGTTTCCCTCACTTGGTTGGCTAATCAACCCGATCTGGGGATCGATATTCTGCACGATTGCGGGAGTGCTTTTTCCGTGATGCACCCCTGTGAGCTGCGCGATCCTCGCGAATTTGTGGGCGATGGGGCCGTCATTCTGCTCACCGGAATGGCTTTTGAAGGACAGCCTGAGGAGCTAGCAGAGTACATCCGTAGGGTGGCAGCAGGTGGGGTGACGGGGGTGGGCTTCGGCGTTGGCCTCGCCTTTGCCGAGGTTCCGCCCGGCATGGTTGAGGCCGCCCGGGAATGCAACATTTCGCTATTCACGGTGGCGCGGCGCGTACCTTTCGTCTCGGTGCTGGCGCGTTTGCACGACGAGTTGCAGCGCCAGCGTGAGGAGGGGCTAGAGCGTTTCATTGCCCAGCAAGGCGCGCTGAACGACGCCGCTGTGGCCGGCCTCGATGCCCTCGTGGACAAGACCAGTCGCCTCCTGGGCGCACATTCCTGTCTCGTTGATAAAGACGGGCGCGTGTTTGCGCAGTCCACTTGTCCTGGGCTGCCTCCCGTGGATTGGACGCCGGTGATTGCCGATACCCGCGCCCAGAACTTTTACGCCGCGTGCCGCGTGGGCGGGTGGAACGTCTTGGCCCAACGCTTGGCCGACCACGGAGCGCGCTCCTTCGGACTCTTGGCAGTGGCGCGTGACGGCTTCGGTGTCAACGAGCGCGCGCTGCTCAAACAGGCCGCAGGCCTAGCGGAACTCACCGTGAAGCGCCCGCAGGAGCTGCGGCGCACCCAAAACGAACTCAACTCCATGGCTTTGGCCATCCAGCTGGGGTTGGACCAACCGGAAGACCCTATGCGGCGTATCTTCCGCCTCGTGGGCGATGCGCAGGGCCGGGTGCGGCCGGTCCTCGTGAAGTCCGAGGGTGAGCGGGCCCACCAGCGCTTTATCCAGGCTCTGGACGCCCGTCTCCAAGACCACGGGCGTTTGCTCTTCGAGTATGCGCTGGATAAGTCCTCCAGTCTTCTGCTCTTTAGAGGAAGCCGAACGATGAAAAACTTGCAGGATTTGCTGCGCGATATTCGCGGAAACAAGCGCATCGTCGTAGGCCAACCCATGCCGTGGGCTGAGCTGGGGGTGGGGATTGTCCGCGAGCTGGAGTCCTTCGCCTTCGGGCTGCAGCCGGGCATGCTTGCGGGCCCGGAATCGCGCACTTTGAGCTGGACTAGGGATCCCCGCGTCAAGGGGGCGGTGCACAACCGCGCGAAGGAGACCTGGGGCAAGGTGCGTGCCTTTGATGCCGAGCACGGCACCGACTTGGCGGAAACCCTGGAGGTCTACCTGCGCGCCGGTGGGCGGGTAAGCCGCACCGCTGAGGAGTTGCACTCGCACCGCCATACCGTGCGCAAGCGCATCGCGGATTTGGAGGAATTATTAGAGGTTGACCTCAAGGACCCCCTAGTGGCGGCGGAGCTACTTATCCTTGGCGTGAGCGCTCCGGACTGAGTTCTTAAGAATCAAGGCTGAGCAAGAGCAGCTCCGCGCGGGTGACGGGATTGCTCAGATCGACGCCGCAGAGTTGCTCTATCTTGTCCAAGCGGGCGCGCACGGTGTGGCGGTGAACGCCGAGCTCCGCGGCGGCGGTGGCTAAGTTGGCGTTGCCCACGAGGAAGGAGCGCAGCGTGGCGCACAGTTCGGTGTTGTGCTGCGCATCGTGCTCGGTGAGACGGCTGACCGTCGCTGCGCGCCGGGCAGCGAGGGCCTCGGGGACTCCGGGTTCTGCCAGCCAGGTGGGGGCAGCTGAATCGAAGGCCTCCACAGCACCGAGGGGCAGGCTGCGCGCGTGGCTCTGGAGTGAGGACAACAGCGTCGGTGTCAACGCCCGCCATTGAATGTGCTGCAGGATGGACGTTCGGAGGAAGCGCGTATGTTTCCCACTCAAGTTCGGGTTCGCGGTGCCCGGGGGAAGGGCGATAAGCGCCGAATCGTGCTCCGGGCGGATAAGGCTGAGTGGTTCGGCCTTTCCGATTTCGCTCAAAGCCCGCGCGAGGCGGGAGGGGGACGGTGCGGTGAGGAACAGGATATCCACGAGGTCATGGCTATCGACCATGTGGAAGGCCGCCTGCAGGGCGGGGGAGTCAACCCCGGCCAGTTGGGCGTCAAGTGCCAACGCCCCGAGGATCGTGTGCGCAGTGGTGTCGGGGTGATCCAAAAGCAGGCTGGCCAGGCCCGCTAGGTGCCGGATCAGCGCGCGCGAGTAAGAATCAAACTTCTCCGCGCGCGTTACCGCGAGAGCCCAGCGCCGTCCCGCCGAGCCGAAGATGCTGGTGATGGTGGCGCCAGTGCTTGTCGACGTACCCGTTCCCCGACCTGTCTGCTCCGCGGCCCCCACCGCGGCGTCGGCTGCGCTGAGCTGGCCGCGATCGCTGCGGCTGACCACCGCTCCAGAGGAGCTGGCCACCGCTACCGCGGCGCCGAGTTCCTTGCCTGCCTGTGCGATGAGTGCCCCGATGCTCACGGCCGCGGCTTGATTGAGGCGCTCTTGTTGACGGTGGAGTGCAAACTGCGCGTTGTTGTCTAGGCGGGCCTGTTCTTGAGCCACGGCCGTGGTGATGGACACGAAACGGGTGGCGCGTGGGACCTCAAAGAGGGCGAGATTGTGGTGGGAGCAGGCGTGAATAAGTTCCGTGGGGACCTTGTCAAAGGCCAGCCCGGTACCGAAGCCGATGCCCTGCACGCCTGCCGCGGCGAGAGCCGCGACATAGCGCTCAAACCCCTCCGGTTCTTCCTGGAAGGCAAGCCCTAGGGTGAGCATGAGCGCGCCGGGGGAGGTGAACTCGCTGGGGTCCGCGAGCTCGGAGGCATGAATGGTGTTGAACGTAGCGCTACCGGTGACGATGCTTCGCAGGTTCAAAGAGCGCTGGTTGAGCAGCCAGCGAAAGGAAATCTCGCGCATGCTAGACAGAGTACACAGCTATGCGGAGAAAATTTATACACCTCGTCCATAGTGTGCCAAGGGTGGTGGAGACCACACTAAGGGGCACACTATTCATCCGAGCACACAAGGAAGATCATGCAGGAACTTCAGTACCACATTGAGCAGTCTCGCCACCTGGGCCAGCAGGTCCCGGGCCCGAAGAGCGCCGCCCTGGATGAGCGCCGCAAGAACGCCCTTCCCGCGGGCATGGCGCCCTCCCTTCCGGGCTACGTGGTGGATGCCGATGGCGGCATTCTTGCCGACGCCGACGGCAACCGCTTCATCGACCTTGCCTCCGGCATCGCCGTGACCTCCGCTGGCGCTTCGAACCCGGCCGTCGTGGCCGCGGTTCAGGAGGCCGTTGCGCACTTCACCCACACCTCCTTCACCGTTTCTCCTTACGAGTCCTACGTGGCGGTGGCAGAAAAGCTCAACGAGGTCACCCCGGGTGACCACCCGAAGAAGACCGCGCTGTTTAACTCCGGCGCGGAGGCCGTCGAGAACGCAGTAAAGATTGCCCGCAATTACACCGGCAAGCGCGGCGTTGTGGTCATGGACCGCGCCTTCCACGGCCGCACCAACCTGACCATGGCGATGACCGCTAAGCAGTCTCCCTACAAGAACGGCTTTGGCCCGTTCGCGCCGGAAATCTACCGCGCACCGATGTCCTACCCGCTGCGCGATGGCCTGACCGGCGCCGAGGCCGCCAAGAAGACCATCACCATGATTGAGCAGGAAGTCGGCGCGACCAACCTGGCCTGCGTTGTTGCTGAGCCGATTCAGGGTGAGGGCGGATTCGTCGTCCCGGCTGAGGGTTACCTCGCAGCAATCCAGAAGTGGTGCAACGACAACGACGTGGTCTTCATCATCGATGAGATCCAGGCGGGCATGATGCGCACCGGTACCTGGTTCGCCTCCGACCACGAGGGCATCGTGCCGGACATGGTGACCATTGCCAAGGGCATTGCCTCCGGCATGCCGCTGTCCGCTGTCACCGGCCGCGCAGAGATCATGGATGCGCCGCAGCCGGGTGGCCTGGGCGGCACTTACACCGGCAACCCGGTGGCGTGCGCGGCTGCGCTGGCAACCTTCAAGGAATTCGAGGAGAAGGACTTCGGTGCGCGCGCTCTCAACCTGGAGAAGATTGCTCGCGAGGAGCTGGAGCCCATCCTGGGCGACGAGCGCGTCGCCGAGTTCCGAGGCCGCGGCGCCATGCTCGCACTCGAGTTCGTAACCGCAGACGGTGAGCCAGACTCCGAGCTCGTCCACAAGATTGCAGATGCCGCAAAGGCAGAGGGCGTCCTCATCCTCACCTGCGGCCTTGACCACAACGTCATCCGCTTCCTGCCTTCTCTGGCCATCCCGGAGGATCTGTGGCGCGAGGCCCTGCAGGTAGTGGTCAAGCAGTTCAACGAGTACAAGTAAGTCCGGGCTGCAGCCAAAAGGGTAGAAGCAAATGACAAACTTTGATTACTCGCAGGTTTCTGAGCTGTTGGGTTCTCTGCCAACTGGCCTTTGGCTGGAGGGCAGGAACGTCGCAGCCACTGGCGGCGCCACTTTCGAGGTCCTCGACCCAGCAACGGAAGAAGTCATTGCCAACGTTGCAGATGGCACCTCCGCTGACTGGATGCGCGCGCTGGAGCTTGCCGACGCCGCACAAAAGGAGTGGGCCGGTTTTGCGCCGCGCACGCGCTCTATCATCCTCACCGACATCTTCAACGCCATTATTGAGCGCAAGGAAGACTTCGCTCGCGTGATGACCCTGGAGATGGGAAAGCCTTACGCGGAAGCGCTGGGCGAGGTGGCCTATGGTGCTGAGTACATGCGCTGGTTCGCAGAAGAAGCCGTGCGCATTCCGGGCCGCTACTCCCAGTCGCCGGCCGGCAACGGTTCCATTACCGTCTCCCACACCCCGGTGGGCCCAGTGCTGGCAATCACCCCGTGGAACTTCCCGCTGGCCATGGCCACCCGCAAGATTGCCCCGGCTTTTGCCGCCGGCTGCCCGGTCGTGGTTAAGCCCGCTGCGGAAACCCCGCTGACCATGCTGCTGTTGGGTGAGGTCATCGCAGAGGTATTCACCCGCCACGAGGTACCGGCTGGTGTGTTCTCCATCGTGACCACCACGCAGTCGAGCACGCTGTCCTCCGAGCTCATGGCGGATCCGCGCCTGCGCAAGGTGACGTTTACCGGCTCGACCGGCGTGGGCAAGATTCTGGTTCGCCAGTCTGCCGACAACCTGCAACGCACCTCCATGGAGCTGGGTGGCAATGCCCCGTTCCTGGTCCACGAGGACGCCAACCTCGACCTAGTGCTTGACTGCGCAATGCAGGCGAAGATGCGCAATGGTGGAGAAGCCTGCATCGCAGCGAATCGCTTCATCGTCCACGAGACAGTGGCGGAGGAGTTCACCCGCCGCCTGACCGAAAAGATGGCTGCTTTCCAGATAGGCCACGGCTTGTCTGAGGGCACCGCGCTCGGCCCGCTGATTAGCGCGAAGCAGCGCGATGCGGTGGCCGACTTGGTAGCGAAGGCTCTGGAGCAGGGTGCTGTTGCCACGACCGGCAGCTCCAAGCCGGAGGGCAAAGGCTTCTTCTACCCGGCAACGGTCTTGGCGCAGCTGCCTGACGACGCGGAGATTCTCCGCCAGGAGATCTTCGGGCCGGTAGCTACCGTGACCACCTTCTCCACCTTGGAGGAAGGAGTCGCCAAGGCCAACGACACCGAGTTTGGCCTGGCAGCTTATGCCTTCACGGAGAACTTCCACACCGCGGAGTACCTGGCGCACGCGCTGGAGTCCGGCATGGTTGGCATTAACCGCGCTGCGATTTCCGACGCCGCCGCTCCATTCGGTGGCATCAAGGAGTCCGGCTTCGGCCGCGAGGGCGGCGCAGAGGGCATCGAGGAGTACATCTCGGTGCGCTACATCGCGAAGCCTTAATACTTTGCACCGTTCCAGACACGTTTGGCTCTCAAACCCGCTTCGGCGGGGGCCTTCCGTGTCTGGAACGGTGCGTTTTATAAAGAGCGGCGTCGGCAAGCAGCCTGCGCCTTAAACGGAGGAAACGATGACAACTTCAACTCGCAGCACCGCGGCACCTAAGCCAGCGCTGTCATTTATTCAAGGCATTGCCCTGATCTTCGGCACCAACATTGGCGCCGGCATTCTGTCGATTCCATATGCAGCGCGCAACGGTGGCTTCCTTGCGCTCGTCATCGCGCTGCTGGTGGCCGGAACGCTGACCACTATCTCGATGCTCTATGTGGCCGAAACCGCGATGCGCACGAGGGCGCCGCTGCAGGTCTCTGGTCTTGCTGAGCACTATCTGGGGCAGTGGGGCCGCTGGCTGGTCTTCGTGGCGATTATCGTCAACGGCGTCGGCGCGCTCATCGCCTACGCCTCGGGCTCCGGCGACCTCATCAATAATATTTTCGGCCTGCCGCCGCTGGCAGGTACGTTGATCTTCTTCGGCTTTGGCTCTTGGGTGATGTACCGCGGCTTGCACACCACCGGTGCCACAGAAGGCGCCATTACCACAGGTATGGCCATCATCATTGCCGTGCTGTGTGGCTGGACCATTCTGGGACCTGGAATCGAGGCCGAGAACCTGTTGGTGCTCCACCCGTTCTTCATCGTTCCTATTTTGAACCTGGCCGTCTTCTCGTTCTTGGCTCAGTACGTGGTGCCGGAGCTGGTACAGGGCATGGACCCGGCGAAGCCGCAGGAGACAGCTCGCGCCATCGTGCTCGGCATGGTGATTACCGGCTTTACGCTGGCACTTGTGCCGTTTGCGGCGCTGGGTCTGCTGGGAATGGACGTTACTGAGGTTGTTACCATTGCCTGGGGCGAGGCGCTTGGACCGGTCGCGTACTACTTGGCCAATATCTTCGCGTTGGCGGCGATGCTGACCTCCTTCCTCGCGATTGGCTTTACCACCATGCGCAACGTGCTCGACATTTTGCACTGGGAGGGCAACAACGCGCAGCGTGGCATTGCCGTGGCGCTGACCGTTGTTCCGCCGCTGGCTATCTCCATCGCGGGTCTTGGCGGTTTCGTCGCAGCGCTGTCCTACGCGGGCGGCTTTGCGGGTGCAATCATGTCGATCATTCCGGTGATGTTACTGCATGCCTCCCGCAAGAAGGGCGATCGTGACCCCGGCTGGAGCGTCGGTGCGCTGGCAAACCCGGTGATTCAGGGGGCCATCATCGTGGTTTATTTCTTGGCTTTCGTCTATTCGGTTGTTTCGATTGTGGGCTTGGTTCCGGCGGGCTGGGCTTAAGAAAATGGCGTCGGCAAGCGCTCCTGCATAGGGGGTAGGCAGGGGTGTTTGTCAAAAGTATTGCTGGAATTTATTTTTCCAGCCGTGTCCGGCTATCAGTGCAGGTCATAGGGAAATAAAACGAACCTTGCGGGACGAGAGCTCTGAACGCCTAATCAATTTAGTGTGATTAGGGTCATATATTTACCAGTGGCTGCTCGGCTAGGAACTGTTACTGTCATTGGGCAAGGATTTTTCAGAGATTCCTAAAGTTTTTGCTAAGGAGTTCAGTACGCCTACATAACATCCCGAGTAATTCGATCTCTATGCAAATAGCCAGCCTCCTCACGTGCCTTGTTGTCGCTCTGTCTGTTCTACAGTCGCGACAACACCTGAATTAGAGAAAGCATTGGTCATGTCAAAGATAACTTTTCGGCCACCTCGTTCTGTAACTGCACTCAGCGGGCTTAATTTAAGCGGCCGCTGGCGCATGCTCACTGCCTCTGGCATGGCTGCTGCGCTAGTTATGGGCGGGGTCGTTGTTGTACCCAACCTCCTCGATAAAGAGCCTGTAGCCCAGGCGGCGACCGCAGCGCCAGGTTCCTCCGAAGAAACCGCCATAAACACCACGGTTCCCGCGGGAAGCAACCGCTCCGTGAACGGCTTCGTGGGCCTGCAGACCGGCGGCACCATGCAATCGAACCTGAGCGATCCAAACGTTGCGCCCATGTCTGGCGTGAAAGTTTTTGCCCAGTGGTTTGAAAAAGATGGCACCGCTTCGCCGATTTACACCACCACCACCGGCGCCGATGGTCAGTTCCACATCGGCATGACTTCCTTTACTGACGCCAAGGGTGTCCGGCGCAACTTCGACGCAGACCCCAACTTGCCGGAGGGAGAAAAGCTCCGCATCTGGTCCATCAATCCGGATACCTCACAGTACAATCTGCTCTACTCCTATGGCCAAGAGCAGATCATGCCGGAAAGCAACGTCGCCAACACCGAGGCCGGCGCTAGCCAGTCCGTGGGGTCTGATACCTATAACGATATCAAGATCGCTTACTCGCCCATCGCTAACAACAACGTGATGCACGACCTGGCGAATGTCGCGGACAACCCTCAGACTGGCTCCTATGGCCAATACTCCGGTACCGTCTTCTGGAACCAAACCAACGCCGCCGCCGGCGCCCTCTTGTGGCAGAACTACCAGTCCGTCAACGGTATCGACTCCGTGGCTCCAGACGTCACTGTGTATGGCTCCTACCTTTCTGATTACGCGCTTTCGCGCATCTACGATCCCGCAACCATGGCCGCCATCGGTTACAAGGGCCGCGTGCGCGATGCCGGCTGGAGTACCCAGCAAGAACTCGCGCTGCAGCAGTGGATCAAGACGCGGATGGCCGCAGAGGGCCAGCAGAAGTGGATCGCAGAGACCGTCCAAGCCAAGACCGATGCCAACGGTAAGTACACGCTGCAGTTCCGCGGTATCTGGGGAAATAGCTGGGACGATCGCGGTATTTTGTCCAAGGGCTATACCTGGCACGACTTGGCTGATTCCGCCGAGGCAGGTAATTGGGCCAACGGCAACATGAAGTCGAAGCACGTCAATGACGAGTGGATGTTCTTCTCCTTGCAGGACATGCCAGGCATTTCCGTGAACACGCCGTTTAACTACAACGGTTACACTGGCAACACCACCAGCAACTTAACCTCCGCCGGCACCTTGGCCGGATGGCCAGCTAACTGGGGCGGTACGCTGGATTACGCCAGCAACCTCAACTTTGCGCTGTACCCGGGTAACCTGAAGTTTGACGTCACCCCGTATGACTCTTTCTCCAACTTCGCTACTGCGGGTCAAGCCATCGAGACCACCACGACGGGCCTGCAGTACGACAAAATCGGTAACACGCGTTATCAGATCGCGTGGTTCGACGAGGCTGGCAATGAACTGCCCCAGTACACCTGCCCGCCGGTAGCGCCGGATGCGAGTGGCAGGCTTCCTTCCTGCGGTTTTGTCACCGACCCTAACTTGAAGAAGACCACCACCTACACCGCACGCTTGTTTGCGGTCTCGCCCTCTGGCGTGCGCGATGGCCTGGCGATAACGCAGGATTCCTTCACCGTAAAGCCGCTGCCGACGTCCGGACGCTACGAGCCCACCTATGGTTCTACAACCGTGGCTCAAAGCAGCATTGGTTCCGTTGCGGCGCCGCTTTTCGACGACTCGACTACCGCAACAACCGCTGAAACCCTGCCAGCACCAGCCGGTACCACCTTCAAGCTGGCGGATGGCGCCCCAACGTGGGTAAAGATTGATGACCAAGGCACCATCACCGCCACACCGGGCACCGATGTTGCGCTGGAAGATTACACCGTCCCGGTCATTGTCACCTACGCCGATGGCTCGACCGACCTCGTCAATGCCAAGGTCACGGTCACTGACGGCAACCCGCCGCAGATTGAGCAGATCGATTCGCAGTCCCTGGAGCTGGGCAAAGCCATCGCGCCGATTAAGGTTACGACGAAGGATAACATCGGTGTGACCAGCGTTGAGGTCAGTGGCCTGCCAGATGGCGTCACCTATGATCCTGCGACCGGAACCATTAGTGGTACTCCGTCGGCCACCGGGGCGTCGACAGTTAACGTCCGCGTCACCGATGCCGCCGGAAATGTCACCGAAACTGCATTCAGTATCAACGTCGTGGATACTTCCGCGCCGGTTCTCACCAGCCCGGATGCCACCGTCCCAGAGGATAAGCCTGCTTCGATTCCGATCAAGGTGGACGATCCTAAAGCCTCCGTCACCGTGGAAGGTGATATCCCGCCGGGCATGACCTGGAACGAGCAAAACGGTGCCCTCGAAGGTACCCCAACCGAACCGGGCATTTACACGGTCGCCGTATCGGCCACCGATCCCCAGGGCAATAACTCTGTATCCAACCTGGTCGTTACTGTTACCGACACCACGGAACCGACCATTGCCAAGATCAACGACGCCACCGCAGAGGCCGGTCAACCGATCACCGCAATTCCAGTAGACGTCACCGATAACTTCGACAAGTCCGTCAGCAACGTTGTAGTCGCGGGCCTGCCACCAGAAGTGACCTATAACCCGGAGACCCATAAGATCGAAGGAATCCCGCAGGCACCGGGAGAGTACCCAATTACGGTGACTGCGACCGATGCCGCCGGCAATACCTCGACCCAGGAATTCCTTCTCAAGGTAGCCGACACCACCGCGCCGCAGGTAGATAACATTGCCGATGCCACCGTAGAAAATGGCACTGCGCTGGACCCAATCACCGTGACCAGCAATGAGCCGAACTCCACCTTTGCTGCATCCGGCCTGCCAGAAGGTGTTTCCATCGACCCGAACACCGGCGTCATCTCTGGTACACCAAGGACTGAAGTCACGAGCCCAGATGGCAAGGTCTTCCCGGTCACCGTCAAGGTCACCGACCCATATGGCAACGTCACGGAGAAAACCTTCAACATCACGGTCACCGATACCGTTGCCCCGGCTCTGCGCCCGCTTCGCGACGTCTCGGTTCCTGAAGATCAGCCGCTCAACCTGGAGCCTGTCACCAGCCCGGACCCGACTGCCAAGATCACCGTTACCGGCCTTCCCGAGGGTGTGACCTTTGATAGCGGAACGGGGCTCGTCACGGGCACCCCAACCACTCCGGGGCGCTACATCGTTACGGTCACCGCGACCGACCCTGCTGGCAACTCCACCAGCCAGGACGTCGTCCTGCTCGTGGGCGATGCCACCGCGCCTACCTTCGAGGATCCGAAGGATCAGACGATTGAACAGGGGAAGCCCATCGACGACATCGATCTGATGAGCCTAAACCCGGCCGACAACGCCACCGCACCGCAGGATCTCGCCTGGACCGTCACCGGCCTGCCCGAGGGCGTGACCTACGATCCCGCGACCAAGAAAATCTCCGGCACCCCGAAGGAAATCGGCTCTTCCGTAGTAACCGTCACGGTTTCCGATGCTGCGGGCAATACAACGACTCAGACCTTCGTCATTGCGGTTAACGATGCAACGGCGCCTGCCATCACTCCGGTGGAGAACGTCAGCGTCCCGGAGGGTGATGAAATCACTCCGATTCCGGTCAAAACCGATGATCCGAAGGCGAAGATTGAAGTCACGGGCCTGCCTGATGGCTTGACTTATAACCCGGATACCAAGCAGATCGAGGGCACCCCGACTAAGCCGGGTACCTATGATGTCGTTATTGCGGCAACTGATGCAGCGGGCAACGTTTCCTACGAACCGTTTACCATCACCGTCGAAGACACGACCGCCCCGGTCATCGATCCGATTGAGGCCCAGGATATCGCTCTGAACGAGACGATTAAGCCGGTCGTGGTCTCGGTAAATGATCCGGATGCCACCGTCCAGGTTGATCCGGAGACCCTGCCGAAGGGGGTTAGCTTCGACCCCGCGACCAACACCTTTACCGGCCGCCCAGAGAAGCCGGGAACCTACACCATCAAGATCACGGCTACCGATGCCGCCGGCAATACCTCGGAGCCCGTTGATTTTGTCATCACCGTCTCCGATAAGACCGCGCCGCAGATCGCGCCGATTTCGGATCCTACCGTTCCCGCGGATTCCCCGATCACGCCAATCGAGATCACCGCTGAGGACAACGTTGCGGTGACCTCCTTGACATTCACTGGCTTGCCTGAGGGCTTGAGCTACAACCCGAAGACCAAGCAGATCGAGGGCACCCCGACTAAGCCGGGAAGCTACCCAGTGACGATCACCGCTAAGGACGACGCTGGCAATACCACCGAAGAAGTCTTCAACATCAACGTCAATGACGCCGGTGCACCAGTCATCCAGCCGCTGCCCGATAGCACGGTCGCTGCGGGATCTGAGGCCGACCCGATTCCAGTGCGCGTAGATGATCCTTCTGCGAAGGTAACGGTCGAAGGTCTACCTGATGGCATGACTTTTGACCCAGAGACGGGACTAATCACCGGTACCCCGACCAAGCCGGGCACCTACACCGTGACCGTGACCGCGGTCGACGAAGCGGGCAACAAGGCTATCGATACCTCGACCATCACCGTCACCGATGCCCAGGGCCCAGCGCTGGACAAGATCAGTGACCAAACCGTTGCTGCCGGCAGCGCCATTAAAGATATCGTTGTCAAGGCGGATGACCCCGATGCCGAGATTTCCGTAGTTGGCCTGCCAGAAGGCGTTCAGTATGACGCCGCTACCAACACGATTTCTGGCACGCCAACCACCGCGGGCACCTACCCAGTGCGCGTCCTGGCAACCGATGCAGCCGGAAACACCTCCTACGTTGACTTCACCATCACGGTCAGCGATTCCACTGCTCCGAAGGTCGACCCCATCGACGATCAAGAGGTAAAGAAGGGCGATGCCATCGCTCCTGTCACGGTAGTCAGCGATGATCCGAGCGACACCGTGACGGTCATCGGCCTGCCTGATGGTCTCAGCTTCGACCCAGAAACCCGGACCATCTCTGGCACGCCAACCACCGCTGGTGAGCACCCCGTGACCGTGGTTGTCACCGATGCCGCGGGCAACACGGCCAAGGAGACCTTCACCATCACCGTCGACGACCCTGGAGCGCCGGTTCTGGAACCAATTTCGGATCAGGAGGTGCCGCTAGGGGAAGCGATTACGGAGATTAAGCCAACCGTGACGGGTCCGTCGATTTCTACGACGATCACCGTGACCGGGCTGCCGGACGGCGTTACTTACGACACCGATACCAATACGATTTCGGGTACTCCAACCCGCGCGGGTGACTTCCCCATCGTGGTCACCGTAACGGCCACTGACGCCGACGGTAAGTCTTCCGTCGAGAAGTTCACGATCACCGTGGTCGATTCTGAGGGGCCTTCCTTAGACGGCGTCGCCGATCGGACCGTCACGGAAGACACCGAGCTTGACCCGATTCACATCACCTCGGATGACCCGCAGGCTACCCTGACCGTGACTGGCTTGCCTTATGGCGTTCGGTTCTTCGCGTCCACCGGCGAGATTTCCGGTGTGCCAACTACTCCGGGCACCTATGAAGTGACGGTGACCGCCACCGATGCGGCAGGCAATACTACCGAAAAGAAGCTGACCATCACCGTAAAGGATGCAACCGGTCCGCAGGTGGATCCGATTGCAGATCAGGCTGTCGATGCCAATACGCCGATTGAAACGATTCGGGTCTCTTCTGATTCGGACACGGATAAGGTAACGGCCTCCGGTCTGCCGGATGGCGTGAAGCTTGAGACCGTTGACGGCGTTGCCACCATCACCGGCACCCCGACCAAGCCGGGCACCTACGAGGTCACCGTGACGGTCACCGACGCCAGCGGCAATGCCACCGACGAAACCTTCACCATCGTGGTCCGTGAGCCGGCCGATACCAGCGCGCCGAAGCTTGACCCGATTTCGGATCAGACCGTGAAGCTGGGCGAAGACGTCACTGAAGTCACCGTTCACAGCGATGACCCAGCAGCAACGCTGAGCGCAACCGGCCTGCCTACTGGCGTCGAATTTGACCCAGCTACTGGCACCATCAGCGGCAAGCCGAGCGCCCTCGGCCACAGCGAGGTTACTATCACGGCAACCGACGCCGCTGGAAACAAGTCCACCACGACGTTCATCATCGACGTCGTCGCAGCCGATCCGACGGATCCGACCGACCCGACCGACCCGACCGACCCGACGGATCCGACCGACCCGACGGATCCAACCGACCCGACGGATCCGACCGATCCGACCCCGGCACCGGTGATTGCACCTATCGCTGACGTGGATGTTGCAACCAATACGACGATGCCGCCAATCAACGTTGTGGTCGATAACAAGGATGCAGACGTCACCGTCACCGGCCTGCCGGATGGCGTGACCTATGATGAGGCCACCGGCCAAATCTCTGGCAAGCCAACCAAGGCTGGCGACTACACCGTGACCGTTACTGCAACGGTGGATGGCGTTCCTTCGATCCTCGAATTCCACATCAAGGTCACCGACCCGGCCACCCCGCTGGCCGAGGCCAATAACCCGGCCTACCCAGCAGTTGACGGCGCACCGGGCAGTGAGGTCAAGGTCCCACAAACTGGCGATACAGTACTTCCTGCGGGCACTAAGTTCTCCACCACGGACCCGAAGGCGAGCGTTGACCCATCTACGGGTGAACTGACCGTCAAGGTCCCGGAGGATGCAACCCCGGGTGAGACCATCACCATTCCGGTGACCGTGACCTACCCAGACGGCTCTACTGATGAGGTAGACGTCGAGGTCACGGTTGTTGAGCCTGCGCCTGACGACGTCCCGGATTACGCCCCGACATATCCGGCGCCGGTAGCTGTTGCTTCCGGCCAAACCGGTACAGCTGAGGTCGATTTCACTGCTGGAAATGCACCGGCCGGAACCAAGTACCGCATCCCAGCGGAGTGGAACGGTAAGGGCGGTTGGAGCGTCAGCATCGACGAAGATACCGGCAAGGTGACCGTCACCGCGCCGAAGGCAGGGACGGCAACTCCGGATGATCTCGAACTCGTTGTTCCGGTAGTCATCACCTACCCGGATGGGGCAGTGGCTGACACCATTGCGGCAACGTTCACCCTGGATACCTCCGGCGATACTCCGGAAACCCCGGATGCACCGTCTTGGAACGATGCGAAGGCCCCGGCTGGTGGCGCCGTGAAGGTTCCGAACGTCGGCGGCAAGGTACCGGCAGGTGCCAACGTCGATAAGACCACCGGCCCAGGTAAAGCGACCTTGGATGAGAACGGCGATGTCATCGTCACCATCAAGCCAGACGCAAAGCCAGGCGATACCGTAACTGTCATCGTCCGCGACGACTCCGGAAAGGAAATCGGCCACATCACCGTGACCGTCACCGAGTCGAACACCGACCCAACGGATCCGACCGATCCGACCGACCCGACGGATCCAACCGACCCGACCCCGGCACCGGTGATTGCACCTATCGCTGACGTGGATGTTGCAACCAATACGACGATGCCGCCAATCAACGTTGTGGTCGATAACAAGGATGCAGACGTCACCGTCACCGGCCTGCCGGATGGCGTGACCTATGATGAGGCCACCGGCCAAATCTCTGGCAAGCCAACCAAGGCTGGCGACTACACCGTGACCGTTACTGCAACGGTGGATGGCGTTCCTTCGATCCTCGAATTCCACATCAAGGTCACCGACCCGGCCACCCCGCTGGCCGAGGCCAATAACCCGGCCTACCCAGCAGTTGACGGCGCACCGGGCAGTGAGGTCAAGGTCCCACAAACTGGCGATACAGTACTTCCTGCGGGCACTAAGTTCTCCACCACGGACCCGAAGGCGAGCGTTGACCCATCTACGGGTGAACTGACCGTCAAGGTCCCGGAGGATGCAACCCCGGGTGAGACCATCACCATTCCGGTGACCGTGACCTACCCAGACGGCTCTACTGATGAGGTAGACGTCGAGGTCACGGTTGTTGAGCCTGCGCCTGACGACGTCCCGGATTACGCCCCGACATATCCGGCGCCGGTAGCTGTTGCTTCCGGCCAAACCGGTACAGCTGAGGTCGATTTCACTGCTGGAAATGCACCGGCCGGAACCAAGTACCGCATCCCAGCGGAGTGGAACGGTAAGGGCGGTTGGAGCGTCAGCATCGACGAAGATACCGGCAAGGTGACCGTCACCGCGCCGAAGGCAGGGACGGCAACTCCGGATGATCTCGAACTCGTTGTTCCGGTAGTCATCACCTACCCGGATGGGGCAGTGGCTGACACCATTGCGGCAACGTTCACCCTGGATACCTCCGGCGATACTCCGGAAACCCCGGATGCACCGTCTTGGAACGATGCGAAGGCCCCGGCTGGTGGCGCCGTGAAGGTTCCGAACGTCGGCGGCAAGGTACCGGCAGGTGCCAACGTCGATAAGACCACCGGCCCAGGTAAAGCGACCTTGGATGAGAACGGCGATGTCATCGTCACCATCAAGCCAGACGCAAAGCCAGGCGATACCGTAACTGTCATCGTCCGCGACGACTCCGGAAAGGAAATCGGCCACATCACCGTGACCGTCACCGAGTCGAACTCCGACCCAACGGATCCGACCGATCCGACCGACCCGACGGATCCAACCGACCCGACGGACCCAACGGATCCGACGGACCCAACCGACCCAACCGACCCGACGGACCCAACGGATCCGACGGACCCGACCGACCCAACGGATCCGACCGATCCGACCGACCCAACGGATCCGACCGATCCGACCGACCCAACGGATCCGACCGATCCGACCGACCCAACCCCGGATGCACCGTCTTGGAACGATGCGAAGGCCCCGGCTGGTGGCGCCGTGAAGGTTCCAAATGTCGGCGGCAAGGTACCGGCAGGTGCCAACGTCGATAAGACCACCGGCCCAGGTTCCGCGACCTTGGAAGAGAACGGCGATGTCATCGTCACCATCAAGCCAGACGCCAAGCCAGGCGATACCGTAACCGTCATCGTCCGCGATGACTCCGGCAAGGAAATCGACAGCATCACCGTGACCGTCACCGAGCCGAACACCGACCCAGGTACTGATCCGGGTACTGACCCCGGCAAGAACCCAGGCAGCTCGGATGGGTCTTCTGATGGTTCCTCCGACGGTTCCTCCAACGGTTCTTCCAGCGTTGACCTGGGTCGTTGTATCCCAGCTGGCCTGGCTGTAGGCCTGCCGCTGCTGTTCCTGATTCCGGTTGGCATGGCTTCCCAGCTCAATGTTCCGGGTCTGTCCCCGTTCATCGAGCAGATTTCCGGCCAGATTGACAAGGCCAACATCGAACTGCAGAAGCAGCTGGGTGTCTACAACCCGGCTTTTGCTAAGCAGGTTGCTGGCATCAACGCTCAGTTCGGTAAGTACGGCGAGTCAGCTGGCAAGGTTGCTGGCGGTGTCGCTCTGGTTGCCGCTGGTGCACTGGCTATCGGCCTGCTGGCAGATGCTTGCTCCCCGAAGAACTCCTCTTCCTCCAACGGTTCTTCTGACGATGCTTCCGATGGTTCCTCCAACGGTGGTTCCAGCAAGTAATCTCTCGCTGAGAAATTTCCCTACGAGCAGCCGAAGCTACTGCTTAAGGCAGCCGGTTAATCCCGGTTGCCACTAGCTTCACCACCAAGCGAAACGCCCGTCTTCTATTTCTTTCCAAGTAGAAGGCGGGCGTTTGGTGATCCCGCGGCCTTCGCTGTTGCCTGCGGCGGGTTAAGGGTCAAAAGGGGATGCGGACGAAATCTTGGAGGATTTCCCGTATGACTAATGTGCGATACACGGATACCCAGCGGCTCAAGGCATTAGAGGTATTCGACAGAACACAATCTGCTACCAAAACCGTTCGTGAGTTGGGCTACCCAGGCCGTTGGACACTCCATCGATGGATCAGAGAGCGTGATGAACCCCCAGCTGCCCCCATTCGGCGTACGACCTTAAAGCGCTACCCGCTTGCGACAAAGCTCAAAGCCGTTGAGCTCTTCACCGCCGGTATGTCTCCTGACGCCATCGCATCTGAGCTTTCGTTGAACTCGAAAATGAGCGTCTATGCTTGGGCCCAACGATTCCGCGAAGAAGGAAAGTGGGGCTTGATGAGCGCAACTGAACGCAAACGCTCTGCCGGCATTGTCACTCGTAAAACCTTTGAGAAATCGCTTCCAGATGATGCGGCTGAACTCAAGAAGCTGGCAGCACGCCTATCAGCGGAAAAGGCGGTGTTAGAAAAAGAACTGGAAGAATTAAAAAAGACGACAGCATCGACCCAGCCAACTTCAGTAACAAGTTCAAAGCCATTGTGGGGCCTGAAACAGGGGCGATAACTTTGGCAGATAGGGCAGTTGCGGCCTCAACTCGGTTCTAGAGCTACTGGGCGTCGGGCTTATGTGGAAAACGTGAAAGGCTGGGCCACTCCCGTATCAAGGAGTGGCCCAGCCTTTGGCGTGCAACCTAGGTTATGGCTTAGAAGATGCCGTGGCTATGAAGCGCCTCATTATCGGAGGGGACCTCAGAAATGGCATCCCACATTTCGACGAGCTTGCCGTCTTCAACGCGCCACAGCTCGCAGTAGGAGTGGCGCGCACCAGCGATGCTTCCTTCGGAATGCGTCAGAACGAACTGTCCCTGCGCAATCGTGCGGTGGATGCGCTCGTACTCCAGTCCTTCGCCGTCCTCCTTCAGCTTGGTGAGGAAATCGACGCAGTTTTGGGCGCCGTCGGCGATATCGGGGGAGTGCTGGGCAAACTGATCATCGCGTGTGTTGTCGATGAAGCCGGAGTAGTCACTGCCGATGAGCGAGCGCTCGAAGAATTTGATGACGAACTTACGGTTCTCCTCGGTAAGGCTCTCATCTCCCGCATCGGTGGTGCCATCGAGCTGCGTGCGGCCGCTTTCATTCGGCTCTGCCTTAGGAACGAGGTTGTCCCAGTGCTCGACAATTTTGTCACCTTCGACGCGATAAATGTCGAAGCCGACGAAGGGCTCATCTTCGATACCGTCAAAACGACCGTGCAGTGCGACGAGGTTGTTTGCTTCATCGGCAATCACTCGGGCGTTGGTGTACTTTAATCCCTCGCCCAGATCCGTGACGAACTTCTTAAGGCCTTCTGCATCGTTAGCGATGAGGGGAGAGTGCTCCACGAAGTTATCGGCGAAGTGCTTGTCTAGGACGGAGGTATCGTGGCCGTCGAAAAGCGCGGTGTGTACCTCGAGGACAAAGTTTCCTAGTGAAGTCATGGAATCTCCTTAGTTGGCCACAAAGTAGGTGCGCTTGTTGACGAACTCATCCATGCCGTAGGGGCCCAGCTCGCGGCCATAGCCGGAGTTCTTGACGCCACCGAACGGCACCTCGGCGCCCTCAGCCGCGTAGGTGTTGACGTTGGACATGCCAACCTCCAAGCGCTGAGCAACCTTTTCTGCTCGCTCGACGTCCTTGGAGAAGACGCAGCCGCCCAGACCGTACTGTGTGTCATTGGCCAGCGTGAGTGCTTCTTCGTCGCTGCTGACCTTGAACACGGTGGCAACGGGGCCGAAGAGCTCTTCGTAGTAGACGTCGGAGCCAACGGGGACGTCGGTAAGCACGGCAGGGCTCAGGTACGAGGACTTGTCATCTACTAGCTCGCCGCCGACGTGCAGGGTAGCGCCGGCAGCAACGGCGTCATCGAGCTGCTCCTTGAGCTTCTCGGCGGCACCGCGCGAGGATAGCGGCGTATAGACGGTCTCGGATGCGTCCTCCGGCTTGCCGGGTTTCATGGCCTTGGCCAGTTCGACGAGCTCGGCAACGAACTCATCGTAGATATCCTCCATGACGATGAGGCGCTTGTTGGAGTTGCAGGCCTGTCCGGTGTTGTAGAGGCGGGTCTCCCACGCATCCTTGGCTGCCTGCTTGACGTCCGGGGTATCGAGGATGATGTACGGGTCAGAACCGCCGAGCTCGAGGACTGCCTTCTTGAGGTTCTTGGCGGCGATAGCGCCGACGGCGGCGCCGGCACGCTCGGAACCGGTGAGAGATACGCCGCGCAGCTCCTTGTGCTCGATGATCTTTTCAACCTGTTCGTGGGTTACGAAGACGTTGGTGTACACACCCTTGGGCACACCGGCATCGTCCATGATTTTCTGGATGGCCAGCGCGGAACGAGGGCAGATTTCTGCATGCTTCAGGATGATGGTGTTACCCAGCATCAGGTTGGGAGCTGCAAAGCGAGCGACCTGGTAGTAGGGGAAGTTCCACGGCATGATGCCCAACAGAACTCCGAAGGGGCGGCGCTGGATGTAAGCAGTGCCATCCATCTCTACGGGGATTTCCTCATCGGCGGCGAACTTCGGGCCGTTGTCGGCGTAGTAGGAGAAGATAGCGCCGCAGAACTCGGCCTCCTCCACGCCTTCAGAGATTGGCTTGCCCATTTCGGTGGCGATGATGTCAGCTAATTCGTCCTTGCGCTCGTCGAAGAGCTCGCCAACGCGGGTGACAATCTTGGCGCGCTCCTCGATGGGAGTCTCGCGCCAGCTGAGGAAGGCCTCGTGAGCGGTGTCGACGGCTGCGAGTGCTTCCTTTTCGGTGATGTGGTCGAAGGTTTCCAGTACCTCGCCGGTAGCGGGGTTTTCTACACGAATTCCAGGCATGATGTTGTCCTCCTGTGGTCGTTAGTCTGACGGGGTGATCCCCTTTATAGCGCTGCCATGTGACGCGCGCCAATAAATTTTTACTCTATGGCTTTTATCTCACTATGAGGTAGGTGAGCGCTGGGAAAAGATGGTGAGCGCGAACTAGTTAGGCCGTCCACGGCTTAATTCCGGCCCGTTGCCATGCCTCCAAGAACTGGGTTGTCTCTTCCTCGTTGGTGATCGATACGCGAACACCTTCGTCGAGGTAGCGGCGAATGACCACTCCTTGCTCAAGGATCTTCTGCTCTACTTCCGCGGCGTCCCCGCGCGGGAGCCACACGAAGTTGCCGTAGGATTGTTCAGCCCCCAGCTCGTGTGCGACGCGGTCGCGCTGGGCTTTGGTGATGGCGACGGCGTCGAGAAGCTCGTCGTGGTGCTTGAGTACCTCCACCGCGGCCATCTCCGCCATGGCGGTGACCGTCAGGGGAAGGGAGAGTAACCGCAGGGCGTTGATGATCTCCCTGCCGGCTACCGCATAACCCACGCGCATTCCGGCGAGGCCCCAGGCCTTGGAGAACGTACGCACGCCCAGCAAGTTGGGGTAGCGGGTGTATTCCTCGACGGAGTCCGGGGTATCGGGGGCATCGTTGTACTCCCAGTAGGCTTCGTCGAGGAGAACGACGACATCTTCAGGCACGCGGTCCATGAAAGCGCGGAATTCGCCGCGGGTAAGCACCGTGCCCGTGGGGTTATTGGGGTTGCACAGGATGATGAGCTTGGTCTTGTCGGTGAGGGCGGCTAGCACAGCGTCAAGGTCTACGCGGTAGTCTTCCGTCAGTGGGGTCAGCACTGGGGTAGCACCGGCCATGCGCACGTAGAGGGGGTAGGCCTCAAAGCTGCGCCAGGGCACGATGACCTCATCGCCGGTTTGGCAGCAGGCCAAGATAGTGGCCTGCAGAATCGGGGTGGAACCAGCGGAGACAAAGATGTTGTCCGCAGGCAGGTTAAGGTAATTGCACAGAGCATTGGTGAGCTCAGGGCTTCCGGGCTGTTGGTACCGGTTGGTGGTGCGGGCGGCGTCGGCAGCCGCGGCGATGATGTTCTCTGAAGGAGGGAAGGCAACCTCGTTCGAGGACAGCTTGAGGGCATCAGGGAAGTCCTTGCCCACCTTGTACTCGGGGAAGCTGGAGAGATCGCTGCGAAGCATGCGGATTCCTTTCTAAAGCAGGTCCCAGATGGTGACGGCCATGATGAGCACGCCCATACCGAAGACGAAGTAGCTCCAGGGGTCGTTACGGAATTTCGTGTAGACGTCCAGTTTCTTGAACATGTACACCGGCACGATGTAGACAATGAACGCCACGAACACACCGGAGACCACGGAAATCATGGAAATGATGGAGGGGTTGAAGACTGCCACAAGCGTGGTGCCCACGAAAGCGATGAGGTAAATGATGTTGAGAAGGCTACGGCGCGAAACCTTTTCTGCCAGCTGGGGCGCGGCAGTCTTAAGCAGGTACTCCGTGCCCTCTTCGGTGCCGAGCATGTGGCCGAAGTAGGAGGACACAATGGCGCAGATAACGACGATGGGCGCCATATACGCCATGAAGGGTGTGCCGGTGACGTTGGCGAAGTAGGAGAGCACCGGAATGTTTTGCTCCAGCGCCTCATTCATGCCGTCCGCGCCCAAGGCAAGGACGCAGGACCACACGAAGAACATGGTGAACACCACGAGGAGGATGGCGGTGTAGAGCTCCGTGCGGGAGACGCGCTTTTCGGTCTTCTCGCCGTACTGCGGCTGCATATCGATGGCGAACTGCGACAGCGCCGCCATGTGGGAGAAGGAGAAGACCAGCACCGGCAGGATGAGGAAGATGCCTTTCAGCATCTGGCCCCAGCCATCGGCGCCGTCGTCGAAGTGGATAAAGCTCTGGAGATCCCAGCGCGGGATGAGGTACAAGGAGGTCACCGCCAGCGCGATGATGAGAGGGTAGACCAGTACCTGGGCCAGCCAGATCATGGGCTTGCGGCCGATGGCAAATCCACCGGTCATGATGCCGACGCAGATCGTGGCGAGCAGCCAGCGATTCAGCGACGGGCCGCCGAGCTGGTTCACAATGAAGCTGTCGACGGCGTTGGTGATGGAGACACCATAAATGAGCACGGTGGAAAAGACCGTAATCCAATACAACAAGGCGAAGATGACTCCAGAGCCTTTACCTAGGTACTGGGTGACCAGCTCGAGGATGTCCTTGCCGTGGTCTTCCTTTGGGGCACCGGCCACGATGCGCGCGTAGGTGCGGTGGGAGAAGTACACCAGCGGCAGGATGAAGACGGTGGCGAAGACCAGCGGCCAGAAGCCGAAGCCACCGGCGTTGAGCGGCAGGAAGAGGATACCAGCACCCACGGCGGTGCCGAAGAGGGTAATGATCCACGAGGCAGTAGAGGCAGCGGGGCGCTGCTTGGCCACGACATCATCACCGACGAGGTGCTCACCTTCTTTCAGTTCGCTGGCGGGCACGGAAGATGTGGTCGGGGAATTGTGTGTGGTGCTCATGGTGAGCCTCCTCTATTCGATGGGTAGGGAGTGGTCTTGGTCTGTGATGACGTTGATGAGTGCAGGGATACCTTCTTCCTGGATGGCTGCAAGGGCACGGGCGACGGCCTCCGGTGCTTGAGAATCATCGGTGACGAGTTCGCCGTGAGCACCGAAGCCGCGGGCGACGGCCGCGAAGTCGGGGTTGACCAACTGCGTGCCGGAAACACGATCGGGGAAGTGCTTCTTCTGGTGATCGCGAATTGTTCCGAATTCGCCGTTGGACATGACGATGATGAGGAAGGGGGCACCGTACTGAAGGGCGGTGGCGAGCTCTTGGCCGTTCATGAGGTATTCGCCATCGCCAGCAATGGTGACCACGGTGCGCTCGGGGAACTGTAGTTTGGTGGCTACCGCGGCTGGAACGGAGTAGCCCATGGAGCCATTGCGCACGCTGAACTGCGAAGGATAGATCGTCGAGCGCAAGAACTGTTGCGCCCAGATGCAGTGGTTGCCGGCGCCGAAGGTGTAGAGGGAATCCTTGGGCAGCTGCTCGTGGAGCGCTGCGAGGATGGCCTCCATGTGGGCGGTGCCGTCCTTGCCGGGGCGGTAGTCTGCTGGCTCGGGGAGGGTGGCGAACTCAAGATGGTTGGCGTGGGCGGTGTCGAACCACTTACCGCGCTTGTCTGCGCCCTCTACGTTCAGGCGTTCTAGGGCGTTCGCAAAGGCAACGGGGCTCGCCACGATGTGCTCTTCGAGGGCCACTGAGTGCCCGCGCAAGCTGGTATCGGGGTTGATGGCGATGTTGCGTGCCTGCGGGGACTGGCGCAGGGTGTAGCCGTCGGTGGGGACATCACCAAGAACGGCACCGACTTCGATGACGAGCGAGGCATCGTCGAGGAGCTGCGCCGCGCGTGAATCACGTCCGTAGCCTAACCAGCCAGCATTGGCGGGGGAGTCGAAAGGCACGCGGTCAGCGGCGCGGAAGTCCTGGATGATGGGTATGCGGTGCTCTTCGGCAAAGCGAGTAATCTTCTCCGCGGCCTCCGGGGTCCAGCGAGGGCCGCCGGCAAAAATGAGTGGACGCTCTGCGCGGCTTAGCTCGTGGGAGAGGAGGTCCAGGTGCTCGTCGGAAAGCGCGCCCTCCGACACCGGGATGGGTGGGTGGATGCTGCCGGTGAACTCCTGGTGGAGAACATCCTCCGGCAAGCCCACGATGACGGGGCCGGGGCGGCCTTGCTGGGCCTGGAAGAAGGCCTCGGCCACAACCCGGGAGGCGCGTGATGGATCGTCGAGGACGAAGACCTGCTTGGCCTGGGTGCCGAACCAGGCTTTGGGGTCGAACTCCTGGAAGGACTCGCGGTCGCGGTCGGAGGTAGGGATGAGGCCGACAAAGAGGACGAGCGGGGTGGCATCCTGCCAGGCGGTGTGGATGCCCACGAAGGCGTTGGCCGCGCCGGGGCCGCGGGTCACCATGGCAACGCCAGGCTGGCCCGTAGCCTTGCCGTGTGCCTCCGCCATGTAGGAGGCGCCGCCTTCCTGGCGGGTAACGATGGCTTCAACGGGGCTGTCATAAAGCCCATCGAGGACGGGCAAGAAGCTTTCGCCGGGAACGAGGAATGCGCGGGGCACATTGTGCGCGGCAAGGGATGCGGCGATGGCGGCGCCGACATGTGACATGGAGAACCTCCTTGACAGTATTGTGGTGATGGTCTCATTATTCTTGGATGATGCCATGTTGTCTAATGTCGCTAAAGCTCTAAAGCTATGCGCTTAGGGCATGGGTGCTGCTAAAAATAGGGGAATGGACATGGTGAAGGCCAAATATTTCCTCGCGGTGGCTGAGGCTGGGACGGTGACCGCAGCCGCGGCACGCCTTGGAATAACCCAGCCGGCGCTGAGTCGGCAACTGCGGCGCTTTGAGAAGGAACTCGACTTGGAGCTTTTCGTGCGGGCTGGGTCCTCACTAGCGCTGAGCGATGCAGCACACGCCCTCATCCCGACCTGCCGCCGTCTCCTCGCTGAATCCGCGCGTGCTGGGCGGTCGGTGGAGGCCCTGCGTGCGGGCAAAATTCCGGCGCTGCGCGTGGCGGCCACGCCGACGACAATATCGACGCTTCTCGCTCCGTTTATAGAGGCCGCTGGCTCGTCGATTCCTCTGCTTACCACGTTTCCGATGTCGCACTACGATGTGTTCGCCGCATTGGAGGGCACCGCCGACCTTGTCATTGCTCCCATTCCGCCGGGGCCTGATGTGACCTCACTGCCACTGGGTTCTGTTCCCGTTCGGGCTTGGGTCCCGCCAAGCCATCCTCTGGCATTGGAGTGCGCGGGTTCGACCAGCGTGGAGGTGGCCCGCTTGCTGCACGAGCGCCTCGCTATGCCGTCGCGCAGCAGTGTTTCTCGTGGAGTGCTTGATTCCTTTATTGGAAGGGCAGGCTTGAGCCTCGGCTTTCACGTCGAGTGCGATGACACCGCAACCTTGAGTGCCTTAGCCCGCTCAGGCCAGGCCGTGGCCCTGATGACAGAGCTGCAGCCGGCGCGGCTGGTGGGCTTCGACGTGGTCGATGGTGGAAAGACTCTGGGCGGTGTGCCACTGGTGGCGGCCTGGTCCCCGGGGCACTATGCGGGGGAGGAGATTGCGCAGATTGCCCGGCGGTTTCGCAGTTTTATTGAGGGCTCTCTTCGCTAGAGCTGTTTTCTTGGCGCTGGGCGGTGCACTCCTGGTGGGCAGTGGATATAACTGCCCTTGTTGCCAAAGATCTGGCTGGATCTTGAGGCAGAGGCGGTAACTTTGGCAGATAAGGCAGTTGCTCTGCGCTCAGCGGTGCGCCGTGTTAGCTTGGGGTCGAGCTTTCCGGGGGGAATGACATGAAACACGGCATTGTGCGCGGCTTATCTAAAGGTGCGCTTGCAACTCGGGTGCGCCGAGGAGAGATTACGCGTCTTGCCAAGGGGCTCTACGTCTGGGGCAGGCCCGAGGCATTAGAACTATTGAAGCTGTTACAGGAGCACCGGCCATTCCTTAAGGCGACAGGTACAACGGCTGCTCAGGTACTCCTTGGCGAGACTGTCACTTTTCCACTGAAGCTCGCCAGTGTGGAGAGGATGCCGACATCAACCTTCTATGTGCACTCGCGGGTGAGTGTCGAAAGCTTTGTTACCTTGTCTGGGATCCGGGTCCTTAATCCTCTTGTCGCAATGAAGAAAGTTAGTCCTGAGCTGGGAATTCGCGTTTTTGAGTCCATCTATTCCTCAAAGGCCGGGCGGGCGCGCCTGGATAATCACCGCGAAGCACTCAAGGTCACCCCTGTTGCAAGTCAACGGATGCTGGAGCAGGCCGCTTTGTTCACGGACTCTGGTGCGGAGGTCAAGGTGGCCAAGGGATTGAAAAGGCGTGGGCTCAAGGTTGAGTGCAACGTTGTTATCGGCCACTACACCTGGGACATTGTGCTCCCAGAGCTCAAAGTTGCGGTAGAAATCAACGGGATGAAATTTCATTCCCAGCAAGAGGCATGGCTGCGGGACCACTGGAAAAACAACGAAGGTGTACTGATTGGGTGGCTAACGCTGCGCTACACAGGTCATTGCGTGGCACACCACCTGGACTATGTCATCGACCAGATAGCCAATGCCAGGAATCCGGACTTTGAGAAGCGCTACTTCAAGTTCATCGGCTTCTGGCACGAGGGAGTGTTGCCGCCCAAACCAAAGCCCTGGGAGTACAGCGAGCACTTGGGGTATCTTCCGCCAGACTTGCCTGAACCTCCCGACTTCCCACAGCCACCTAACTGCCCTAGTTGACGAAGTTATTGCCAGATCTTGAACCGGAGGCGGTATTTTTGGCAGATCGGGCAGTGTGGAGCGTGATCCTGGCAGTTGAGCCCGACAGCAGGTCGCGGATGCTAGGCTGCAACCAGCCCCTCAACAATGAGCGCCAAGGCTGCACTAATGGCTACAACCACCACAATGCGGTTGAGCACCTTGGCGTTGATAAAGCGGTTGAGGTAGCCGGCGGCGATGAGGCCCACGATGGCTACCGGCAGGTAGGCCGCGGCGGCGGTGAGCTGCAGGCTGGTGATTTGCCCGCTCAAGCCCAAGATTGCCAGCGAGATGGTGCAGCCGATGATGAAGGTGCCCGACAGGGTGCCGCGCACGCGGGCGGGGTCATAGCCTTTAAGCACTAGTGCCATGGGCGGGCCACCGATGGAAGTGGAAGTTCCTAAGAAGCCCGAGGCCACACCTGCTACCGCGATGTTGGTAGTGGTGCGCTTGGGGGACCAGCCGAGGCTGGACAAAGTCATGGCGAAGATGACGGCACAGCCAATAAAGAGGGAGAGCCCGCGGTGCGAAAGCGAGGCAATGGCCCACGCGCCGAGCAGGGAGCCGGGGATGCGCGCGATGGAGGAGATAGCCACGATGTCCCAGGACACCGCGGAGCGTGCTTTAAGCATCGTCGTGGTTGAAATGACGAAGGCCAGCAGGAGGATGAGCGTGGGGACTAGCGCCGGTTTGATGAGCGCCAAGATAGGGGTGGCGATGGTGCCCAGCCCAAATCCGATGGTGCCCTGGCAGATTGTGCCCACGAGGATGAGCACACCGATGAAGACGTAGAGCCAGCTGAACATTGCTCCACTATCTCACGGTGCTGCCTAGGCGCGGACGGTGACCTTCTCGTTGTCCGCGATCTCTTCCAAACGGTCCGCCGAGCACAGGCCCGCCACAATGACGGCGGAGCCGCCCGCAGCGAGCGGTTCCAGTACCGAACGCTGGAAAGAGGCGGTATCGCTCCAGCCGGGGGAGAGCACGCGCTCAGCGCCTAAGTCGGTGGGGAAAAGCTCCGGTAGTGGCGTAGTAGTGCCGTAGAAGTGATCGCCATAGAAGCGGACCGTGGGGCCAAAGTCAATGGTGCCGACGGGCAGCTCACCACCGCTTTCCACGACGCCGCGCCCGAAGGGATCCTGGGTTACGAGTACGGTATCGGCGCCGGAGATTCCGGAGCCTTCGCTAAAGGCCTCGGGGGAGGTGAACACCACGGCAATCTCGTCGGCGGGCGGCTGCATGGCAGCCGCCCCATCGGTGACGTCGAAGGGGACTCCGGCAGCGAGTGCGCCGAGGGCGATGACGGCTGCCTGCCAGGACACCGGAAGGTCGATGAGAATGCGGGAGTCCGAGTCTGGCTCAAGATCGAGCTCCTCCAGCAACATGTTGGCAATCTTGGAGGTCCAGTTCTCCAGCGTTTGCGCCGAGAAGTCCATGCGCGTGCCGTCGGCCTCGTTGTAGACGCTTAGGCGTGGAGCGGAGGCATCGGCGGACAGGAGATGCTGAAGGAGTTCCATGTCCGCCCATCGTAGGTGGCGGGCACGAAGCCCGCCACGGGGTCTTTAGTTCACGCAGCGCGGGCCGTCGCCACCGGCGTCAATTTCCGGCGCCACCTCAGCTGTACCGAAGTCATCGCCCGGGGTGCCTACCTGCTGGTCCTCGGCCACCTGGTTCGAATCCGCTTCAGCTTCTTGCTCCATGGCGGAGTCATCCTTTGGGCCCGCGTAATCATCGGTAGCGACGACGATGAAAGTATCCGGTTCAAGCTCCTCGTTCGCGGTGACCGGCAATCCACCGAGCTGCTCAGCCAGAGCGAGGGCGCGCTCGTCGTTGGCATCCGCAGCCACGACCTGGGATTCGGCGTAGATACCGGACTGCGCATTGGCCGTGCGCTCGACGGTATAGCCCACGTTCTTGAGCCATGTGCCAATGCCACCGGCCATGCCGTCAATCGTGCCAGCGTTGAGCACGTGGAGGTTGAGGCCCTCAGCAACGGGTTTCTCACCGTCATTGGCGGCCTCGTCCGTGGCAGCTTCCTCGGATTTTTTGTCGTCTTCCGCAGCTTCTTGGGACTTAGCCAGGTCATCCATAAAGCGATGCACCTCGGCCGCGTCGATGGTAACGACAGACTCGCCGTAATCGCCGGTGCCAGAAATGGAGGTCACCGGAATAGTCGTAAAGGTTACGTTGCCACCGGCCAAGCCGGCGAGCTGGGTGACAAAACCCATGATGTCCCAGTCGTTGTCAATGACGACGGAACGCTCGACGGCATCGGCAATCTTATTGAGCTTGGCGGGCGAGGTCAGAGTGTCAGAATCCAGGACCTTTGAGGTCAGGGAGGCCATGTAGGCCTGCTGGCGCACGATACGGTCGAGGTCGCCACGCGGCAGATCGTAGCGCTGGCGCACGAAGGACAGGCCTTCAGCTCCCTGCAGGGTTTGGCGGCCCTTCGGGAATTTCGCGCCGGACATCGGGTCGTCCACATCGTCGTTGAGGCAGACGTCGACGCCCCCGACGGCGTCGGTAAGCAGCACGAAGCCCAGCAGGCCCACCTCGGCGTAGTGATCAACGCTGACGTCAGTGAGGGTGCGCACCATGGAAATCAGGCCGGCGCGGCCAGCCTCAGTACTGGCCTTCTCCATCTCCTTTTCCGTATGCGGCGGCTTCTTCCCCAAGGCCTCCGCCTCGGCATTCTCCTGCTGCAGCTCCTCCATCTTCGCGGACTTGTGCAGCGCAAAGACAGCGTTGATTTTGGTGTTGCCAAATTCGCTGTCGTGCACATACGTATCACGCGGGATGGACACGGCCGTGGCACGGGAGCCGTCGTTGGGAATGCGGATGACCATGATGGTGTCCGTATTCTCCTCGCCCTCATCCACGCCGGCATGCAGGTCCGCAAGCTCCTGCTCAGATAGGGGATTGCCCTTGGCGTCGGTGCGGGAGTCCTTGCCCACGAGAAGGATATCCACGGCGCCGTCAATGCCCTTGTCCTTGAATCCACCATCGTTGCCCAGGGCCAAATTGGACGCTGAAGAGATGTCATTGCCCAACTTGCCCACGGTGAAGTAGCCCACGCCGGAGAGCACGAGTACCACTGCAGAGAGGAAAGCCACGAGGGCCTTCACCGGCGTGGAGCCGTGCTGGGTGGCGGGCGCGGACTGCGACGGCGCGGCCTGGATATGGCGGGCGGCGCGCGGGGAGTTCGGGGAAGTCACGGCAATAGTTTAAGGGAGCAGGCGCCGAAAACGTGAAGCAGTGTCGCGTGCGCGTGCGCGCGTCGCCGTTGGGTACGCTCGATGCCATCGTGAAAGATTTAAGCAAACCCCTGGCAGTGGTCACGGTGACGTTCTCCCCGGGCCGCTACCTTAGTGACTTTTTATCCTCGCTGCGCTTGGCGACGTCCCACCCAACCCTCACCATCCTTGCCGATAACGGCTCCACGGATGGCGTGCCCGAAGCCGCTGCGCGGGATCATGCGGAAGTAGAATTCTTCGATACCGGAGGAAACAGCGGTTATGGCGCTGGCATGAACGCGGGCGCGCGTTTCGCGCGTACAAGGGGAGTGGATGAAGAGTTTTTCCTCATTGCTAACCCAGACGTGACGTTTAGTGAGGGCTCCTTAGACGAGCTCATCGCCTGCGCACGCCGCCATCCTCAGGCTGCGGCGGTGGGCCCGCGCATCGTGGAGCCGGATGGCACGAACTATCCCTCGGCGCGCGCGGTGCCGACGCTCACCACTGGAATTGGCCACGCGCTCTTTGGAACGGTGTGGCCGTCCAACCCGTGGTCGAAGGCCTACCGCAATGATGCGGACATGAGCAGCGAGCGTACAGCTGGATGGCTCTCTGGCTCCTGTCTCTTGGTGCGCTGGGAGGCTTTCGACGCCATTGGTGGCTTTGATGAGCGCTACTTCATGTATATGGAAGACGTGGACTTGGGTGATCGCTTCACTCGGGCCGGGTGGAGCAATATCTTTTGCCCGTCGGCGGTCATTACGCACGCCAAAGGCCATTCGACGAAGGCGCACCGCGGCGCGATGCTACGAGCGCACCATGACTCCGCCTACCGTTTCCAGGCAGATCGGTACCCGCACTGGTTCGAGGCACCCCTCCGCGCAGCGCTGTGGCTTGGATTGAGGGTACGTGGGCTGGCTTTGAGCGCGTGCCGTGACGGTTCCTAGGGCTCGTGGGCTATACACTAACGGTAACTTATCTGTGAGAGTTTAAGGATCGATATGACTGAATCAGCACCCCAGTGGGGATCGACGGCCGATGCCGTCATTCTGGTGGGAGGCCGCGGCACCCGCCTGCGCCCGCTGACGATTGGCACGCCGAAGCCCATGCTGCCGACGGCCAACTACCCCTTCCTCCAGCACCTTCTGGCCCGTATCAAGGAGGCCGGTATCGAGCACGTTGTGCTCTCCACGTCCTTTAAGGCTGAGGTCTTTGAGGAGTACTTCGGCGATGGCTCCGATTTGGGCCTGGAGATTGAGTACGTGGTGGAGGAGACCGCGCTGGGCACCGGTGGTGGTATCCGCAACGTCTACGACAAGCTGCGCCACGACACCGTCATGGTCTTCAACGGCGACGTGCTCTCCGGCATGGACTTGAACGGCATCCTCGATACACACCACTCGAAGCAGGCCGACGTCACGATGCATCTGCTGAACGTGGCGGACCCGCGCGCGTTTGGTTGCGTTCCTACAGACTCCAATGGGCGAGTAACGGCCTTCTTGGAGAAGACCGAGGATCCGCCGACGAACCAGATTAACGCCGGCTGCTACGTGTTCAAGCGGGAGGTTATTGAGACCATCCCGGCTGATCGCGTGGTCTCCGTTGAGCGCGAGACTTTCCCGCAGCTCCTGGAGTCCGGTCACCTGGTCGTGGGCCACGTGGACAACTCTTACTGGCGCGATATGGGCCGCCCAGATGATTTCGTGCGTGGTTCTTCTGATCTAGTGCGCGGCATTGCGCACTCGCCGCTGCTGACCGGTCGCACCGGTGAGTCTGTGGTGGATGAGTCCGCCGGCATTGCGGGTGGCGTGCTGTTGCTCTCTGGCACGGCTGTGGGGCGTGGCTCGGTCATCGGCGCGGGTTCGCGCCTTGATGGCACCGTGGTCTTCGATGGGGTGACCATTGAGCCGGGCGCCATCATTAGCAATTCCATCATCGCTTCGGGTGCGCACATCGGAGCCAATGCGCACATCGATAACTGCGTCATCGGTGAAGGCGCGACGATTGGTGCGCGCTGCGAGCTGCAGGGTGGCATGCGTGTCTTCCCAGGCGTGACCCTTCCGGATGCGGGAGTGCGTTTCAGCTCGGACGCCTAAACACAAAGCTGTGGCTAGCACTTAGGCGTAACTACAGGATGATTTAAGCCTCGGCGCTGGGAAAATACCTTCCCAGCGCCTTTCTTATGCCGTGACGGATGGTTTTAGTGGTGCGATTGAGATCCACGAGATCTGCGCGGTTGGGTGGCGACACGCCGAAGAAACCTTGGAATTGTTCACAGGGTAGGGGGTGGCCACTACATGTAGTACCCCCGATGTTCACCCCCGTGGCCGGGATGTTGTGACTGGTGTGAAAGTTGAGGATCGTGTGCAGCGTTTTTGCCGGGATTGCGGAAAAATGACTCCCGACAGGTTGACGATATTTAGTGATCCGGTGTGAAATGACATCAGTGTAATCAACGGCACGGCGGGCAGGGCACCGAGAACAACTTTCGGTGTACGGTCGGTGCCACCGACTAAAAGAGAGAAACGACCTCGGAGAAAGGAAGCGGCGTGGACAATACAACGAATAACAGCGCTATTCTCCGTGGCGGTGCTGCTGCAGAGATGTCGCTCGATGAACTCTTTGGTGCCGTCGAGCAGGAGTGGCAAGACCAGGCGCTGTGCGCCCAGACGGATCCGGAAGCCTTCTTCCCGGAAAAGGGAGGCTCAACGCGTGAGGCTAAACGCATTTGCCAGGCCTGCGCCGTGCGTGATGAATGCCTCGAATATGCGCTTGAGCATGATGAGCGCTTTGGAATCTGGGGTGGACTGTCAGACCGTGAGCGCCGCCGATTAAAACGTGAAATCGGTTAGCGCAGCGGATCTGGTAGTGCAGCATCTCCCTCTCCCCCGTCATACTTTGCTTCCCGCAGGGTGTGGCGGGGGAGAGCTGTGTTTTACCAGCTAAAACGCGGATCAATATCTTCTGGATCCACATTGAGGTAATTGGCGACAAGTGCGGTGAGCACAGTGGACAGCAGTTCTTCGCGCTCCCGGGCTGAGCGCACGCGCTCCTCCACTGGCATGCGGAAGATGACAAGGCGGGCGCGGGTCGGTTGCCCCGCTGAATCGACTCCGGCAGGCACGATGCGCCCCAAGGGGACGGGACCGTCCGCAATGATCTCATCGGGCATGACTGTCATGTCCGCGGACAGGCGCATGCGGGGTACGGTGTCGACGGCTAGGTCTAGGCCAGCGAGCTGCTCGGCGAAAGCGTTTTGGATGGGCGCGTAGGCTTCGAGTACAGCCATGTCGAAGCGCTCAGCGCTGCTGCGGTATCGGGGAATTGCATGGGGGAGTAGCGGCCCGCGAGCGCCGCGGCCATGACGGTGGCGGGCCGGGCGGATGTGGGGGCGGGGCGTGTTCATGCGGCTTAGTTTAAGGCGCGGTGGCGATGCTCGGGCAGGGGGCACGCCGTGTAGGACTATCGAAATCTCAAGTTTGGGTTTAGACTTGGGGCCGTGAATAGCTCCCGCCGTTGCTCCCGCCCCGGCTGCGGCCGTCCCGCCGTGGCTACGTTGACCTATGCCTACGCCCAACAAACCGCCGTTGTGGGCCCACTGTCTGAAGATACTGATCCCCATGCATGGGACCTGTGCGAGAAGCACAGCGAGCGCATCACTGCGCCCCAAGGGTGGGAGATGGTCCGTGTGGATCGCATCGAGCTCGATGAGGATGATGACCTCACCGCTCTGGCTGAGGCCGTGCGTGAGGCTGGCCGCGTGACCACCGGCCTGGTCGACGACTCCACGACCGGTTCCGGAGCTGACCCCATCGACTACTCCGCCACCTTCGACGGCGCGGATCCACGCAACTCCAACCATCCGGTCTTTCGCACCCGGCGAGTCCACGACGCCCGCCAACGCCGCCGCGCGCACCTGACGGTGGTGCCAGACGCCGACTAGCGCTCGGTGACGCGAGCCTCGTGGGTTTCCTTTGCACCGTGTTTCCCAGCGCAGAGGCGCAAGAGGACATGAGTATGCTGTAGGGCTATGCGAACTCGTGAACAGCTCAATGCAGTGATTAAGGCTTATGACGTCCGTGGCGTTGTGGGCGAGGACATCGACGAAACCTTCGTACGGGATACTGGCGCAGCCTACGCCGCCATCCTGCGCGGCGAAGGTGAGAAAACCCTGGCGGTGGGCCATGACATGCGCCCGTCCTCCCCGCAGCTGGCAGCAGCCTTCGCCGAAGGCGCTGCAGCACAAGGCGTCAACGTCATTATGCTGGGCCTGACCTCTACTGATGAGCTCTACTTTGCCGCCGGCGACCTCAACTGCGCGGGCGCCATGTTTACCGCCTCCCACAACCCGGCGAAGTACAACGGCATCAAACTCTGCCGGTCCGGGGCTGTGCCGGTAGGCCAAGAGACCGGTCTGGAGCAGATCAAGGACATGCTCATCGACGGCACCCCGGCCTACGACGGTGAGCCAGGTACCGTCACCGAGCGTGAGGTGCTGGGAGACTATGCCGCCTTCCTGCGCGGCTTGGTGCCGCTGGAGGGCTCCCGCCCACTCGTCGTGGCTGTCGACGCCGCCAACGGCATGGGCGGACACACCGTCCCGGCGGTCTTTGAGGGCCTACCTTTCGACGTCCGCGATCTCTACTTTGAGCTCGACGGCACCTTCCCCAACCACGAGGCGAACCCGCTCGATCTAAAGAACCTGGTGGATCTGCAGAAGTTCACCGTTGAGCAAAAGGCGGATATCGGCCTTGCCTTCGATGGTGATGCCGACCGTTGCTTCGTGGTGGATGAGAAGGGCCAGCCGGTCTCGCCGTCCGCCATCTGCGCCCTGGTGGCGGAGCGCTACTTGGACAAGTTCCCGGGCTCCACGGTGATCCATAACCTGATTACCTCGAAGACCGTTCCGGAGCTCATCGCGGAGAAGGGCGGCAAGGCCGTGCGCACCCGCGTAGGCCACTCCTTCATCAAGGCCCAGATGGCTGAACACAAGGCAGTCTTCGGCGGCGAGCACTCTGCGCACTACTACTTCCAGGAGTTCTGGAATGCCGATTCTGGCATGCTCGCGGCCATGCACGTGCTCGCCGCGCTGGGCGAGCAGGATAAGCCGTTGAGCGAGCTTATGGCGCAGTACTCGCGCTACGAGGCCTCGGGTGAAATCAACTCCACCGTGGAGGATCAGAAGGCTACGACGCAGCGCGTACTGGATGAGCTGGCGGACAAGGTCGAGTCCGTCGACGAGCTCGATGGTGTGACCGTGCAGCTCAAAGGCACCGATGCGTGGTTCAACGTTCGTGCTTCCAACACCGAGCCGCTGCTGCGCCTCAATGTTGAAGCAAAGACCGCCGACGAGGTGCAGGCCATCGTCGACGAGGTCCTCGCCATCATCCGCGCGTAGCGTGAAGGCGTATGTCTTCACGCTAGGCGCTTGAGACACGACCTTCACGCGCAGTACTTGAGACAAGAACTGCCCTAACTGACGATCTTCTCCGCGTTCATTGTGGCGAAGGCGAGAGTTTCGTCAGATAGGGCAGTTTTAGTTCAGGAGGCCTTGCCGTTGGCGGCGAGGATCTGCCGTCGGGGCTGTGGGCCCAGCCTTGAGACAGCAGCCTAGTCGCGCGAGTGGGTGACCATCTCTTCCCACTCGACAAACTTCTTGCGCTCGCGGCCCTCGGCCTCGCCCAAGGCGCGCTCGGCGGCATCAAGCTTCTTCCAGCCCTCCCAGGTCAGGTGCTCCAGGCCCTTGGACTTGAAGAGCTCGACGATGTCCTCCTCGCGGTCGTGGGAGAGATTGCCCGCTTCGGCGTCGTCAAGCAACATGCCGATGGTCTCCGTGGCGTCGGACTTGGTGTTGCCGATAAGCCCCACCGGACCACGCTTGATCCAACCGGTGGTGTAGAGGCCCGGCACGATGGTGCCGTCGAGATCGACGACGTGGCCGCCGTCGTTGTTGATGACGTTCTTCTGCGTGTTGAAAGGCACGCCTTCGATGGCATCGGAGCGGTAGCCCACGGCCAGGTAGACGGCCTGCGCCGGCCACTCGGTGAACTTGCCGGTGCCGGAGACAGAGCCATCACCGTTGAGGGCGGTGCGTTCGGTCTTCACGGCAGTCACCTTGCCATCTTCACCGATAAACTCGACTGGCTGCTCAAAGAGATGAATCTGCAGGGTATGCGGGGCATCCTTAGGTTCGCGGATGGCATAGCCCTCCAGGGTCTGGCAGACCAAGTCGCAGGACTTGGCCTCTTCGCGAGCCTTGAGGGAGGCTTCGTCGTAGTCGATGTCCTCCGGGTCCACGACCACGTTGATGGTCGGGGAGTGGTCGAGCTCCTTGAGCTCCAGTGGGGTGAACTTGGCCTGCGCCGGGCCGCGGCGGCCGAACACGCGCACGGTGGTGGCCTGGTTCTTAGCCAGGGACTCGTAGACGTTATCGGGGATCTCGGTGGCTTCCTTAAGCTCGTCGCCAGTCTTGGCTAGGATGCGGGCCACATCAAGGCCCACGTTGCCCACGCCGATGACAGCGACGTCCTTGGCGGAGAGGTCCCAGGAACGCTCGAAGCGCGGGTTGCCGTCGTAGAAGCCGACGAACTCGCCTGCGCCATGCACGCCCTCGAGGTCGGAGCCAGGGATGGTCATACCCAAGTCGCCGACGGCGCCGGTAGCGAAGACGATAGCGTCGTAGTACTCCTCGAGCTCGGCGACGGTGACATCGCGGCCCACAGTGATGTTGGACAGCAGACGGATTTGTTCGGAATCGAGCACGCGGTGCAGGGAGTTGACAATGCCCTTAATGCGCGGGTGGTCCGGCGCCACGCCGTAGCGGATGAGGCCAAACGGTGCGGGCATCTGCTCGATGAGATCGATCTGAACGTTGCCGCCGGTTTTCTTCACCAGGATGTCGGATGCGTAAATGCCGGCTGGGCCGGCGCCAATGACGGCTACTTTCAGGGGCTGCTGAGTCATGGATGACCTTTCGGAGTGTTGTACTAACTATCGAAAGCTTAGTTCTTTAACAAGTGTGGGCTTTATTGAACCGTCTTGTCTGCTGTAGGGCAACTATGCCTAAATACATTCGCAGATCATTGTGGCATAGACGCAGCGTGCTTTGCATATTGCTCAGAAAATAAAAAAGACTGCTTTGTCTGTTTAGTCTAGACCGGTAGGTTTTCACTAACTGACGAAAGGCAGCAGACTATGACCACCGCCACACAACGACCTACCCGCACGAAGAAGCCGGAAGGCCAGTGGAAGATTGACGGAACCTCCCCGCTCAACGCTGACGAGGAGATTAAGCAGGCTGACGACGCCCTCGCGGTGCGCCAGCGCGTTATCGACATCTACTCCAAGCAGGGATTTTCCTCCATCCCACCCGAGGACCTAGCTCCACGCTTTAAATGGTTGGGCCTGTACACCCAGCGCAATCAGAACTTAGGCGGCGAGATGACCTCCAAGCTTAGTAACGCCGAGCTGCAGGACGAATACTTCATGATGCGTGTGCGCTTTGATGGCGGCTGCGCCGACCCTGCCAAGTTGCGCGCGGTGGGTGAGATTTCGCGCGACTATGCGCGCTCTACCGCGGACTTTACGGACCGTCAAAACATCCAGTTGCATTGGATTCAGATTGAAGATGTTCCCGCCATCTGGGAGAAACTGCGCTCCGTCGGCCTCGATACCCTGCTGGGCTGCGGCGACGTGCCTCGTGTCATTCTCGGATCTCCCGTTGCTGGTGTGGCAGCGGATGAGATTATCGATGCCACCCCGGCCATCGAAGAGATTAAGAACGACTACTTGCTGCGCGATGAGTTCCATAACCTGCCGCGCAAGTTCAAGAGCGCAATCTCCGGCAACGCCCGCCAGGACGTGACCCATGAGATTCAGGATGTTGCCTTCGTAGGCACAACTCATCCCGAGTACGGTCCTGGCTTCGACTGCTTTGTGGGCGGCGGCCTGTCCACCAACCCGATGCTGTCCCAATCCCTCGGTGCGTGGATTCCGCTCGAGCGGGTGCCGGAGGTCTGGGCCGGTGTGGCTCGCATCTTCCGAGACTACGGCTTCCGCCGAAACCGTAACCGAGCGCGCTTGAAGTTCCTCGTAGCGCAGTGGGGCGTTGAGAAGTTCCGTCAAGTACTCGAAGAGGAGTACTTGGACGAGCCGCTTCTCGACGGCCTCCCGCTCCCCGTCGCACCCGGCAACCGGGACCACGTCGGCGTGCATCGCCAGCAGGACGGCAATTTCTATGTTGGCGTGAAGCCCACCGTGGGGCACGCCACGGGCGAGCAGCTCATTGCCATCGCTGACGTAGCGGAGAAATTTGGCATTACCCGCATTCGCACAACCCCGATGAAGGAGCTGCTCTTCCTCGACGTGGAGGAAAAGGACATTCCGGAGCTCTCTCGTGCGCTTGATGAGACGGGGCTGTACTCCCAGCCCTCGGAGTTCCGTCGCGGCGTCATCTCCTGCACCGGCCTGGAGTTCTGCAAGCTCGCGCACGTGACCACGAAGGCCCGCGCCATTGAGCTCGTGGACATCTTGGAGGACACCTTGGGTGACCTCGACGTCCCCCTTTCCATCGCTCTCAACGGTTGCCCGAACGCCTGCGCTCGCTCGCAGGTGGCTGACATCGGGCTTAAGGGGCAGATTGTCACTGATGCGGACGGCAACCGCGTGGAAGGTTTCCAAGTCCACCTCGGCGGCGCGCTGGGTCTCTCACCGGATTGGGGCCGCAAACTGCGAGGCCACAAGGTGGTGGCCGATGAGGTACCGGAATACGTCATCCGCTTGGTGAATAAGTACAAAGAGCAGCGCGACGACGGCGAAGAGTTCCGCCACTGGGTCCTGCGCGCTGACGAGGAGGACCTGCAGTGAATTTCCGCCGCGAGCCCAACCCCAACCGCAATCACCCGGCGTACTGCCCCTACTGCGCCGGCACCAATCTATTCCCGGATGAGGAAGACGACTTTGCCTGGAAGTGCGAAGAGTGCCTGCGCATCTTCTCGCTGCGCTTTTATGGCCAAGACGATGCCCCGGTAGCTCCCGCGCCGACGGTGTCTGCCAACGAAGCACTCAAGCGTTCCCTAGCTCGGCGCGGTCACTCCACTGCGCCTAAGGCCTAACGTTTAACTGAGGAGAGCCATCATGACCGCACTCATTACGTTGTCACACGGCTCGCGCCACCCGGCAGCCGCACCTCACGTGGAGGCCCTGACCCGTGCCGCAGGTTTACTCGCCGGCGTTGCGGCTATGGCCGCGCACCTCGAATTCAACGAACCGACCTTAGAGTCAGCAACACAAGAGTTGGCTCAACGCGGAGTGCGCGATGCAGTTGTCGTCCCACTGCTCTTTACCGAGGGCTATCACCAGCGCGTGGATGTGCCCGCCGCGATTGTCAGCGCTTCTGCATCGTCTGGTCTGGTCCTGCGTCGAGCTCGCGGCCTTGGCACTGGAGAGGACATGGCTCAGCTTCTCGCCGCGCAGGTTCCTGCCGGTAGCGATAAAGTAGTGGTTTATTCCGTTGGTTCTTCCGATGAGCAGGCTAATGACGCTGTCGCGAATCTTGCCCGTCGCGTGGGTGAGCTCACCGGATGCGACGCGGAAGTTGCCTATGCCACGCGAGACGCGCGAGACGCGCGAGCCGCTCACGCGTCTCGCAGTGAGAATCGGAATCGCGAAGCTGGGCGCATCGCGTCCAGTTCTCATAGCGAAGTGGTTGTGCCGCTATTCGTCAGCCCTGGCCTGTTGCTCGACCGCCTTGCTTCCCATTCCGACAATCCATCTAACCCACAGCACCGAAAGGTGCTTCCACCGCTGGGAGAGTCCCTAGCGGACATCGTGTCCCGACGTTTCCAGGAGGTGGCTCATGCGTAGCCTCATTCTCATCGCCCTTGCGGGTGCCGCTGCACAGCTCGTTGATGGCGGTATCGGCATGGGTTTTGGCGTCACCTCTACGACAATCTTGCTCCTTGCTGGCCTTGGGCCAGCAACGGCGTCGGCCGTGGTCCACACCGCGGAATTGGGAACCACCCTCGTCTCCGGTATCAGCCACTGGCGTTTCGGCAACGTGCACTGGCCAACGGTGCTCAAGTTGGGTGTCCCGGGTGCCATCGCAGCGTTCTTGGGGGCGACGGTGTTGTCCAACCTGTCTCTGGAATCCGCAGTACCGGTTACCTCCACCATCCTCCTTATTTTGGGTATTAACCTGGTGTGGCGTTTTTCTCGCCGTAGCCCGAAGAAGGCTTCAACCGCGCGGCCGCATTCCACCCCGTTTCTTACCGGACTAGGTATTGTCGGCGGCTTCGTTGATGCCTCCGGTGGCGGCGGTTGGGGGCCGCTCTCTACGTCGACGCTTATGGCAGTCGGCCGTGAACAGCCGCGTCGCATCGTCGGCACGGTGACCACCGCGGAATTCTTCGTGACATTCGGTGCGACCGCCGGCTTCATTCTGGGCCTGTGGCACGAAATCTTGGCCAATGCTGCGGCTGTGGTGGCGCTTCTTATCGGTGGCATGATCACTGCACCTATCGCGGCGTGGCTGATTTCCCGCATTAACCCTACGTTGCTGGGCGGCTTCGTCGGTACGGCTATCGTCACCCTCAACGTGCCCAAAGCCTTGGGCTGGGCGCTGCCGCACGGCGTTATCGTGGGCCTGCAAATCGCCGCACTGGTGCTAGGCGTCACCCTGACCGTCTGGGCCAATCGCCGCCGCAAGCGCCACGAGCGCGAAGAGAACTACGAGGGCCACCACTCGAGCCCAACGCGTGGAGGCAGCCGCGTCGTGAGCTCCTCGGAGCCGACTGGCCCCGCCGAGAGCTCTGCGGACACGGCAGAAACAGCCCGCGTTGGGGCGTCGGCTGCGGGTTCGGATTAGAGTCCGGCGACCTCGCCGATCACGATGACTGCCGGCGGTGCCACGGACTGCGCCTCCATCGTGGCGCCGAGCTCGGCCAGCTCACACCTGAAAGAACGTTCCTCAGCTAGTGAGCCTTCTTGGATGATGTGGACCGGGGTGTGGGGGCTTAGGGAGGCGTCGATAAGCGCCGCGGCAATCGCTGCGGCGTTTTTGACACCCATAATGACCGAGAGCGTCGCCCCAGAGCGGGCAAGAGCAGCCCAATCGACAAGAGACTTCGGATGGCCCGGTGGGAGATGGCCGGAGACCACCGTGAAAGCATGCACCATGCCGCGATGCGTGACGGGAGTGCCCGCCAGCGCCGGCACCGCCACAGCGGAGGTTACCCCGGGGATAACCTCCACGGGAACGCCAGCCTCCGTAAGCGCGGTCAGCTCCTCGAAACCGCGGCCAAAGACATAAGGATCGCCGCCCTTAAGACGGACCACCCGGCGGCCCGCCTGGGCATGTTCGATGAGGATCTCGTTGATTCGCTCCTGTGCAACTTGTGTGCGGTAGGGGATCTTGGAGACGTCGATAAGCTCCTTGGCGTCAACATCGCACAGCTTGTCCAACTGTGCGGTGGGGCCGAGGTGATCGGCCACAATGACGTCCGCAGCCTGCAGAGCCTGCATACCGCGCACCGTGATGAGGTCCCACGCGCCTGGGCCACCACCGACGAGGACTACCGGATGAATGCTCATGATCGCTCATCCTAGCTATGCTCGAGCCCATGACTTCCTATGACCCCGAAACCGTGCGCTTTTTCGACGTCGCCCACGAAGGCGCTCAAGCCCGCGTCGTAGCCTCCGCCGTGCCAGACCTTGCCCGGGTAGTGAGCGGCATGCGTCCGCGCTCCCTCGTTATCCTCGCTGCGGACCAGGTGTCCCGGGCCGCTGCGCATGTGGCCGTGGGGCTTGCGGAGCCAGCGGACGTTCCCATTGTGGTCAGCGAATCACTACCGCGTTTCATCGGTGCTCTCGACGTGGTCGTCGTGGCAGGGGAAAGCCCGTGGGCAGAACGCGCGTTGCACGACGCCGCACGACGCGGCGCCACCACCATTTGCCTCAACGAAGTTGAGGACGCCCCTGACGACACCGTGGTGATAGACCAGCTGCCCACGGCAGAGGGCGTCTCCCCAGTTCGGGCTATCGTGGCGCTTCATGCGGTACAGGCGGTGCTGAGCGAGGACCCGGAGCTGGTCGCGCGCCGTCTGGAAGACGTGGCGGAAGCCGTGGATCGGGAAATCGAAGCACTGTCCCCGCAGCGAGATTCCACCACGAACCCAGGCCGTGCCCTGCGCGAGTTTGCGGAGGGTGGCCGCGTGGTTCACAGCAGTGGTCCGGACCCCTATGCCTTCTCTGAGGAGCGAACGCGCGTGCATCTAGGTGCGCTCGTTGCCCGCATGGCAGGCGCTATCTGGGCAACGCATGGGCTGGGTGGCTCGGTCGTGGATGCGGAAGGCCTCGGGCCGATTCTGGAGGACGCGCCGACTGATATCTTCCACGACCCCTTTGAAGATGGGGAGCCTTTGGTACCCTTGAAATTAATTTTATGGGGACAGGAAGAGGCGAACCTGCCCCATTCATTCGCTGCGGCGAGCGCCGACCCCTCCAGTGGGGATCTGGCCGGCGCGCTGCAGTTGATTACGCGGAGTTACGCCGCGACCGCCTATGACGTGAAATAGAGGATATCGATGAAGCTGCTCGAGAGCGCTGCCCGCAACTATTCCTGGGGTTCGCGCACACTGATTCCTGCCCTCCTGGGAGAACCTGAAACGCAGAGCCCCGTAGCGGAGCTGTGGTTTGGTGCGCACCCAGCTGACCCATCCACCGTGGACGGTGAACGTCTCGATGACATCATCGCGGCGGACCCAGCGAACCAGGTTGGCACACGCGTGGCCGGTGAGTACGGCGAAAACCTGCCCTTCCTGCTGAAGATTCTTGCCGCGGCTGAGCCGCTATCTTTGCAGGCGCACCCGTCGAAGGCGCAGGCGGAGGAAGGCTTTGCGCGTGAAAACGCGGCAGGTATTGAGCTGACAGCCCCCAACCGCAACTACAAGGACGATAATCACAAACCTGAGCTCATCGTGGCGCTGACAGAGTTCTATGCCATGGCAGGCTTCCGTCCTCTGGAGCAGACCCGCCGCCTCTTCACCGCGCTGGAGTGCCCCGAGCTTGACCACTACGTCAGCATGCTCGCGGATGACCCGGAGGCAGAAAGCGATAACCTGCGCGCGCTGTTCACCACGTGGATTACCATCCCGGGCGCTAAGCGCAAGGAGCTTATCGCTGCCGTCGTGGCTGCTGGTGAGCGCCTCCGCGACCAAGGCGCAGGCGAGGAGTGGATGGGCATGGTTATGGATACCGTGGCCTCACTCAACGAGCAGTACCCCGGCGATATCGGCGTGCTCGGCGCGCTGCTGCTAAACCACATCGTGCTGCAGCCGGGCGAAGCGGTGTACCTCAACGCTGGCGAGCTACATGCATATGTCTCGGGCCTTGGCGTAGAGATCATGGCCAATTCCGACAACGTTCTGCGTGGCGGCCTGACACCCAAGTTTGTGGACGTTCCGGAGCTGGTCAAGGTTCTGACCTATTCCGCCGCACAGGACCCGCGCGTGCCGCAAGTAGATCAATCAGAACAAAACCACGTCCACGGTGCTCAGGCATGGTCTTATCCGGTGCCGATTGAGGAGTTCGCGCTGGACCGCGTGGAATTGTCCGGTGACGACTCAGTGGACGTTGATTTTGACGGTCCCGTCATCGTGCTGTGCACCTCCGGCGCCGTTGATGTCAACAACGAGCACGGTGAAAGTGTGGCGCTCAGCGCCGGCCACGCCGCTTGGCTTCCTGCCTGCGACCCAGTTGCCACTGTGCGTGCTGCGGAGAACGGCGCTGCGCAGGTGTTCATCGCCCGCGTATAAACACGGCGATTAAGCGCGGAGATTACTTAAAAGCTGCTGCGGCGGCGTTAAGCGCGGCCTGACAGCCCTGACAGTTCTTCCGGGGAGGAGGGCAGTTCCGGTGCCGCTGGAGCCTCGGCCTTCACGGGAGCTTTGTCCGCACCTGAGTCCGTTCGCGCACCTTCCGGGTCTGTGGACGCAATCCTGACGGATGGTTCCTCGTTCGCCGGCTGTTCCGCAGTGAGGGCGTCTGCTGCGGGGTCCTTCGCGGCAGACTCAGTCGGTTCTGGCTGCTCAGCAGCAGGCTCCTCGGCTGCCGGGGCACCGTCGGTAGGCGCAGCGGGTGTGGGGGCCTCATTCGTGCGGGAAGCGTCCTGCTCACGCTGGCGATCCAGCTCAGCGAGCTTATCAGCAATCTCCTGCTGCTGTTGTGCCTCTGGGCCCCTTTCCTGCTCGGCGGTCGGTTCCTTGAACCTCACATCGGTGCGCGGCTCTTCTTGAGGCTTTGGGGCCTCCTGAGCGAGGCCCGCTGGCTGCGTGTCCTGAGAGTTTGCCGGGGCATTCGGGGCGTGGGTGTGCTCCGGTGCAGTGGACACCTGGGGCTCAGCTCTGTCAGATTCAGTGTTGTTATCCTGTTGGGCATCCTGCGGAGACGCAGTGCGTGGCGCGGGCTGATCGGTGGGCTCAGTGCCCGGGGTGCCGGTGGTGGTGGAACCCGGGGCCGGTGTGCCAGGCGAAGAAGTAGTAGTAGCAGGAACAGAAGACTCCGGTGAGGTGTTATCCGGTGAGGTGTTAGGTGCCTGTGGATTATTCGGATCCTGGGGTTGCACGGTGCCCTGTGGTTGCTGATTCTGCAGTGACGAGACGTTATCAGGGCGATAGACAGCCGTGGGTTGAGCTGGTTCCGTGCGGTCCAAGACAGCGTTTGGTGCCAAGTAAGGATCTTCCGCGGGGGCTGCAATCGTTTCCTGCGACGTCTTCGGCTGCGAGGTAGAGGACGTGGTGGTGTAGGAGTGCTCAGAAGAGGAAGTCTGCGGCGCCGAAGAACCGGATTCAGCCGTGGCTGCCGAAGGTTCGGGGACAACGGAATTTGGGGCACTTGTCCGCCACACCACCATGCCGATGGCTACGGCGAGGAGGAGACCGGCCGCAATAAATGCGAGCACTCGGCGTGGGGTGCTGGTCATCCTGAGTCTCCTTTCCGCGCACAAGGTCACAAGTCGATAACAACGATAGCATGAAACCTGGTGTACCCACGGTTTCACCTTATAATCCCTGCTCGTACACAGGCTTCTGACAGAAATATGTAGGTGGACTTGTGTCCGCCCCGTGCAGAGTAGCTGCATAGTAATGCTTTACCGTGGCCCTCGACACGGAGCGACAGAGACCTGCGTGGCACTGTCTAAAGAATGGTAAAAAGTGGGTAAGAGACCTCACCTAGCGTCGCGGTGCCGTCGTGGCGCCTTCGACTCCGCAGTTTCAGATTTCAGCATCAGACATTAGGTAATAAGGAGAAACCAATGAGCTCATGGGATGAAGATATCTTCACTGACGAGGCTAACGTCGAGTTTCTTGACGAGCTGTCAGATCTCGAAGACGAAGAGATTGTGGCTGCAGTCGATGACGCCTGCGCGCTGGCGGTATCCGGTGAAGACCAGACTGAAGAAGAACAGCGCAACGCGCTGGCTGCCGCCACCATCGCTGCCATCTGGGCAGGCGCTCCCTTCAGCGCTGGTGAAGTAGTGGAGGATTACCCCTTCATCCGTGACCTCGCAGGCTCTGGGAGTGAAAACCTCCACGAGCATGCTTTGGAACTGCTTGAAGGGGTCGAGGAAGATTACGATCTCGAAGCCTTCATTGAGGCGCTGTCCTAGGCATCCGTTGTTAAGGTCCGCATACGTCTGTGCGGACTCTACGTTCTTAAGAGTTTTCACTCAAAGGGTTTTCACTCAGCATGCTGATTAGTATTGAGGGTATTGACGGCGCCGGAAAAAACACCGTCACTCAACGCCTGCGGAAGGAACTTGACTGCGACGTCTCAGTCTTGAGTTTCCCGCGTTATGAGGAGTCCATTCACGCGCAGCTAGCGCAGCAGGCGCTGTACGGAAAGATGGGTGATCTCATAGATTCCGCCTACGGCATGGCCACGTTGTTTGCGCTTGACCGCTGTGGTGCCAAAGAGCAGTTGCTCGCTGCCGCCGAAGACACGGGTTCTCTACTCATCCTTGACCGCTACGTGGCCTCCAACGCTGCGTACACGGCTGCCCGACTGAGCGAAGAATCCGTCGTAGACTGGATTTATGAGCTGGAGTTTGAGCGCTTTGGCTTGCCGGTTCCGCAGCTGCAGATTTTCCTCGATACCGACGTTGCCGTCGCTGGGCAGCGTGCCGTGTCCCGCGCTGCTGACGACGAATGCCGCAGCCGAGACCGTTACGAGCGCGATGCTGGGCTGCAGGCCCGCACAGCGGCAGCCTACCGGCGCCTCGCGCAGCAGGCGTGGGCAGGACGGTGGATCGCCACCGCGGATGCCGATATGATTATTCAATCTGTCAAGGACCTCGTAGGAGAACAGTAAAGTGGCACCGAAAATCTTGGTCGTGGATGATGACCCGGCAATTGCCGAAATGCTCACCATCGTGCTCGAAGCCGAAGGATTGGAACCTATCGCCGTTAATGACGGCAACGAGGCCATCCCGGCTTTCCACCACCATGACCCAGACCTGATTTTGCTGGACCTCATGCTGCCGGGCATGAATGGCGTGGATATCTGCCGTGCCATCCGTACCGAGTCGTCCGTGCCGATTGTCATGCTCACCGCGAAGACGGACACCGTTGACGTCGTACTGGGCTTGGAATCGGGCGCAGATGATTACATCACCAAGCCCTTCAAGCCGAAGGAGCTCATTGCCCGTATCCGCGCGCGTTTGCGCCGTTCGGATTCCTCCTCTGGCGAGATGATTGAGGTAGGGGACTTGCTTATCGACGTCCCCGAACACACCGTCACCCGCAAGAGCGGCGAGGAAATTTCCTTGACCCCGTTGGAGTTTGATCTCCTGCTGGAGATGGCTCGTAAACCTGGCCAGGTCCACACCCGTGAAGCTTTGCTGGAGTCCGTGTGGGGCTACCGCCATGCCTCCGATACTCGCCTTGTCAACGTGCACGTGCAGCGCCTACGCGCGAAGATCGAGCACGACCCAGAGGACCCGCGCATTGTGCTCACCGTGCGTGGCGTGGGCTATAAGACCGGCAAAGTCGGCGAGTAAAGGACAGCCGTTATTTTTGATGGGATGAGGCGAGTCAGGGATGGCGTCGTCGAGCGCTGGCGTACATCTCTGCAGACACGCGTCATCGGCATGATGCTCGTGGCCTCCGCAGTGGTCATGCTGATTTTGGCGTACGCGCTTGTGTCGGTGTTGACGCAGCAGCTGGTGAGCCAAAAGGAAGAGACTGCTCTGCAGGAGCTCGAACGTGCGCGCGTGGCCGTGGAACAGCAGATTGATGCTACGGGTACCGCAAACTCGACGCAGGTGCGCATCAACTCAGCGCGCGCAGCCTTGGGGCAGATGTCGGCGCAACAAAACGATGCCCAAGCGGTCTACGAACCTGTTGTTGTGGTGGACAATCCTGACGGCACCGCTACAACCTCGCCGGAGGGCTACCGCGTCCCAGAAGGAATGCGCGAGCTCGTAGGCCAAGGGCAAATTGTGCAGCAGTACGCCACCGTGGACCAACAATCAGGCGCGACCTATAACGCGCTGATGGTCGGCACGCCCATCGAGTGTGACATCCCGAATACGCAGGTCTACCTCGTGTTGTCGATGGAGTCAGAGGAATCCACGATGGCACTGATGCGCGGGTTGCTCTCTGCCGCCGGCGTGGTCGTCGTGGTGTTGCTCGTGGGTATTGCGTGGCTGGCTACTCAGCAGGTTATTACCCCGATTCGTTCTGCCTCTCGCATTGCGCAGCGCCTTGCCGCCGGTCACCTGCGTGAGCGCATGGTGGTCAACTCCGATGATGAGATGGGCCGCCTTGCGTCCTCCTTCAACGACATGGCAGACAAACTCTCCAAGCAGATTGCGCAGCTGGAGGAATACGGAGATTTGCAGCGTCAGTTCACCTCGGATGTGTCCCATGAGCTGCGCACGCCGTTGACCACAGTGCGTATGGCCGCCGATGTCATTGCTGCTGATGCCGATGATTTTAACCCCTACACCAAACGTTCGGCGGAGTTGCTCATCAAGGAGCTGGATCGTTTTGAAGAGCTCTTGGCAGACCTGCTGGAGATTTCGCGTCACGATGCCGGCGTAGCTGATCTGTCCACCGCGTCCATTGACATCCGTTCCTGCATTGATTCGGCGTTGAGCCAAGTGGAGCACTTAGCAGATGAGCTCGGTGTTGAGGTCCGTGTCAACGCACCAGCGGAGCCGGTGGCAGTGGAGTGCGATTCGCGCCGTGTTGAGCGAGTTTTGCGCAACCTCTTTGCCAATGCCATCGACCACTCTGAGGGCAATCCCGTCACGGTGGATGTCGCCACGACTGACGACGCCGTCGGAATCGCCGTTACCGACTCCGGCGTCGGCCTCAAGGAAGGCCAGGAGGAGCTTGTCTTTAACCGTTTCTGGCGCGCGGACTCGTCACGCAAGCGCCATTCGGGCGGTACCGGCCTCGGCCTAGCTATTGCGCGTGAGGACGCTATGTTGCACGGCGGCACTCTCGACGCCATCGGCTACTTTGGGGTGGGCTCGCGCTTCCGCCTCATTCTTCCGCGCACCCCAGGCCAATCCATAGAGTCCGAACCTATTGCCTTGGAAGTACCGGGAGCACCGCGTCCGACGGCCGTGGAAGCTGAAGAACAGACTGCGCTGCCCTATGGCTTGAGCGCTAGTGGCATAGCCACTGACAGCTTGTCTGGGGCAGAAAGGGCCGGCCGTGGCGAGCACACAGTCGGCGAGAACACTGTCACTGTAGGCGCAGATTTCTCGCCTCACGACGAGCCCGACGAGAGCACTAAGGCCACGGGTGACGACGCTGGAATTGTCTGGCCCTCGGAACGCCAGTCTCGCTCTAAAATCATGGAGGGCGAGACGCCGTTTAATCAGGAGAACGTGCCCGATTTCGATGAGGAGGCCCAGCGATGATCCCCGCCCGTCGTACCTTGGCGGTACTCAGCTGTGTGTCGCTGACTGCACTCGTGGGATGTTCGACGCTGCCCAACAATACCGATCCCCAGGTTATTGGTACATTCGTCCCGCACGAGCGGGCAGAGGATGCCATTGTGGAGCCACGCACTGATAGCGACCCAGACCTGCTCATCCGTGACTTCTACTCCGCCGCTGCTATCCCGGCAGGCAACTATGCCGCTGCTCGTACCTTTTTGGCCTCTGATATTGCGAATACCTGGGACCCCACCAATACCGTTTTGGTGGTCGATTCCATTGATCTTGTGACCTCCAAGATGGAAGACGGCGCTCTGGAGTATTCGGTTCGCGGCAACATTATTGGTCGCCTCGCGGACGGCGGCGCCTATGTGCCCGATAACTCGCGCATTGAGGCGACCGTCCGACTGCGTCAATTCGATGGTCAGTGGCGCATCACGGATCTTCCCACCGGTGCTGTCATTGAGCGCACGGAACTGCGCAATCGCTACCGACCACAGTCCTTGTATTTCTACGACGTCACCCAACGCATGCTCGTGGCTGACCGGCGGTGGCTCTACACCGGCAGGGATTCCATCGCTGCCGAATTGGTGACGTTGCTTCTACAGGGCCCATCCTCCGATATTGCCCCCGCTATATCCTCCCTGGTGCCGAAGGACGCCACGTTCCTCGGCCTCAATGAGGGGGTCTATGAATTCAGCGGCATGTCAGGGATGTCGCAAGAGGAACGCCTGAAGTTCGCGGCCCAGTTGGTGTGGACACTCAATAACGCGGAGGTGGCCAGCACTGTGCGGGCCACGATCGATGGCAGCCCCATGGTGGATGGCATGGAAGAGATGACCATCGATGACTTTGCGGAGTTTAACCCTGAGGTGGCGGCGCAATCGGTGGCAAAGCTCTACGCGGTCAACGATGGCTCCTTGCTCGATGTCGGCTCGGACGGCCCCGTTGAGCTTTCCGGGCCGGCGGGACAGATCCACGACATCCAATCTGCGGATATCTCCGACGAAGGTGTCGTGGCTGCTGTGCGCAAGCGCTCTAAGGATGAGTCGCAACTTTCGATGGGCGAGATTGGCCAAGAACTCGGTGATTCCGTCACCGGGTCAACGCTCGCTCGCCCCACCTTCGAGGTAGGCGGTCAAGTGGCCTGGACCGTCGTCGACGGCGAGCACGTTGTTCGCGTGACGCGTTCGCCAGCCACGGGTGAACTCAGTACTTCGGAAGTCGATACCTCTGCCTTGGACGCTATCGATGGCGAGATTTCCGTTATCCGCCTGTCCATTACGGGCGCGCGCATCGCCATGATCATTGATGGCAGCATTTACACCGGTGTCGTCGCCCGAGCCACCTCTGGTGAGCGGCGCATCGTTAACGTCCACCAAGTGGGTCCTGAGCTCACCGGTTCGGCACTGTCTGCGGAGTGGCAGTCTGATGGTTCGCTACTGGTCGGAACCTCTTCCTCCAACTCGCCAGTATGGCGTGTGGAGCAAGATGGTTCCGCAGCTACGACGCTGCCGACCGGTAACATCACCGCCCCTGTGGTTGCGGTGGCGGCGTCGCCATCGACTCTGTATGTCACCGATGCCCACGCCCTCCTCCAGTTGCCGGCAGGTGGCTCGGAGAGCTCCTACTGGCGCGAGGTTGATGGTCTGCGCGGCGTGCGTTCTTCTCCCATCATTCCGCGCTAAAGTCCAGCCCTCTGCGCGCCGCCGTGGCCGCGGCTAGATGTACTGTTCGGGGACGTTGATCAATCGTGAGAAGGGCGGCTGGTTGCCGCAGGCCGTGTGCGGGCGGTGCTGATTGTAGTAGTGCAGCCAACCGTCGAGCTCGCCGCGTCGTTCGGCCTCGGAGGTGTAGCAGCGGGCGTAGGCCCAGCCGTCGGCCAGGGTGCGGTGGAAGCGCTCGATCTTGCCGTTGGTCTGGGGCCGATACGGCCTGGTTCGCTTGTGCTTGATGTCGAGCTCGGCGCAGGTGTCTCGCCACAGGTGTGACCGGTAGGCACCGCCGTTGTCGGACAGAACCCGCTCGACCGTGACCCCACGAGCGTTGAACCACTCGACAGCCCTCACCAGGACCGCAGTGGCGGTGATCGCGGTTTCGTCGTCGTGGATCTCAGCGTAGGCGACACGGGAATGGTCATCGATCACCGTGTGAACATAGGCCTTTCCCATCAGGGGGTTGTGGTGCTTGTTCTTCGGCTTGTCTGGTGTGGCGGCCCGGTTCTTGTCGCCCTGCCGTCGTCCGACGTAACGCCAGCCTCCACCGTCGGGGATGTTTCCGAGCTTCTTCACGTCGACGTGGAGCATCGCGCCGGGGTGGTCGTGTTCGTAGCGGCGGATGGGTTCGCCGGTGGCACGGTCGACGTGGGTCAGTCGGTTGAGGTGGCAGGACGAGAGGATGCGGTGGACGGTGGAGGGGGCGATCCCGAGTCGTGGTGCGAGTTGCACTGGCCCTTCGCGGAGTCGCATGCGCAGGCTGATGCAGCGTTTGACGACCTTCGGGTGGGTCTTGTTCGGGCTGTGGTGTGGTCGTGAGGACCGGTCGTGCATGGACTCTCCGGCGCGGTAGCGGTCGGCCCAGCGCTTCGCGGTGGGCCAGGAGACCTGGAAGCGAGCGGCGACCTCGCTGATCGGCCATCCTTCCTCGACGACGAGTTGGGCTACCTTCAGGCGGTGGCGAGGGGTCAGTGCAGAATTTGGGTGGGACATGGACGTCCTCCAAGGTGTGATGGGCGGCCACCTCACACGGTGGCCGCCCATCACCGGCTCCTCGCCGTGGGCGACCGACGGGGAGGGTCAGTTGTTCTGGTTGCTCACTTCTGCGGCCCAGGCATCGACCCGACGAGCTGATTCCTCATCGCTGAGGTCCTCGACCCGCGTCATCACCGACCACCGGATCCCGAACGGATCGCGGATGCTCCCGTAGCGGTCGCCAGAGACGAAACTCGTCACAGCTTCGCGCAGTACAGCGCCGCGAGCGACTGCGGTCTCAACGACCCTGTCGACGTCCGCGACGTAGATGCCGAGGGAGAACTGCGTGTCTTCGGCCTCTGGATTCAGCGCCAGCAGGTGATAGTCCTTCATCGCCGGCCCCAGCTGGAGGCGACCACACCCGAAGTCGAGCTCGGCGTGGATGATCACCCCCTCCATCTCGGTGGAGTTCACAACGCGGGCGCCGAACACCTCGGCGTAGAACGCCAACGCTGCCTTCGGGTCCTCGAGTGCAACGAACGGAGTCAGGCTGGAGAAACCCTTTGGGCGGCCGTTGTCGGTGTACTTGCCATGGGCAGGGGTAACTGGTGAAGTCGTCATGACCCCCATGCTAGGGACTGCTGGCGCGGGTTGTCTTGTAGATTCGTGCCATGACCACACCATCTGACGTCAGTGGACGGGGCCCATTGTTCCCAGCGGAACTTCCCTTCGATTTCACCCGGATCCCACCCGGCCCCGCGGCCAAGGACTTGGTGGCCTGGTGGTGGGCCACCTCGTGGGACCTCCCCTCGGGGCACCACTCGTCGCAAGAACTCCTAGCCTTCCCCGCGAGCAACCTCGCCTTCGAAATGGACCAGGTGCGCTTCTGGGGACCCACCACGCGGCGCTCCACAAGAGTCCTGGTCGGGCAGGGATGGGTACTCGGTGCCTTGCTACGTCCGGCAGCAGTGCCCGCCTTCACTCAACAACCCGCAGCCTGCCGCGACGATTCTGTCCCTGTCTCCGCCCTTGAACTCCACGAAACGGTTCAGGCATCAAGCGGCAGCCTTGCCGCTGTCATCGATGAAGTCGAGCGGTGGCTTGCACACCACGTGGGCCCGCTGACCGACGAGGCTCACCAAGCCAACCGTTTGGCCGACCTGGCCATCACTGACTCCACCATCGCCACGGTGCAAGACCTCGCGGGCGCTTTGGGTATCTCGACTCGAACGGTCAACCGACTCACCACGAAGTATGTGGGTCTGTCGCCCTACACGATGATCCGCCGCCGACGCCTCCAAGAAGCGACCGAATGGATCCGTGACAACCCAGATGAAACGCTGGCCGATGTCGCAGTCCGCTACGGCTTCGTTGACCAGGCACACCTGAGTCGTGAAGCGCGCACTCTTCTTGGGATGACCCTCACGGACTACCGCATGCGCACGATCAGGCAGTGACGATACCCGTCTAGCCTCAATCAACGTGTCCGGTCAGTACAGCTAGAGTAGACAGCATGCCGAAACAGTGGGGGATAGGGGAGCTTGCGGCCTCACTCGTGGAGTTGATTCTGCCGCGCCCTTGCGCTGGTTGCGGTGATGAGACTGAGGCCGGTGGGGTGCTGTGCCCGCGCTGCCAGGAACATCTTCGCGAGGTGCCGCGCCGAGTTGAGCGCCCCATCCCACTGGGGTTTCCTGCGTGGGCCTTGGGCCCCTATTCCGATACCCGCCGCGGCGTGATCATCGCGATGAAAGAGCGCGGTAACCACGCGGTGCGTGGGCACATGGGTGCCGTGGTGGCGGCTGGTATTGAGTATTTGCGTGCGCGTGGCGATATTCCCGAGACAGCATTGCTCGTCCCGGCGCCGACTCGCGCGTCCTCGGCACGTTCCCGCGGTGGTGATCCGGTTACTGCGCTGTGTGAGTCGGCAGTGTCGCGGCTTCCCGGTTGGCGCACACTCCAAGCACTGGCTACGTCGGAATCGAGCGCGGATCAGTCGGAACTGACAGCAGGTGAGCGTGCGGATAATATGCGCGCGGCAGTGCTTCTTCGGCCCTGCGCGCAGCAGCTTACGGGACAATCGGTGGTGCTTGTCGACGATGTCGTGACCACCGGTGCTACCTTGCGCGCGAGCGCCGCGCGAATAAGGGCCGTCGGGGGTGACGTGGTTGGCGCGATTGTGCTGGCAGATGCCTAGCTAGGCGCACTGGCCGGAGCGTGAAGAGGGGGCCGGTCGATCCGTTGGTTATGACCAGTGGTAGCATGAGGGGTGTCACAGGGAAGCGGATGAGAAGCCCTCATCACAGGCCTTCTCAAGGTCCGCAGAATGTGCGTCATTCAGTCCCCACGAGTAAAGGGAGGCATTTACATGTCCCAGCAGACCAACGCTCAAATCACCATCACGGGCCGTAACGTGGAAGTTCCGGAACACTTCCAGGAGCGCGTCGCCGGTAAGCTGGCCAAGATTGAGCGCCTTGATCCGACTCTGACGTTCTTCCATGTAGAGCTGATGCACGAGCCGAACCCGCGCCGCGAGTCCGAGGCTGAGCGCCTGCAGATCACTGCCACCGGTAAGGGCCATATCGCTCGTGCGGAGGCTAAGGAAGACTCCTTCTACGCTGCCCTCGAGACGGCCCTGAGCAAGATGGAGCGCTCCCTGCGCAAGGTCAAGGTCCGCCGCGAGAACGTCAAGTCCGGCCACCGCGCCCAGAAGGGTACCGGCGAGATTGCCGCCGAGATGGTTGCTGAGGCTGAGGCGGCCAAGCTCACCAAGGAAGATCGCTACATCGATCCGTACGCAGAGACCGTCGAAGATGTCCGCCCGGGCCAGATCGTGCGCTTCAAGGAGCACCCGGCCACCCCGATGTCTGTCGATGATGCCCTCAGCGAGATGGAGCTGGTGGGCCACGATTTCTACCTTTTCGTCAATGTGGAGAACAATAAGCCGTCTGTGGTCTACCGCCGCCATGCCTACGACTACGGTCTCATCTCTCTGACTGAGGAGAACGAAGAGAGCTAAGCTCTCGCGCCTTCCCGTCTAGTTGCGTAAGTCAAGCGCATACTGGTCGCCGAAGAGCCAAAGGCCCTCGCTGCACTGTGGACTGTGCGGCGAGGGCCTTTTTACTCTGTACTGGAGGCGGATTCCTAGAGGGAGAATTGGCTCGATAGGCGGACTTCTTGCTCGGCCACGATTTGGAGTGGAATCAGCGCGATAGCTAGCGGGGCAACGATGAGCAAATCCGTGCCGAAGTTTTCGGTTGGATGCGTATTAGGGGCGTGAGAGCTTTTAGCGATTTCTAATGCTCCGGTCATAATGGTGCTATAGAGCCACATGGCACTTCCGCCTTGTGGGGTATCGTCTTCGGCAGCAAAGGCGGCAGGGGCGGTGAGCGTGCTGACCGCCAGGGCGGTGGAGGTGGCTGCGGCTACGGCAAACCTGGAAAGCTTCATGGTTTAGTCCTTTTCGTGTAGGGCGTGGAGTGGACATTCCTCGGGACGAAGCGAGAGGAGCAAGATGAACATCGTTCACCTTTGTTAAGGAAATCGTTGTCCTCCACGGGATCGTTAACAGGGGGAACTGAGTGAACGTCGAACTCGCGGTGGAGTGGGGCAGTCTAGAGAGACTTTGGGCTAGCCCTGCAGCGAGGCTTAAAACCTAGTGAGTACAATGGCGACGAGTTAACTATATTGTCGCGACAAGAAGGACTATCTAGACGTGTTTGGACTTTCCAAGCTGCTCCGCGCCGGTGAGGGACGCACCGTAAAGCGCCTAGCCAAGATGGCTGATGATGTTATTGCCCTCGAGGATGATTTTGCCAAGCTCTCCGACGATGAGCTGAAGGCGAAGACGGAGGAGTTTAAGGAGCGCCTGAGCAAGGGCGAGAAGCTCAACGACATTCTGCTTGAGGCTTTTGCAACCGTGCGTGAGGCTGCCTGGCGCGTGCTGGATCAGAAGCACTACAAGGTGCAGATCATGGGCGGTGCTGCCCTGCACTTCGGCAACGTTGCTGAGATGCGCACCGGTGAGGGTAAGACCCTGACCTCACTGCTGCCGGCCTACCTCAATGCGCTTGAGGGCAAGGGTGTGCACATCGTGACCGTTAACGACTACCTGGCTAAGCGTGACGCGGAGATGATGGGCCGTGTGCACCGCTGGCTTGGTCTCTCCGTTGGCGTCATTCTTTCCGAGATGCGCCCGCCGGAGCGTAAAGAGGCCTATGCGTGCGATATCACCTACGGTACTAACAACGAGTTGGGCTTTGACTATCTGCGCGACAACATGGTCCGCTCGCTCGATGACACCGTACAGCGCGGCCACCACTACTGCATCGTCGATGAGGTGGACTCCATTCTTATTGATGAGGCCCGTACCCCGCTCATCATTTCCGGCCCGGTTGACGGTTCCTCCCAGTTCTACAGCGTCTTCTCCCAGTTGGCGCCGAAGATGCGTGAAGGTATCCATTACGAGGTCGACCACAAGAAGCGCACCATCGGTGTGCTGGAAGATGGTGTCGAGTTCGTTGAGGATCAGCTCGGTATTGATAACCTCTACGCTCCTGAGCACTCGCAGCTGGTGTCCTACCTCAACAACGCGCTGAAGGCTAAGGAACTCTTTACCCGCGATAAGGACTACATCGTCCGCAACGGCGAGGTCATGATTGTGGACGGCTTCACCGGCCGTGTCCTGGCTGGTCGTCGTTATAACGAGGGCATGCACCAGGCCATCGAGGCCAAGGAGCAGGTGGAGATCAAGAACGAGAACCAGACGCTGGCAACCGTCACCCTCCAGAACTACTTCCGTCTCTACGACAAGATTTCCGGCATGACCGGTACCGCCGAAACCGAGGCTGCCGAGCTGCACTCCATCTACGGCCTCGATGTGGTGCCGATTCCGACGAACAAGCCGAACCAGCGTATCGACCACTCCGACCGCATTTACAAGACTCAGGAGGCGAAGTTCGCCGCCGTGGTCGATGACATCTCTGAACATGTCGAGGCCGGCCAGCCGGTGCTGGTGGGTACAACGTCTGTGGAGCGTTCCGAGTACCTCTCCCAGCTGCTGAGCAAGCGCGGCATCAAGCACTCGGTGCTCAACGCGAAGCACCACGAACAAGAGGGCCAGATCGTCGCTCGCGCGGGTCGCCCCGGCACCGTGACGGTGGCTACCAACATGGCCGGCCGTGGTACCGATATTGTGCTCGGTGGTAACCCCGAAGTCATCCTCGATGAAAAGCTGCGCGAGCGCGGACTAGATCCCTTCGAGGACGAGGAGAAGTACCAGGAGGCGTGGGACGCCGAGATCGATGAGGAGAAGGAGCGTTCCAAGAAGCTTGGTGACGAGGTCCGTGAGGCCGGTGGCCTGTACGTCCTGGGTACCGAGCGTCACGAGTCGCGCCGCATCGACAACCAGCTGCGTGGTCGTTCCGGCCGTCAGGGTGACCCCGGTGAGACCCGTTTCTACCTGTCCATGCGCGATGAGCTCATGGTGCGTTTCGTCGGCCAGTCGATGGAAAACATGATGAATCGTCTGAACGTGCCGGATGATGTTCCGATCGAGGCCAAGATGGTCTCTAACTCCATTAAGGGCGCGCAGGCGCAGGTGGAGAACCAGAACTTTGAGATGCGTAAGAACGTGCTCAAGTACGATGAGGTCCTCAACGAGCAGCGCAAGGTTGTCTACGCTACCCGCCACGACATCCTCGATGCCGGTGACATCAAGGACAACATCCGCTCCATGATCGATGACACCGTCTCTGCTTATGTCTCTGGCGCGACGGCCACCGGCTATGTCGAGGATTGGAACCTCGATGAGCTGTGGAACGCGCTCGAGTCCCTCTATGGGCCGACTATGTCGCACGAGTCACTCGTTGACGGTACCGAGTACGGCTCCGCCGGTGAGCTTTCTGCGGAGCAGCTTCGTGACGCTTTGCTTGCCGACGCTAACTCGGAGTACGACAAGCTGGAAGACTCCGTCACCGCCATCGGCGGCGAGAGCCAGATGCGCAACACTGAGCGCATGATCATCCTCCCGATCATCGACCAGAAGTGGCGCGAACACCTCTACGAGATGGACTACCTCAAGGAAGGTATCGGTCTGCGTGCCATGGCACAGCGCGATCCTCTGGTGGAGTACCAGAAGGAAGGCGGCGAGATGTTCAACGCCATGAACGACGGTGTGAAGGAAGAAACTGTGCGCCAGCTGTTTATGTTGCGCAAGCAGTTCAAGGCTCAGGAAGAGGCTAATGCCGCTGAATCCGGTGAGGCTTAAAACCAAGCACACAACATCCTGAAAAGACGCTGCGGGGTAGGCTCCCCGTGGCGTGTTTTCATTGGAGGCACTTAGCTTTATACTGTCAGAATATTATTCGTTTCGTGTCTCGGAGGTTCTCATCATCATGCGCCGCTTCTCTATGCGAGTAGGTTTGTCCGTTTTTGCCTCCGCCACCCTGCTGGGCGGCGGCGCAGTTGCCTCCGCCTTTGAGGTAGCACCGGAAGAGCAATGCCAGTTGTCTTCCGTGCTCAGCTCTGAGGAGGGCTCCGGTGCTGAGGGGTCTGAGAGCCCGGCTGGCCTGAGCTCTCAGAACTCAGTTGCCACCGAGTGCGGTGCTGTTGCCGACGCCCCAGCAGTCGCGGGCTCTTCCGACCCCGTAGCAGGTGCCGCTACCCACGCCACCATGTTCGGGGGAATCAGCTTGGCGCTTATTAGCGCCTCCGCCGCCTTCGCAGGAATTGACTGGACCCCGATCCTTATCAAGCTGGGTTCCTGGTTCTAAGCGGACTTACAGTGGGGTTCGGGGGCCCACTGTCAGCATGCGAAATGAACGTAAGTGCCGGCCGGACGCGGAGCCGGTAAAAGCGCGCTGCTGGCCGCCAATAACGGCGGAACCGAAGTATTCACCATTGGCCCGCGCATGCAAACTGCTGAGCGCGATGCGCCCGCGGCTCCTATCGGCAGGCTGAGCCTTCTTCCACGCCCGAATGTGCGTGGAGATTTCTGGCGCAAAACGTGCGCTGTCGAGATGGCTTAACGGCCGCAGGGATGCCGCAACCTCCACTACGATGACGACCAAACCGCGGATCTCCTCACGCGTCGCGAGGTCAGCGGCGGTAGGTTCGCTTTCATAGCGAATGCGCTGTGGAGCGGCGTAGAGCTGCAGATGGCTCATTCCGGGGATGGGGATGTACACAAGAGCTAACCTTCCCAGCGGTGAGCGGCGCAGACAGGGGAGAGGAGAGCTGGACGCCTTTTCATTGTGCCACGCTGACAGCCTTGGCTGCTAGCTCGCTGCAGGACGCGGGTGGTAGGAGCGTTCACACTGTAGGTTCGCTATACTTTCGGACGATATACACAGCTCAACGCGAAGGGTGAAGGATAGAAATTATGCGTGGACTCATCGTTGATTTTGTAGGTGTGCTGGACGGCACCGAGGAAGACGTCAAGCGCTGGCGTGCACTGTTTGCCGCTGCCAAGTCGAATGGTGTGGCCACCGCTATTCTCTCCAACGATCCAGGCGGCCCAGGCGCTGAGCACATTCGCGAATGGGAATACCGCGGCATCGTCGACGCCGTAGTCCTCTCCGGCGAGATCGGTGCCGAAAAACCGGATCGTGCTGCCTTCCAGGCCGCTGCCGATGCTATCGATCTGCCTATTAATGACTGCGTCATGGTGGATGATTCCATCGTGAATGTGCGCGCCGCTGTGGAAAATGGCATGGTCGGTATGCTCTACACGGTCTTTGACCGCACCAGCGTTGAGGTCCAGGCCGTCTTCGACATTGAAGGTGAGTTCTAAGTGTCCTCAGACGTGCGTGTCTTCTTGCCCGCCACGTTCGCTATGCTCAGCGAGCTGGAGGAAACCGGTCAGCTCGCTGCACGCAGTGGATGGGGCTTTATGGTGACTCCGGCGCTGCGGGAGTTCTATACCGAAGGCGGAGATGAAGAGGAGATTGCTTATTCTGCCTTCCTTGAAGCCTCCATGGCCTCTCTGCGCCTGCTGGCCATTGGTGATGAGGAGAAATTCCCGCATCGCCGCGTCGTAATCTCGGTGGATGTCGATGAGTCTGTCGTTACCCCGAAGCCAGATATGGGCGAGCCCGTAGTGGCACTGAACCCGGCCATCATTACCAAGGACAACCTGCAGGCGATTCACGTCGACATCGAGGAATCCGAAGCAGCTACAGCAAAGGCCATTGAGGCCATTGATAACGCCGACTTGGGCGATGAAGACGCTGAGCTCGCCGTTGGTGATGCCCTGGATAATTTCATGGCGTTCTACGACCCGACGGAGCTACCTTTCCTCGTCGAGCTGCTCTAAACTCAAGCTCATTCCGCTTTCTTCCCCCCTTGAAGCCCTGCCGAGCAGGGCTTTCAACTTTAAGGAGTTACCCCCATGAAGGCATCCCGTCTTTCTGCACTGATTACTGCTGCCGCACTGTCCACCGCTGTTCTTGGCGCCCCTGCCGCTGGCGCACAAGAAGCAGCCGCTCCCGTCAAGAATGCGGTGGAGACGTCGCAAAGCAGCACCAACAGCACTGCATCCGATACGGAAAAGCAGGACCCGAGTCTTGCTGAGCAGCCCACCACGCCGTGGCTGCGCATCGTGGAAGGCTCCTCCCAAGGGCCGGCCGGTGTCATCATCGCGACTCTTTTCGGCATCATCAGCGTCGGTATGGCTATCTATCAGCAATTTGGGGAGTACCTGCCCAAGTTGGGCTAATTGTTGATAGTCTGCTTAGGTAAAACTTAGCTCGATCGAAAGGCTCTCACCAATGTCTTCCTCCCGTATTCGCCGTGTGGTGGCTACCTCGACCTTGTCCGTCGCGCTTGTGGCTGGCGGTGTCGTTGCCCCGACTGCCGGTGCAGTGACCACCTCCATCAAGAACAATAAGTGCACCATCACTTTGAGCGATAAGGAATCGTCCGACCTGTCCAACGCCGAGTCCAAGGACAACGATGTGGATTCTGGCCTGCTCCAGGATGACTACGAGATCCTGCCGAAGGACGCCGGGGCCCGGGCACGTGCTGTTCAGAACCAGTCTGACGAGCTGTACCGCGACCTTGCAGATTTTGAGACTGAGGTCGAGCTTGGTGACGAAGACGCGGTAAAGCGCGCCAAGAACAACATCAAGGTAGCCGAGACCTTCCGCGACATCGCACCGGAGTACATTAAGGCGCTCAACGCGTGTGCGAAGAAGGAAGAGTTCAACAAGAAGAAGGATTCGGACGGCGACAACACCTCCTCCAACATCGATAAGGGTGGTGCAATCATCCTCGGTGTGAGTGGTGCTCTCACCATCATCCTGATGGCTCTGCGTGCTGCTGGCCCGTTCCTCAAGACTGTTCTGCCGCCTCAGTTGGCAGACATGATTCCGGCTTAAGGTTCAGGCTAAGCCCAGTCCACATTGGTGCGCAGGGCTGCTAGCAGAGTGCGGACGGCATCGCGGCGCCGAGCTGAGGCGGTGCCGTCTTCGATGTTGAGGTCCAATCCGCACTCGGGGTCGGCTGGGGGGCCGGCATGGGTACAGCCGCGGGGGCAGTCTTCGATGGCCTCCGCAAGGTCCTCAAACACCTCGATGACGTTTTCCGCATCGATGTGAGCCAGACCGAAGGAGCGGATACCGGGGGTATCAATAATCCAACCGCCGTGCGGCGTATCTCCAGAAGCAGGCAGACGCAGAGCGACTGACTGCGTCGAGGTGTGGCGGCCTTTGCCCACGGCAGAGACCTCACCCGTTTCTCGGTGGGCATCTGGGACGAGGCGGTTGACCAAGGTAGATTTGCCCACACCGGAGTGCCCGATAAGGGCGGTCACGTGGCCGTCGATAGCCTGGCAGACGTCCGTGAGGTCATCATCTACGCCGGCCTCCACGACGGTGACATTCAAGTCCTCAAATTCCTTGGCAAAAGGAGCGGGATCGGTGAGGTCGGTCTTGGTTAGACACAGAACTGGGTGAATATTGCCGGCGAACGCGGCGATGAGCGCGCGCTCCACAAAACCAGAACGCGGTGGTGGGTCCGCTACGGCGGAAACGATGAGGAGACGGTCGGCATTGGCCACGACGATGCGCTCATAGGGATCGGTATCGTCAGCAGTGCGGCGCAGGACGGAGGTGCGCTCCTCTAGCTTCACGATGCGCGCGAGCGTGTCCTTCTTACCCGAGGTATCGCCCACGACGCCGACGCGATCGCCGACCTCCACGGGGGTGCGGCCCATCTCTCGAGCGCGCATGGCAGTGACAATGGGGCCATTATCGTCCAATGCGATTCCCCAGCGCCCGCGGTCCTTGGTGATGACCATGCCGAATTTGGCGTCCTTGTGCTGGGGGCGGTCCTTAGTACGCGGGCGGGAGCCCTTGCCTGGGCGAATGCGAACATCGGACTCGTCGTAACTGCGTGCGCGTCTAGCCACGGACCATGTCCTCCCACATCTGGGCAAAGCTAGGCAGAGTCTTCGACGTGCACTCGATGTCATCGACGTTCACGCCCTCGACAGCGAGGCCGATGATGGCACCAGCGGTGGCCATGCGATGATCCGCGTAGGCACGCCACGTCCCGCCATGAAGTGGGGCGGGGGTGATGCGGAGGCCGTCGTCAAGCTCGGTAACGTTGCCACCCAAGTTATTAATCTCCGCTGCGAGAGCCGCCAGACGGTCCGTCTCGTGGCCTCGCAGGTGTGCGATTCCGGTCAGTGTCGAAGGAGTGGAGGCCAGCGCACACAGCGCCGCGACGGTCGGGGTGAGTTCGCCGAGATCCCCCATATCCAGGTCAACACCGCGCAGGCCAGCTGCACCTTCCTGAGGCCCGGTCACCGTGAGGTGTGGTTCCTTACGGGGAGCCTGTGGGACGTACTCGACGGTGGCGCCCATCTGCTCCAGGATGCCGCGGAAAGCATCGCCTGGTTGCGTGGTTTCCTCCGGCCAGTTCGGAATACACACGCTACCGCCCGCAACGGCCGCGGCGGCAAGGAAGGGCGTCGCATTGGAGAGATCCGGCTCGATGTACCACTCACGGCCCCTGATGGGGCCCGGATGGACGACCCACTTGTTGTCCGCCGAGAAAGCGTAGACGCCGGCCTCACGCAGCATGGCAATAGTCATCGCAATGTGCGGCTGGGAGGGGACAGGTTCTCCCTTATGGAGCACGACGAGGCCATTGCGGTAGCGCGGAGCAGCCAGGAGGAGGCCGGACACGAACTGGGAGGATGAGGAGGCGTCGATGGTCACCTCGTACACATCCGGCACACCGCGTGGTGTGATGCGCAGAGGCACACTATCGCCTTCGACGTCGACGCCAATCTCACGCAACGCGGTGGTCATGGTGGACATGGGGCGCTTGCGGGCGTACGGGTCACCGTCGATAAGCACAGGCCCATCCGCCAAGGCGGCTACCGGCGGCAGAAAACGCATAATGGTGCCGGCCAAGCCGCAATCTACCTCCGCGCCGTGCAGCGAGCCCGGTGTGACGCGCAGGTGCGGTCCCCACTCGGAGAATCCCACGCCCATGGCTGTGAGGGCTTTCCTCATGAGGTCAGTATCACGAGAGACGAGCGGGTTGTAAATGATTGAGGCGGAGTCCGCCAACGCGGTAAGGATGAGGGCGCGGTTAGTCATCGACTTCGAACCAGGGATCTCCTGCGTCCACGACAGGGGGCCGGTGGGTTGAGGCGCACTCCAGAAATCAGACATGTAGTCCATAATAGGGGGCATGTGCGGAAGATTTGTACTGTTTACCGAGTCCCTCCTCGACGAGGTCGGTGAGTGGGAATCCATCAAGGAGGTCCACGCGCCCGAGGGCTTGCCGCCCGCTCGCTACAACATTGCCCCGACCCAACCGGTGGCCATCGTCCGTGTTGAGGACACCACCGCGCGAGTAGAGCCGGCGCGCTGGGGACTTCTCCCTCACTGGAAGAAGGACCTGGATGGGCCACCGCTGTTCAATGCACGCGCTGAGACGGTGGCGAAGAAGCCCTCCTTTCGTGATGCCTTCAAGGCCCAACGCTGCGTTATCCCCTTGGATGGCTACTACGAATGGAAAGCAGGCGATAACCCGAAGGCGAAGAAACAGCCCTTTTACGTCACCGGTCCCGAGGGGCTGCTGTGGGCAGCGGGATTGTGGGCCACGGGCGTGGACAGGTTATCGGCCACGATGGTGACCACTGAGGCTACCGAGGAAATGGCGTGGCTGCACCACCGTTTGCCCAAATTCCTGCGCAGGGAAGAGATTGCGCCGTGGCTCGCCGGGGAAGCCTTGCTCGAACCGAGCTCGGTGGAAGGTTTCAACGCTTGCCCGGCGGATCCGGCGGTGGGTAACGTCCGCAATGACTATCCGGAGCTGATTGCCGAACAACCGCCGAGTACCTTGTTTTAAAAGCCGAGTACCTTGTTTTAAAAGCTGTGTAGCGTGCCCGAGGCAGGATGCCTATTCGGCTAGGAGGTCGGCGAAGGAGACGTCGAGGACCTGGGAGAAATCTTCGGCGTTCATTTCGATGTCGAGGCCTCGCTTGCCGCCGGAGAAAAAGATGGTATCCCACAGCACCGCTGTTTCATCGATGACTGTGGGGAGGACGTGTTTGTGGCCGAGGGGTGAAATACCGCCGGGGATGTAGCCGGAAGACTTAGAAGCATCGGCAGGATTGGCCATAGAGGCTCTGGAGGCGCCGAAGGCAGCGGCGGCCTTCTTGAGACTGAGTTGGTGGGTTACTGGAAGGACACACACGGCGAGCTGACGTTTGGGACCTTTGCCGGCAGTGAGGTCGATGACAAGGGTCTTGAAAATGCGGTCAGGCTCGACATCCAAAGCCTTAATGGCCGCCTCCCCGAAATGGTCGCTGCCGCCGTCGAAGGTGGTGACGCGGTGCTCAACACCGGCCTCCGCTAGGAGTTTGAGTGCGGGGGTAGCTGCATGCGGGGTCTTCTTAGCCATAGGAACCACCCTAGTCCGGGGCGCTAGGATAGTTTCTATGGCCACAGACACGACGAGCGCGAGCGAAACCTCAAAAAAGCAGCGCGAACAGCAGAGGCTGTTTGAGGAACAAGCCCTGCCGTTGCTGGACCAGCTCTACGGTGGTGCGATGCGGCTGACCCGCAACCCACAGGACGCAGAGGATTTGATCCAGGAGACCTACTTGAAGGCCTACAGCAATTTCGGCTCCTTCAAGCAAGGCACCAACCTCAAGGCCTGGCTCTACCGCATTATGACGAATACGTATATCAACTCCTACCGCAAGGCGAAGCGCCGGCCGACAGAGTCGTTGGCAGATGAGCTCAGTGATTTCCAACTGTACACCACTGCGGGACACGATTCGACCGGCCTAGAATCCGCCGAGGTGGAAGCGTTGAAACAGATGCCCGACTCGGAAATCTCTGACGCCATGAACGACCTTCCCGAGGATTACCGCATGGTGGTCTACTACGCGGATGTGGTGGGTCTGGCGTACAAGGAGATCGCTGAGGTGATGGATACCCCGTTGGGTACGGTGATGAGCCGATTGCACCGTGGAAGAAAACTACTCCGCACTGCGTTGAAGGACGTGGCACGAGAAAAAGGCATTGGCCGCGACCACCCAGATATGAATTCAAAGACGGAGGAGAAGTAATGGAACGCGCAACAGGACGTAACTGCGGTGCGTGCAACTCTCCGGAGGTAAATGCACTCTTTCGGGAGCTGCTCGATGAATCGACGAGCTATGCACGGGCGCTCGCCATCCGCGAGCACATCGCGCAGTGCGACGTGTGCCAGGAGCGCTTGGAAAGCGAAGAAGTGGTGAGGGCTCTTGTTCGCAAGTGCTGTAGTGGTCAAGCCGCACCGCAGTCCTTGCGTCGGCGGATTTCTGTGCAGATTACGCGCACTGAAATCACGTGGGGATAAAGGGATAAGCCTCCGCGGCTTTCTGTGGATACAGCAAAGGCCCGTTCCCGCCGTGGATGCACGGTAATGGGGAACGGGCCTTAAATGCTGACGTTATGCGTTAGGACGCTTGCCGTGGTTAGCGGACTTCTTACGGCGATCCTTGCGCTTACGGCCACGCTTGCTCATCGCGTACTCCTTCTGTTAAGGGTAAATGAACTTATTTAACTGTAGCGGCAGGGTATGCCGAAGTGGAAATCGGGGGAGTGTTTAAGCAGACACGCGGGCGCGGCTGCGGCTGCGGTTACGACGCTTGATAGCGCGGCGTTCCTCCTCCGACAGGCCGCCCCAGACGCCGGCGTCCTGGCCGGACTCGAGGGCCCACTTGAGGCAAGAGGAAGCAACCGGGCAGCGGTTGCAGACCAGCTTGGCCTTTGCGATCTGAGTAAGTGCAGGGCCGGAGTTACCGACTGGGAAGAACAGCTCTGGGTCTTCGTCGCGGCAAACGGCTTCGTGGCGCCAATCCATGATTGAAATCTCCTAACAAAATTGTGACAGCAGTGGATCACTAAGAACAGTTCACAGCGGTAAGCACAGCAGGAAACTGCCCCGAGTGTTGAAGGGGGAAGGTGGACCGGTCTGCGGTCAGTGGGACCCTGTCTCGAGGTAGGGTCAGCGTCGCCGCCGCCATGATTCACCTTGTGTTTACTCGGATTTTCCTCCGAGTTTCGAACTGGTTTAACAGCTCGTTGTTTTTGCTACCTGAGAATAATGACATGTTTACTCCAAGTCCGCTAGGGGTAAACGTCAAAAAGTGGTCAACGTCACTAAAATAAACGCTCATCTTTACACTTACGCTTCCGTCGGCGCGCTGTAAGAATCCTGTCAAAAAGTCTTCTACCTGCAATATTCTCTTTTCTAAGGTGAGTGTGGTGACCTGGATCCCGTCAAATCCATTTATGAGGATTTGCCCCCGTTATCGGCCCACCGGTTCAGTGAACGCCGCGGAAAGAAGAGGAAGTAGACAGGAGAAGTAGACTAAGCAGACGTGACTAAGAAGAAGAAAAACACTGGCAATTCGACGTCCTCCCGAAAGACCTCTCAAGCGGAGTCAAAGTCTGCGCCGAAAGAGGCCACGATTGCGAGCCCGCCGCGCTCGGTTGTCGTGTCTGCTGGCATTGCTGTGATTCAATCCGTCGCGGTCATCATTTTTGGCATCTTCCTTATTATCCGCGAAGTAACTGGTGCTGAGAATGCCTCGATGGTCTCTGATTCCGGTGCAGCTGGCTACGTGGGGTTAGGCACGGCCATCTTCCTCTTCATCGTTTTCGGCTTCGTCATTGTGGCGTCTCGGGCCTTTGTGAAGGGGCGGCGCTGGGGGCGCGGTGCTATTGTCCTCGTTGAGTTCATTTTGGCAGCGATGGCGTTCCAGATGTTTAGCGGTGGATCCCCGGTCCTGGGGGCTGTGACCCTGGCCAGCGCGGCCGTTGTGCTCTACCTTCTCATGGCGGTGCCAGAAACGGCGCAGTGGGCCGAGCGGAACTTTTAAGGATTCGCTTGAAGTAGATGCCCGTCAGTGACGGCGGTGGTCCTAAAGCTAATCGGCCTTAAGCGCCACAGCCGTGTCGCCGCGCTGCTCAATAATCACTGTTCCTGAGAGTGTGAGCGAAATTGGGCCGGTATAACCTTCACGGTCCACAGGGATGGTGCGCTCAGTCTGACCGCTCGACCAGTTCACCACGTCGATGCCCTCCTCGGTGGGGACGAGGAGGCGTTCATCAAGGGCGATGCCGGTGCCCACGGCGTTATTCAGCACATGGTCTACCTTCAACTCAGTCGGGGTGAACAAGTAGAGGCGCTCACCATCGAACCACGTCATGTGGTGGGGAAGGTCAGCGATGGCCGGTGCAAAGGGCGAGGCTGAATCAATAATGGCCTGGGACGGTTCGACGTCCGTGGTGGATAACTGCTCGCCGTCGAAATTGTAGGAGACAATGCGCGGTGTACCTGTGGGCAGGTAGACCGCGGCGGCTTCCTGACCAACGGCGACCAGACGCGCGCCCGGATCAGTAATCTCAATCTCTTTGGTAATTTCCGGCTTACGCGAGTCCTCCGGGGTAGCCTCCTGTATGCGAAGCCACGTCGACGTGGGGGAATCTGGGCAAGACTCGGTAACGGCGAGCGTTTCGGTACGCGTCAGAGCAGAGGAGATGGCACAGTCTTCGTGAGGCTGCATATTGGGTTCTTGCTTGGCGTCCACATCACCGTATTCCACCGTGCGGACCAGGTCCGAACGCCAGAGTTCGATGCGCTCGGTAGAGACAGTACCGACTCGGTCATTCGAGGAAATAGGGACAACCTCATCGGAGCTGCGTGCGCTGCGGGTATCGGAGTACTCACCGGTTGCAGCGTCAATCGCTACGACATCACCGCAACCAACATTGGTGTGATAGGACGCCACGATCTTGTTCCACGCCGTGCCAAGTGAGCACAGGTCGGCATCACGGCGCTGATACGTCCACACCGTGTCACCTGCGGAATTAGTGGCGGTTAGGGTATCGCCCTCGTGGGCCACCACGAGCCCCTTTGACGACACTGCCCGCGTTTGGCCCGGCACCAAGGTATTAGGCAGTGAAAAGGACTTCGACAAGGCAGAAGGGATGGAGGAGAGAGTGTCGGGGTCAGTATCGACGGACGATTCGACGGCTGGGGTGAGTTCCGCTTTGTGAATCGGGGCAGTGACAAACGCGCCACCAACGGCGATGGCGCACACCGCGCTGATGACGCCCACAGCCGTCCAATCCGCCTTGGAGGAGCGCAGAATCGGGGCTTTCTGTGAAGCCTTCGCGGCCTTCTTCTCCGGCTGCGCGGAGCTATTCTCCTGTGCCTCCGAGCTCATCGGCGTCCTCCTTGGCGGGTTGAGCGTGTACGGGTGTGGGCGCGGGTGCGGCGGGATGCACGCGCGGAATCAGTGGCAGTGCGACGATTCGAGCCGGACCGGCGCGGTGCGCCCAACACCTTGGTGGGTGGTCCGACGGATTCTTCAACGTCTTCGGGAATACTGAGGGCTGCGGCAAGCTCCGGTGAGGTGCTAAACCACTGGGGCGGTTCCGGCTGATCCAAATCGAGCTCATCGTTGATAATGTGCCATTTGCTCAGTTCATCGTAGCCCACGAGGGTGACAGCAGTTCCAGTGTGTCCTGCACGACCGGTACGGCCGATGCGGTGCACGAACGTCATAGGATCATCTGGGACCTGGTGGTTGATTACGTGCGTGACGTCATCGACGTCGATACCGCGCGCAGCCACGTCGGTAGCCACAAGAATGTCCACGGTGCCCTCGCGGAAAGCGGTAAGGGAGCGCTCGCGTGCAGACTGATCCATATCGCCATGGACCGCGCCCACGTTGAAACCTCGCTGTGCCAGTTCCTCCGCTACGGAAGCTGCCGCGCGTTTGGTGCGGGTAAAGATAATGGTTCTTCCGCGTCCTTCGGCCTGCAGAATGCGACTCAACACCGCAACCTTATCCATGCGGTGAGCCTGGAAGGTGATCTTGCTGGTGGAGGAGTGAGTGTGCTGATCATCACCGGATTCGGCACGGATATGAACCGGTTTGGTGAGGAAGGTGCGCGCCAGCGTGACGATTGGCCCCGGCATCGTGGCGGAGAAGAGCATGGTCTGGTGTGGGTTTCCGTGCAAAAGAGTGAGAATCTTCTCGATATCCGGCAAAAATCCCAAGTCCAGCATTTCATCTGCTTCATCAAGGACGAGGACACTGACCTTGTCGAAGCTCAGGTGCTTCTTCTGGCACAAATCAAGAAGGCGTCCAGGCGTGCCCACGACAACATCCGCGCCGGCTTTGATCTGTTTAATCTGTTCCTCGTACGGCCTGCCACCACAGAGCGTGATCACACTGAGCGGCAAGTGCGCGGCGGCCACCTCGAGGTCACCGCTGACCTGGATCGCTAGCTCGCGCGTTGGGGCGATAACCAGCGCTCGGGGAGTGCCATCGAGTTCTGGGATATCGGCATCATCAAAGACCCGATCCAGCAGTGGGACGCCAAAGCCATAGGTCTTGCCCATACCGGTGCGGGCTTGACCAATGAGGTCCTGACCGCTGAGCGCGATGGGAAGAGTCAGTTCTTGGATGGCAAAAGTATGCGTGATTCCACGCGCAGCCAAGGCATCGCAGATTTCTGCCGCGACTCCTAGTGCGGCAAAGGTGGGCGATTCGCTGGTGTTCCCGCGGTGATCGCGGGAAGCGTTCGAGGATTTCGGGGAATGCACACCTTGATAGTAGAGGACGTAGCTATAGTGGGGCCATTAGAGCGCCGGAGCACGGGTGCTAAAACGCGCCCCTTCGGCAGGACGTTGAAGAATTATCGAAGGAGCATGCACAGCATGGACATTAAGTTTGGATTCGCCGATACCGCACGCGAGCTGGTTATTCACGCTGAAGGTGAGCAGGAGGAGCTGACTAAGACGATCAATGGTGCTTTGGCGGACAACTCCACTCTCGAACTAGAAGACTCTAAGGGGCGTAAGTTCATTGTGCGGACGGACCGCGTCGTCTACGTCGAAATCGGCACTGCCCGCGCCCATACCGTGGGATTCGCGGGTTAAGTACGCACGAGCTTCGCTAGCGGGTAGCCTAAATGGCCATGGACAATCCCGCGCACAGTGATCAGCGCCCTCAGCAGCATTCTCAGCACGCCTCAGCGCTGACGCGTTTTGCACGCGACTATGGCTGGTGGCGGGTGGTGGCAATTCCCGTCATGGTTGTCATCACGGTCTGGGTTCTCGTTGACGTGCTCCGCTCGCCGTCAGCAGAGTCGCCTGAACCGACGGCAGGGGAGGAGCAAGCAACGAGTAGTGTTGTTGCCACTACATCCGCACGGAAGGGGCCCGACCCGGCAAATGCCAGCGCCATTGCTGCTGCTAAGGATGAGCTTCCCGCAGGCGGGACCTTCACTGAGCAGGGCGAGGAAACCTACCGTGACGCCGGCCCATCGACGATGCATGCCGGCAAGGGCGGTGCACAAACCATCCGGTTTTCAGTCGAGATTGAAGATGGCGTGGATACTTCCACTTATGGGGGCGACAGTGCAGTTGTCGCGCTTGTCGACGCCACCCTGGCCGACCCCCGCGGGTGGACCGGCGCTGGGAATTACGAATTCATCCACGTGAAAGCGGATGACAACCCAGATACTCACATTCGCCTCACGTCACTAGGCACGACTGCAAAGCTGTGCGGCGCACAGTTGCAATCAGAGACTTCCTGCCACACGACAATTACGGGCGAATCAGCGGTGTATCTCAATGAATCGCGCTGGGTACGCGGTGCAGTTCCCTTTGAAGGTGATCTAGGAAACTACCGCCAGTACCTCATCAACCACGAGTTCGGCCACGCTATCGGCTATGCCTCCCACCAGCCGTGCGGTGGCGATGGCAAATTGGCTCCGGTCATGATGCAGCAAACACTGAGCCTGAACAATGCTGAGCTTTATGCCAAGGATTCGGAAGAGGTTTATCCGGACGAGGATGTGACGTGTGAGCCAAATCCGTGGCCTTATCCCATCTCAGCCGACCACGATCACGCTAAGCCGGAATAGCTCTACGAGAAAGACGAAGACGTACTTATGCCGCTGCCGCCTGAACCTGTTCTAGCTAGCTTTAACGCTGAAACCCGACCCCGCCGTGTAACGGGCGAGCTGATGGGGTCTGCCTGGGATAATGGCATCCTCGTTGGGGATGTTGTCTTTGCTGAGGCCCGCGAATGGTCAGGATGGTCTGCCAAAGTGCGTGACAAGCTCAGTGTCCCAGGGGTGCGGATTGCTCGTCCCGTACTGACCACTGATGGCCGCTACACGGCCGCCGGCTGGAAGGCTACGCAGTTCGTGCCCGGCCAGGTACGTGGGCGAATTGATGAAGCGGTGCAGGTGGCGCTGCGGCTCGATAGCGCCCTTGCGACTGCGCCACTGCCGAGCTTGGGTCAGCGTGACGATATCTTTGCCCGTGCCGAACGCGCCGCGTGGGAGGAGACGGGCGAGGCCTATTCCGACGAGGAGCTTTCCGAGCTTCCCCTGGCGACTGCGCACATGGACGTGCTGGGTACCACGGTTTTCTCTGGGGCGAACCCGCCAGCACTGACGGATATCGTCCCTTCCGCGGCACCGCGCCCACAGGGCTGGTCTGCGGCATTAGCGATGGTGGACGGGTTGATTGCGGATGCCGTCGATGCGGACATCTGTACTCGCTTCGAATCAATTCCTGGTGTCCACCAGCTCTTGTTACGTGCAGTGGCGTATCGACGATACGTGAACGTACTGCACCCGAACTCCAAATCGACCGTTCGTTCGAACATTGAAAAGGTGGAAGAGACCCTCGTGTCCGCCGCATCTGACAGACTATAAGGCGTGAATTACAGCAGTCAGTCCACCGTCCGCGCCGGCGTTAGCCTTCCTCCCTCGCCCGACGTTCGCCTAATTCCCCGAACTCGGAGCGCCATCCAGCGCTCCTGGGACGTGCCGCTGCCAAAGGAAGGCACGTGGCGTGTCCTGGGCACTGCGGGTTCAGGGGTGTCGAGCCTGCTTATCGATGTTGTCTTAGACCAACTCACCAGCGGTGCTGATGCCTCTGGAATTCTCGTTGTAGCGCCGTCGAAGGAGTCGGGCTCGTTGCTGCGGCAGGAACTGGCTGAGCATCTCGAGGACTATGCAGCACAGGCTTCCATGGTGCGCTCCGTGCACTCCTTGGCTTTCGCGTTGCTGCGCCGCGGCAGTGAGGAGGAGCTGCGCCTGATTACCGGTGCGGAGCAGGACGTTGTTATCCGGGAACTACTGGCGGGCCACGCGGCGGATGGCCGTGGTTCGTGGCCCGCGGAGGTGCGCCCGGCTCTGGAGTACGTTGGCTTCGCACGGCAGTTGCGCGACTTGCTGCTGCGCGCGATTGAACGCGGGCTTGGTCCAGGAGACTTGGAGGAACTTGGGGCCCGTTACCAACGTCCCATGTGGTCTGCCGCAGGTGACTTCCTCCGTGAGTACGAGCGCACCCAGGCCCTTGCTGGTTCGCATTCTTACTCTGCGGCGGAACTTGTCAGCCAAGTCCTCCTTCGACCTGAGTTACTCCAGGATCACCCATGGCACACCATCGTGGTGGATGATGCCCAACTGCTCGACCCCACCTCCGGCCGGCTCATTGCTGAGCTGGCCAAGACCGCTCGGCTCACTGTGGTTGGTGGCGACCCAGATCAGGCAGTCTTTGCTTTCCGCGGCGCCAATTCTGAATTCCTCACCTCGTGGGAGGCAGAAAACGAACTGCGCTTGGTAGCCCCGCACCGCAGGCCATCACCTGCTTGTGTCAGCGTTGTCGACTCCCGTGGAACCCTGCGTGATGTTCTGGCTAATACGGTCCGCCGCCGCCACCTAGAGGACGGGGTGAATTGGCGCGACATTGCAGTTATTGTGCGCTCCACAGGAGACATTGGCCCAGCTCGAAGGACCTTGCTGGCGGCCGGCGTACCGGTGCATATCAATCCAACGGATGTGATTCTTGCAGAACAGCGTTTGGTTAAGGCCGTAATGTTGGCGTTGCGTGCACTGGAAACCGACCTTGATCCGGTGGAACTTGAGGACCTCATTACTGGCCCCGTGGGCGGTGCTGATCCGGTTACCTTGCGCCGACTTATCCGCGGCTTGCGCCGTTGGAAGCCGGAGCAGCGTGGCATGGACACCTTGCGTGAGTTGCTTGAGGGCGATGTGCCGGACTTCGATAACATGCTCACGGAGCGCGAGGAAGCCATTCTTGCCCGTATCCGCGGCGTCCTGTCTGCGGGGCGCGAGGCTCTGCGGGCAGGAGCTGCGGTGGAGGAAATCCTCTGGGAGGTGTGGCAGTCTACGGGGCTCGATACCCGCCTCCAAGCCGCGGCCCTGCGCGGAGGTGCTGCCGGTTCTCAAGCGGACCGAGATCTTGATGCCATGATGGCCCTTTTCGATGCCGCTGGTGACTATGCCGAACGCCGTCCTTCCGCATCTTTGGAATCTTTCATCCTCCACATCACCGAGCAAGAGCTGCCCACCGGCGTGCGTGATCGCCGCTCGGCTCTGCCAGATGCCGTGGAGATTCTCACCGCGCATGGAGCGGTGGGACGAGAATGGGACACGGTTATTGTCGCGGGAGTCCAGGAAGGTACCTGGCCCTCAGTGGGGGAGACCGGTTCCCTCTTCGGGCAGGAGGACCTAATTGACTTGCTGGATCGTGACATCACTCCTGGCACTCCGGTAAGCCATGTATCTGGGCGTTTGGCGGAAGAACGCCGCCTCTTCCACGTGGCTACAACCCGTCACCGCCACCGTTTGTTGGTTGTCGCGGTGGATTCTCCAGAGAGTGATGAAGTGGAAGAACCGTCGCGCTTTATTGAGGAGTTTCTGTCTGCCGGTGGAGTGGATGTACCTGGTGCACAGGCGCGCCGGGAGGCCAGTCAGCGGTGGGCACGTCAAGCACTGCCGCGCGAGTTAGGCCTTGAGCTTCCGGATCCGGGGCCAGTGACCGTACGCGGTGGTGCCGGCATTGATGAGGAGATGGATCCGCTTGAGGTCTCAGTGCTCTCGGTCCCTTCCTTCGTGGCACAACTGCGTCGCTGTGCCACCGATCCAGAGTCTGGCGAGGCCGAGCGTTCTCAGGCAGTTCGGCAGCTTGCCCGTCTCGCAGAGGCCGGTGTTCCAGGCGCACACCCGGATCAGTGGTGGGCTGCGCGCTCGGTGGCGTCCGAGCATCCGCTGTCTGGTTCTCACAGCTTGTCTCCCTCCCGGGTGGAGGCACTCAGAGCCTGTCCACTAAACGCAGTGTTGGGCAATCTTGCTGAAGAAGAGACAACGAATATCAACCTTGTACGTGGCAACCTTGCCCATGCCTTCCTCGAAGCTTTAGGTCGTGGTGTTGAACCAGGTACTGCGAAGAAACTCGTGGTAGAAGCCTTCGCTTCGATGCTCGACGGCCCCTTGTGGCGCCGCGATGCCGAGCTTGCTGATTTCGAGCGGCTCATCGATCGCACCCATAGCTGGTTGCTGTCCACCACGTTGGAACCGGTCGGTGTCGAGGTCCGTGTCTCCGTCGACGTTTCCCCGGATGTGACTATCCGCGGGTATATCGATCGACTCATGAAAGAGGGCGATGAGTACGCCGTAATCGATCTCAAGACAGGCTCGCAGGCAGCAACGAAGGAAGCTGCACGAGACAACACCCAGCTGTTGACCTATCAGTTAGCCCTTGCCCACGGAGAACTCGTCATGGAGGACTCTGCAGATGAGGAACAAGTAAAGGCAATTCGCACCGGCGAAGGTGTGCCCCGTGCCACGAGCCGGCTGGTGTATCCACGTACCTCAGCAGCAAGTGTGACGGAACGTGAACAAACAGCTAAGCCACCGGAGGAACTCGACGAGTTTGCAGCACAGCTACCAGCCCTCGTCGCAGAGCTGCGGGGGCCGGGTCTTACTGCCCGTGAGAACGACGGCTGTGATCGTTGCCCCATCCGCTCCATCTGCCCTGTCATGAACGAAGGAGGTCTGGTGACCAATGCCTAATCACCCTCAGAACCCCACTCACCACTTCAGTCCTGAGGAACTGGCTACTGCCCTAGGCAAGCCTTTCCCTCCTACCGAAGAACAAGCTGCCGTCATCGAAGGTCCACTTGGACCCAAGCTCGTCGTCGCCGGTGCTGGCGCGGGCAAGACTGAGACGATGGCCTCACGCGTCGTGTCCCTAGTAGCCAACGGCCTTGTGCGTCCTGAACAGGTCCTTGGTTTGACCTTCACCCGTAAAGCAGCACAGCAGCTCGAGCAGCGCATTCGCCGTCAGTTGTTGACCTTGCGCTCTTCAGGCATCCTTCGCCCCGGTAGTGCTGCTGCCGAAGCCGTGGAGAATATCGTGCCAAAGGTGTCCACCTATGACTCCTACGCAGGTGACCTTGTCCGTGAATACGGGCTCCTCATGCCGGTAGAGCCAAGCGCACGCATCATTACGGAGGCTGAGCGCTACGCCATCGCCCATGAAGTAGTGAGTAACTATGCCGGTTCCTTGAGCACAGATCACGCAGTGGCAACGGTGGCTGCCACCCTTTTGAACCTCGCGCAGACCATGGATGGCGAACTTAAGGATCCAGCTTCCTTGCGTGAGCACGAGGAGATTTTCCGGAAGACTGCGGAAGACCTTGAGAAGACTCGCAAGAATGGCAAGGAATTCAGCGACAATGTGCAGAGCTACCTGGACACGCAGCGTCTTCGTTTGGAATACCTGCCTCTTGTGGAAGCTCTCAAGAAGGAGCAAGCTGAGCGAGGAGTCATAACTTTTGGTGAGCAGATGTCTATTGCTGCGACCTTGGCGAAGAACTTCCCACTCTTGGGCGAGCAGCAAAGCGCGCGCTATCGCGTCGTGATGCTCGACGAATACCAAGACACCTCCCACGCGCAACGTATTTTGCTGCGCTCTCTTTTCGGCGGGCCACGTGAGGGGCTATCGGTGACCGCAGTGGGTGACCCCATGCAGTCAATTTATGGGTGGCGTGGGGCCACCGCGGAAAACCTTGCGGCTTTTGTCACCGACTTCCCACAACCGGATGGTTCGGATGCGCCGAAGGACCAGCTCACCACCTCGTGGCGCAATCCCTCCTCGGTGCTAGAGCTGGCTAATGATGTGGCTGCGAAGCTTTTCTCTGAAAGCCCAGGGGAGCGCCCCGTTGATGAGCTTTCGCCCAAGCCGACTGCACCGGCAGGAACCGTCGAGTTGGGCTACTTTGCCACGGAAGCAGAGGAACGAACCTTCATTGCGGAACACTTGCGCGAGCTTTATGAAGCCACTCCCGAAGGCGAGGAGTTTAGTGCGGCAGTGTTGGTGCGCACCAACAAACAATCCCCGCTCATCGCGGCAGCCCTCGATGAGGTTGGTGTTCCGAATGAGATTTTTGGAGTCGGTGGCCTCCTGTGGCGCCCCGAAATTCAAGACCTCGTCGCAGTCGCGACGTTGCTGGTCCGTCCCCAGGACACCACAGCAGCTTTGCGCGTGCTCACCGGGCCGATGTGTGGCCTAGGCATCTCCGATATTCAGGCCCTCCACTCACGTCAGCGCAATTTGGCCGGTACTACTGATGGCCGCCTGCGGTGGGAAGGGGGCGACCCGCTGGAGTACCTCACTGCTCAGGTGGAATCCATCACTGCTGAAGGGCCCGACCAAGTGTTGGGACTCGCGGACGCCCTTGCTGATCTAGGTGAGCGGGATCGCTACAGCGCTGAGGGCCTTGAGCGAATGGAGGAGGTCGCCGCTAAACTGCGGTACCTACGCACATACTCGCTGGGCAAATCGTTGAATGACATTTTTGCTGACATTGAGTTTGTCTTCGGCGTGCGTACTGAGGTTCTCGCTGCCGGAAAGCCGGGAGGAGCAACGCACCTTGATGCCTTTGCTGACCTCGTAGCAGGTTTCCACGGAGATAGCTTGGCGGCATTGCTGGATTATTTCGAGCTGGCCAAGGAAAAAGAGGACGGGCTCGCCCTGGGCGAGGTACCGGTTGTACGCAACCGCGTACAGATTATGACCGTGCACAAGGCTAAGGGCCTGGAATGGGAGCACGTGTGCGTGGCACATGCAGATTCCTCGAGCTACAAAGCCCAGGCAGAGACTTTCCTCACGAAGATTGAGAAGGCACCTGGCGATGATGACTACATCGAACTGCCCGATGACGCTGTGAAGCGCTCGGAGTTCGGTAAGGCTTGTGAGGCTTTCAAAGAGCTTGACCGCGACTTCCAAGCTGAGGAAGCAGCGCGCTTGTTCTACGTGGCGATAACGCGCACAGAGTCCACGCTGACAGTGACAGGTTCCGGTACGAACAAAGCAAAGGGAAAGAGTAAGAAGGGCCCATACTCTTATCTACAGTTGCTGGCAGATAAGCACCCAGAACTTGTTGTTCACTGGGAGGTACCGGACCTCCCCGTCGAGGCTGAGGAAGGCACGGAGCGTGAAGCTTATTTCCCATCGCTGACTCCACAGCCCCGGGCGGTTGATGCAGCCGCTGCGGTTCGCGCCGCGATGAAGGGGCTTCCAGCATTGCGAGATGGCGAGACCTTCGAGCTGTGGGAGCAGGAGGCTAGCGCGCTTATTGAAGAGCACAAGGCGCTGCACGCCCCAGTGGTCGATGTTGAGCTTCCGAGTGAGTTGACGGCCTCCGACATGGTGGCCATGTCAGCTGACCCGATTCAGTTCGCACGCCGTCAGCGTCGCCCCATTCCCTTCAGGCCGAATTCCTACGCCAAGCGCGGTACCGCCTTCCACGCCTGGCTCGAAGACCGCTTCGGCGCACCAGCGCTCTTGGGTGAAGATGAGCTACCAGGCTCCCACGATGAGCCCGACCACGACCTCGAATCTCTCAAGGAAGCGTTCTTGGCTTCCGAGTGGGCTCAGCGTACCCCAGCACATGTCGAGGCACCTTTTGAAATCACCATCGGTGATTCCGTCGTGCGTGGTCGCATGGATGCGGTATTCCAGCAGCCCGACGGAACTTGGCTCATCGTGGATTGGAAGACGGGCCGGCGCCCTCAGGGCTCTGCGCTGACCTCAGCGCAAATCCAGCTTGCTGTCTACGCAGAAGCATGGCGCCGTATCCACGACGTCGACTCTGTCCGAGCAGCCTTCTTCTACGTCCAAGAGAACTTCCTGCTAGAGCCGGAGAACCTGCCTACTGGCGCACGCCTTGCTGAGCTTGTGGACTCTGCAGTTTCCACCCCGCCCGGGTTAAGTCTAAGGTAGTCTCACGGTACATTCGCTCCGTTAAAGGGAGGTTGGCGCTTAGTGGCCAAGCATTTAGGCAAACGCTTGACATCGCGTTTTTTGCCGCAGATTGAGTTAACCTCGCAGCCTGACCATGCGTTGATTGACGTCATTACTCTCCCGCGTACGGAGAGCACCAACCCGTGGAAGCAGCTGGCACGCCGCGTCCTGTGGGCTTTCGGACTTCTCGTCCTCGTCACTATCGTCGTCTACTTTGACGGCGATGGATACAGCGAGGACCTGTCGCTGCTCGATGCTGCCTATTATTCGGCGGTCTCGCTGACCACGGTGGGCTATGGTGACATCGTTCCCGTTACTCCGCAGGCACGTTTCCTCAACCTCGCCGTTGTTACCCCGGCCCGTCTGCTCTTCCTTGTTTTGTTGGTTGGAGCGACCTTGTCGGTGCTCACTGACCGAGCCCGTCGCACATTTGAAATCCAGAATTGGAGAAAGCAATTGCGTAACCACACTGTCGTTATCGGCTATGGCACGAAGGGCGCCGGTGCGGTGGCTGCTCTTATCGCGGATGATGTTCCTGCCTCCCAGATCGTGGTCGTCGATACCAACCGCGCCGCACTGGCTAATGCTGAACACCACGGTCTGGTGACCATCTATGGTTCCGGTACCAAGCAGGATGTTTTGCGCATCGCCGGTGTGCAAAATGCCTCATCCGTTGTTGTGACTCCATCCACGGACGATACTGCCGTGCTGTGTACGCTTTCCGTGCGCGAGCTCAACCCCAAGGCCAAGGTGGTGGCTTCAGTCCGAGAATCCGAGAACCGCCACCTTCTCTTGCAATCGGGTGCAGACTCAGTGGTGACCTCTGCTGAGACCGCGGGCCGTCTGCTAGGTCTTGCCACCGTCACACCGACGGTGGTGGAAATGATGGAAGATTTGCTCTCCCCGAACGAGGGCTTCTCCGTCGCCGAGCGCGCTGTGCGCGAGTTTGAGGTTGGTTCTAACCCGCGTCACCTTGCAGATATTGTGCTCGCGGTCCTGCGCAATAATGAGCTGCACCGCGTTGATACCGCCGATGCCTATGCGCTCAAGCCGGGTGACCGCCTGCTCTACATCAAGCACGAAGTGAACCAATCCATCGACGATACCGATGAGGACGAGGACGACGACAAGTAATGTTCCTGCCAGTCACCGAGACCGGCCGCATCCCAGTTGATGCCGAAGGCCTGCCTGTCCTCGTGGCAGAACCTGCCGGTGACATCCTCGTCGAGGCTGGCGACGTTGACGCCTTCCTGCTGGATACAGCAGCTGCCGAGAAACTCGGCTCGCTGCAGGATGCTACGTTCTTCAACGGCCAGCGCGACATCCTCAAAGCTGTGCATGTTATCCGGAATCGTCGTGAAGCGCGCTTCGATCCGCGCACGGGTGAGGAATTGCAGTACCCCGCTCCTGGCATAGTGGGGCGCACTGGTGACTGCTATGTCTTCCCCCGTGTTGACCCAGCGGTGATCGGCATTATCCACCACCCAGAGTCCGAACGCATCCTTCTGGCGCGCAACCGCCACCGCCCCGAATTCTTTTCTCTCATTGCTGGCTACGTAGAGCCGGGCGAAACCCTCGAGGACGCCATGGTGCGAGAAGCGCTCGAGGAAACCGGTCGTCGTCTGCATACCGTGCGGTACTGGGGTTCCCAGCCGTGGCCGCCAAGTGGGTCCCTTATGGTGGGCTTTTCTGCCGTCACGGAGGATGTCGAGGCCGTGTGCGATACTGACGAAGAGCTCGCAGAAATACGGTGGGTGTCCCGCGGTGACCTGCCGAGCATGACCATTGCCCGTAAGGGCTCAATTGCACACACGATGATTATGGAGTGGTTCCACGGTGATGAGACCGGATCTGTCCCTGCTCGATGAGGACCAGCGTGCCGCCGCTACGGCGCCGCGCGGCCCTGTGTGCATCCTGGCAGGCGCCGGAACGGGTAAAACCCGAACGATTACCTACCGCATCGCCCACATGGTGGACCAGGGCTTTGTCAATCCCCAGCGTGTTCTCGCTGTCACCTTCACCACCCGAGCGGCAAGTGAGATGCGCGAGCGGCTCCACCAGATGGGTGTGGGGGGAGTGCAGGCCCAAACCTTCCACGCCGCCGCCCGCCGTCAATTGAAGTTCTTTTGGCCACAGGTAGCAGGGGACTTGCCGTGGCAGCTCATCGATAACAAATTCAGCCTTGTCGGACGCGCCGTGCGCTCCTTGGGGCTCGACAACACCAAGGACACTATTCGTGATTTTCTGGGGGAAATTGAGTGGGCCAAATCATCGCTCATTGGTCCCGAGGGCTATCCGGGTGTCATCGAGAGCACGGACCGCGAAGCACCGGGTGATCCGCAGGCCGTCGCCGAAGTTTTCCGCCGCTATGAGGACATGAAATCCACTCCGGATCTCATGTACCTCGATTTCGATGACCTCCTCATGCACATTGCCGGGGCCATTGAGAATGTGCCATCGGTTGCGGAAGTATTCCGTGAGCAGTACCGCACGTTTGTCGTGGATGAGTACCAGGATGTCACGCCGCTGCAGCAGCGTGTCCTTGAAGCCTGGCTGGGGGACCGTGATGACCTCACGGTCGTGGGTGATGCCAACCAGACCATTTACTCCTTCAACGGCGCTTCACCGGAGTACCTGTTGGACTTTTCTCGCACCTATCCGCAGGCCACCATGATTAAATTGCAGCGAGATTACCGCTCCACCCCGCAGGTTACGCAGTTGGCTAATGAGGTCATTGCAAAGGCCACCGGACGTGCCGCCGGTACCCGGCTGGAGCTGCAAGGCATGCGCGAGCCCGGTCCAGAGCCCACCTTTAAGGCTTATGAATCCGAGGAGGTAGAAGCCAAGGAAGTCGCGGGGCAGGTGCTGACCTTGCTTAACCAAGGCGTGAAAGCTTCTGAGATTGCCATCCTCTATCGCATCAATGCGCAGTCGGAACAGTTTGAGCAGGCGCTGGCGGACGCCGGACTTGTCTACCAAGTCCGCGGTGGTGAAGGGTTCTTCCGGCGGCCCGAAATCCTGGAGGCTATCCGTGTGCTTATCGCCGCATCGCGCCGTGAGGATCTACCGGATGATCCGGTTGCCGTTGCCCGCGCGGCTTTCGTGGAGCTGGGCTTGACGGCTACGGAACCACAGGGTGCTCAGGCACGCGAGAGGTGGCAGTCACTGAGCGCACTGGTGGATCTCATTGCCCAGATTGTGGAGGACCACGAGGGCATTGATCTCAACGGCGTGCTGGGAGAGCTGCACCGCCGCTCAGAAAACAAGCACAACCCCACCATGGAGGGGGTTACCTTGGCTACCATTCACGCTGCTAAGGGCTTGGAATGGGATGCGGTCTTCCTTGTCGGGCTCACGGAAAAGCTGTTGCCCATTAACCACGCCATCAAAGCTGGCGATGAGCAGGTGGAAGAGGAACGCCGCCTGTTCTACGTGGGCATTACCCGTGCCCGCGAGCATCTGGCCCTGTCGTGGGCGTTAGCAAAGACCACCGGTTCGCGGGCATCGCGCGAGCGGACCCGCTTCCTTGACGGCCTCGTGCCGAGCATCGAGGAAAGCGAGTCGAGCAATCGCCGTTATCGCCCGCGGCGCTGCAGGGTGTGCTCCAGCGAGCTCACCAGCCCTGCAGAAAAGGTGTTGGGCCGCCACGAATGGTGCGAGTACGAAGGGGATGAGGATGTCTTCAACGCGTTGAGGTCGTGGCGTGCCTCGGTGGCGAAGGACTCTAAAGTACCTGCGTACGTAGTCTTTTCTGACGCCACTTTGCAGGCCATCTCGGAGGCGCTTCCCGCCACGGAAGCGGAACTGCTCGATGTCTCAGGCGTCGGCCCGACGAAATTGGAGCGCTACGGCGCGGAAGTTCTGCAGATCATCGCTTCAACACGTTAAGCGCTCTTACGCGTATAACCAGCAATCAGGAGGCCTTAGCCCGAACAGTATGGGCAGCGTGGATGCTCCAGCACGAAGCGATGTTGGTCCATGCCGTAGGGATCAATCTCCCTGAGCTCCCCGGCTAGAGGCCGTGCTTGCGGAGCCCCAGGTGGGGAGGGCCGGCCCATGAGGCCTGACTTAGGTCATGGGCGGGTGAGTAACGTCACTCTGACACTGTAACCTGTTGGTTTTCGTCGGTGGGGAAGAATTTTTCCGCACTAAGTGGGTAGTGCCGGGGGTGTTCAGTAGTCTGATTTTTGTGAGTCCTTATATTCGCACTGTCAAGACCGCTTCTGGGGCGATGGCGGTGCAGGTGGTGTTCTCTGAACGCAAAGGTGCGAAAAGGATGAAGCATATCGGCTCAGCGCATTCAGAGTCTGAGCTTGCACTTTTAAGAGCTGAAGCTCAACGCATCGTCGATGGTGACCAACTCGCAATGGACTTCGGAGAGGTGAAACACATCGCACCGGCAACAGGCAGCGTTTCCAACCCGCTGCCGGTAGTCGGTCAGCGGGCCGGATACTTACTGGACTGTATTGATGCGTGTTTCGACGAGTTAGGCCTTGCTGCAGCAACCGGTGATGATCCGGTGTTTCGCGATCTGGTGCGTGCCCGGATCATCCATCCCGGCTCAAAGCTGGATTCCATCGAGACTCTTGCCGAGGTTGGCATCACCAGCGCAAGCTACCGCACCATCCAGAGGCGTCTTTCCTCCTTCGCCACCGAATCGTTCGGAGAGATACTCACCCAAGCGTTGGCCCATCATGCAGGTATCGGGCCAGGCGCATTCATCTTGTACGACGTGACCACCTTGTACTTTGAAACCGATACTCCTGATGAGCTTCGCAAACCCGGATTTTCCAAAGAGCGCCGCCTAGAGCCACAAATACTTGTCGGGCTGCTTACTGATGCCACCGGGTTTCCACTGCATGTGGGCGCGTTTGCTGGCAACTCGGCAGAAACCCACACGATGCTGCCGATGATCACACGGTTCCAAGAGGCCTACCAGCTCGACGAGGTCACCGTCGTTGCTGATGCGGGGATGTTTTCCGCGGCGAACAAACAAGCACTCATTGATGCAGGTCTGCACTATATTTTGTCGGTGAAAACCCCCACCGTGCCTGAGGTGATTGAAACCTGGCGGCGGGAAAACCCCGGTGAAGACTACGCCCACGGCCAGATCTGGACACAAGCCTCGGCAAGCGATGGGCGCAAACACACAACCCCGAATACGGTGACGCATTACCAGTACTCTCACGACCGGGCTAGGCGCAGCCTGCGCGGAATCAAAGAGCAAGTCGCAAAAGCTAAACGCGCTGTTGACGGCGATATCGCAATCAAGCGCAACCGCTATATCGATCTTTCCGCCCCGAACAAGAAGGTCAACTACGCTCTTGCTGCCAAACACCGAGCCCTAGCCGGAATAAAAGGTTATGAAACCGACCTGACCGCTCTTGACGCTAGTGAGGTTATCGGGCATTACCGCAGGCTATTTAACATTGAGAAATCGTTTCGGATGTCGAAATCAGACCTGAAAGCCCGCCCAATCTACGCCAGAAAACAAGACTCAATCACCGCACATCTCAACATTGTCATCGCAGCACTAGCAGTGGCCCACCTAATGGAGACCCGCAGTGGTCAATCCATCAAACGCCTGGTGAGAACACTCAAGAAATACCGCAGCTTTGAACTCAACATTGGTGGCGAAACCATCCACGCCGCCGTACCACTCCCGCCCGATACCACCGCCACCATCCAAGCAATCACCGGCCGCGAACTTCCGCACTAAAGTGGCCTAAGTCAGGTCAATCTCCCTGAGCTCCCCGGCTAGAGGCCGTGCTTGCGGAGCCCCAGGTGGGGAGGGCCGGCCCATGAGGCGGCGGATGGTGACCACCGCGTGCATGACAACTGCGGTGCGCACGATGGGATCCCCTGGCCGTGCGGCCGCATCAGCCCGTTGTGCCACCTCATGCCATTGCGCATCAGCATCAATACGGTGCAGGTGCGCACACATGGGGCAGGGGCCTGCACCATTGACACGTACCGGACCAATAATGCCCCGGGCGTCCAACATGGATACCGGCAGCCACGTCGCTGTGCTCCGGTGGAGTGCCCGTGCCCAGTCCACGGCACCACCGAGCATGTCTACCGCCACGATTGGAAGGTAGCCCGCCACGTTGTCGATGTAATCAGCGGCTGATTCGGTGTGGAGGGGAGTGCGGGGCTGGAAGTGGTCGCCCAGAAGTGCGTCGCGGAGCTCATCGGCTAACACCGAGTTCCCAAGCACCGCGATGCGTTGGAGTCGCGGTTCCGGCCACAAGATGTGGTAGCTAATGAGGTCGTCGACAAGACTGCGCGCAGCAGCAGGTGATAGCCCCGTACGGGCAATCAGATTCTCAATCGTTTGCCTGGTCAGCGGCGTCCGAAGCCGGTTGAGGACACTCGCCAACTGTGGATGTGCTTCTAGCACCCCGACGCGCGTGGCGTCCATTCCGCATTGCACCATTCCCGGCTCGCGTTCGAGAACGACCACGTCCGGCGCCAGCGTATAGGCTTGTGCTGCCATATTTTTCTATCCCCCCGTCGCGCGGCATCCCTCCTAGCCGCGGTGGGTCTTTATTGCACCACAGGTAGAATGCCCTGTCATGTCGAGTAACCCCGAAGTCCGTGTCATTCGCTCAGCCCGGCGCCGGCGCACCGTCCAGGCCCGCAGCGTCGATGGTGTGCTGGAAGTCCGCATCCCGGCGTGGATGTCGGCGGCGGAGGAGGAGAAGGCTGTAGCGGACATCGTGGGGAAGGTGCGGAAGAAGCACTCTTCGGCGCAGCTTTCCGACGCCTCCCTCCAAGCCCGCGCCCGCTCACTGAATGCACGATTTCTCGACGGCCGCGCGACTGTGGGATCTATTCGCTGGGTAAGCAATCAAAAATCCCGTTGGGGCAGTTGTACTACCTCAACGGGAGATATTCGCATTTCAGACCGGCTGCAGGACGTTCCCGAGTACGTTCTCGACGCGGTCATTATCCACGAGCTGACCCACACCTTCATTTCCGGTCATGGCCCGGAATTTTGGGAATGGGCAGATCGTGCGCCCAAGGCGGAGCGCGCCAAGGGCTATTTGGAGGCCTATCAGCGCTTCCGCTAATCCTCGCGGGAGTCTTTGCCGTCGGCGTCGTCACCGTCGGCGTCGTCCTCGCCTTCGTCTGTGCCCTCCGCGTCAGTGTCCTGCGCGGAGTCATCGTTCTGCTGCTTGAGCATTTCCTCCAGCTTGGAGAATTCCTCTTCAAAACCTTCGTCAGTGCTGTCATCGAGCAGGCCATCAATGAAGGAGGCAGGGTTGTCGATGTGCTCCGCCGTCGGCAGCAGATCTGGGTGATCCCACGCGGAATCGCGCTTGTCTGGGCCCACGGCCACGGTGGCGCGACGCCACAGCTCCGCGGCAGCCTCCACCTTCGGGGCATTGAGCTCAATTCCTACGACCTGGGAGAAGGCCTTTTCCGCTGAACCGCCGGTGGAGCGGCGGTGTGCCCATGCCTCATTCATCGCCTGCGTCGACGGAATGCGCTCACTCAGGGCCTCGGTAACCACGTGCTCGACCCAGCCTTCGACGAGTGCCAGAAGGGTTTCCAGACGGGACGCGGCACCAGCGTTGCGTGAGGTGATGCGCGGGGAGAGGTCCATGCCCTGCAGCTTGCCCATCGCATCCTGAATAGCCTGCGGGTCACCGGATTCCAGGTTGAGCTCGCGGGTCGCTTCTTCAATGTGGGAGGTGTCAATGACGAGGCCCATGGCGTACTCCTCGACGGAGGACACGAGGCGCTCCACCAACCACGGCACGTGCTTGAACAGGCGCTGACGGGCGGCCTCACGGGCGCCGATGTAAACGAGCACCTCCTGTCCTGGAACGTTGAGGTTACGGGCGATGGCCTGAATATTGTGCGGCAAGAGTGCCGTGGTGCCAGCGGGGGAGACCGGCAGTCCGAAGTCGGAACCGGTCAGTGCCTGCGAGGCGAGATCACCAAGAGCATGGCCCAGTTTCATGCCGAAGTTCATGCCGGACATCGAATTCATCATTGAGGTCAGGGGGCCCATCATGTCGCGCGCTTCCTCTGGAAGGGACTCGAGCTGCGCGTTGTTCATGTGCTCCGCCACCGGGGTCACCATGCGCTGCCACATCGGGAGGGTTTCCTCGAGCCACTGAGCGGAGTTCCACGCGGTCACGGTATCCGAGGCCGTGGGAAGGTAGGTGGCGTCATCAAGCCACAGCTCGGCCAAGCGTACCGATTCTTGGACGGCGGTGCGGTCTTTATCATTGACCTCTTTATCACCGGAGATCTGCTGCAGGGCAATGCGCTTGGCCAAGTCATAGTTGACCGGGCCGGCGCCTTCCGGGGAGTTCATGGAGGAACCCATACCGGACAGCATCTGGCCAAATTGATTGAGAAGATCGCCTAGGCCACCGCCACCGCCAGCGCCACCCGCGCTGAAGCCGAAGGCGCCGAACGGGTTCTGGTCGCGACGATCGTTGTCGTCGTCATCATCGTTGTTGGGGAAGGAAAAACCGAATCCGTTGCTCATGCGCCCCAATCTACCGGTTCCCAGGTCGCGGATTCTAGGTCTTCGGCAACGCTGAGAGCGAACAGACCATCAGACGTTGTAGGCTGTTTCTCCGTGAATCAACAGCAGAACCTTCGAACTCGCCGCCTCCGTACCCTGACCTGGGGAGCGATTCCGGTGGTGCTTACGGGAGCTCTGCTCAGCGTGGACCACATCCCGGGGACGGACATTACTCTGACGGTTCCGTATGCCGCAGAAGGCCCGGGGCCTGTTGTGGACACGCTCGGTGAGGTAGAGGGAATGCAGGTCGTCGACGTGGAAGCGCCGGAGACGTACCAGCCCACCGGCCAGCTCAACATGACAACGGTATCGGTACGCACCAACATGACGATGGCGCAGGCGTTGGGGCGTTGGCTGTTTACGGATGACACCCTCGTACCTATCGAAAACATCATCCCGCAGGGCAAGACCGACGAGGAGGTACAGGAGGCGAACCAGCAGGCCTTTACCCAATCTGAGTCAGCTGCCACTGTGGCCGCCATGGACTACCTCAACAAACCCGTGCGCGTTGAGGTGGCACAGGTGCTTGACGACGCCCCCGCGGCCGCCACGCTTCACGACGGCGACATCATCACCGCCGTCAATTCCGAACCCGTCACCGAACCCGGCGAGGTCCAAGAGAAAATCCGAGGACTGGCTCCCGGCGATGACGTCACGCTCGACATCACCCGCGACGGTAAGGACCGCACCGAGAAGGTCACTCTCGGCGCCCACCCGGAGGACAAGGGCATTCCGCTCCTTGGCATCCTCATGACGTCGGTTCCTACCGAAGACATCACGGTGGATTACAACCTGCAGGACATCGGTGGTCCTTCGGCGGGCATGATGTTTACCTTGGCGGTTATCGACAAACTTTCCACCGAAGACCTCACGGGCGGCACGACGGTTGCCGGCACGGGCACCATCGGTGAAGACGGAAAGGTCGGCCCTATCGGCGGCATTGTCCATAAAGTTCGTGCCTCCCGGGATGCGGGCGCACAGCTCTTCCTCTCCCCAGCAGAAAACTGCGCGGAGGCCATCAGCCGCGATACCGAGGGCATGGTGGTGGCCAAAGTTCACACACTGGATGATGCCATCGAGGCGATGCAGGACTTTGCCGACGGGAAGCCCGTCGAGACCTGCGAAGGCTAAGTACGTAGGACTAGCACTGCCCAAACTCGCCGCCCAGAGTGGAACTCGTTCACACCCAAGATCCGTAGCGCCGTTCAATGAAGTCGAGCTAAACCCAAGACGCTTCAGACATTACAGGGTTCAATAATGGGATTCCTAAAGCATTGGCAGATATGTTAATATTTCAGCGGTTTCTTTTCTAGAAGCACACGCTTTTCATTCAAGAACGCGTCTCATCGAATTCGAAGGTACGCAATTAACCCTCTGTCGAATTTAAGGATTCTTTAATAATGATTAAAAAGATTGCCACAGGCATTTCGGCAATTGCTCTTGTTGCTACCCTTGCGTCATGTTCATCGGAGGAAAAGCTTCAGGAAGTTGACGTTAATGGACTTACCATTTCTGCAGCTTGTGAAAAGGTTCGAGAAGCAGGCTGGAGAGTGGATGCAGTGCAAGGGACGGAGAACGACCAAGAATCGTCTGATTGTTCCGACAGCGAACGCAAAGTGGCGGAGGCATGGTTTTCTGATGAAACAGTGACCCTGTACTTTGCAAACGCCCCTGTTGCAACTGCCGAAGAAGCCCCCATCGATGAATCACCTGTAGAAGAAGAAACCCCCGCCGAGGCTCCCGCCGCTGAAGACGGTTCTCAGGAAGGTTCCACTCATGGTTACCAAGCCATCTACGACGAGTATTCTGCTCGGCTTCAAAACGAATGCCCTAACCTCTCTATGACCGAATGTGCAGAGCTCTCGAACGAGGGAATCTCCGAGATGGCGAAATATATGTATACCGCCAAGGGCAAGGATGGTCAGTACCAGACCTATGAGGAGTGGTCACAAAAGCTATACGACGTTTACATGTCAGTTCAGCTCTAATTAAGCAGAGTGACTTCTGGACTTGCCCCGAAAGTTGGACTGGTTTAATTTGAGGCAGTTGGAGGCTCAAGAGTCTGATTCCGGTATTGCTTCAGAGTTAGGCCCTTGAGTCGCTTTTGGAACCGTTCGTTGTTGTACCAGTGAGTGCAGTCATTGATCGCGTTGTAAAACGCCTCCAAGCTGGTGAATGTTTTACCGTTGTGTAAATGAACTCAATTGTGAAACGAACCCGGTATTCATCTGGGCAAGTTCGGAACTTTTGGCAGGTAGGGCAGTTTCGAGTGCCTCTTGTCGAGCCCCGGTCCTGCGGTGACATCAATGGGCGGGCAAGCCCGCCGGCGCCTGTGAAGGATCGGCCGCACCTCAACTCACCAGGGCAGCGGTAAAAAGTGAGCCTAAACCAGGCCCAGCTCCTTGAGGCGCTCCTCCGGATCGTCCTGGTCAGTGGAGATCATCTGCTGCATGATGAGACCTTCGTCGTTATCCACGACGGTAAGGATGGCAGTGTTGCCCAACATGGACCAGCCCACGACGCGGTTGCCGCTGTCCTCAACGACGCGCGAACTGCGCAATTCCGTGAGCACCTGGGTGGTCTGGGAAGCCTTGGCCTTGGACTTGAAGAACTGGAACTGGCCCACCTTGGAGCCCGAGCAATTGAAAGAATCCGTCACGCCGTTCGGGTCGCAGCGATCAAACTCCTCAAAGATCTCCTCGGGAACCAAGCCGCCGAAGATGGCATAGGCTTTGTCAACCGAAGCCTCGAACTTCCCGTCCGATGCCGAGCTTGGCTCAGCGGATTCGGACTCGTCCGCGTCGTCGGAGTTGGACTCAGACTCCGAGGCCGGTGCTGACTCCGAGTCCTTGGCGGACGTGGTTTCCTCCGCAGAGCTGGTCTCGCTCACTTCTTCAGAGGCCGAGGTAGCGGCCGCGGAGCTGGGCTCCTCTGAATCTGTTGACGCAACAGGCGAGGTAGCTGGCGACGGCTCGGGGGTTTCCTTATTCCCACATGCGCTCAACAGCGCGCCGGCGGCGAGCACGGCTGAGGCAGCGGCGGTGAGGCGGGTGGTCAAACGCACGGTGGGGTGGCTCCTCTACAAAGCGGTACTGCTGAATAACTCGATAATGCTTAATGCTATCTGCCCAGTTTAGACGATTAAATAAGCTCGTCTGGATCCTGCTCCAAACCGTAGCGCAGGGCAGCGATGACGCCCGGTGCTACGTTCGGCCCTCCGCGCAGTTGAATGTCGTCCTCGGCGAAGGGGCCAGCTGCTTCCAGCTCTTCCTCCGTGGGGCGCAGCTGCAGGAGGGTAAGCTCAGCGCCGTCCGAGCCGTCCTCGCCCACGCCGTCGCGCAGGACACCAGAGAAGAGGCGGGCCGGGTGGGCGTCGCTAAGCGCGGCGTCCTCCGTGTCTTTAAACATGATTTCCTGTGCCAGGATGACTCCGGCAATCTCGCGCGGCCACGCCAGGCGAGCTACGTACTCTGCTAAGTGCTCCGACCCCGGCTCGATGCCTTCCGGTAGCTCCTGGACGACAAGGGTAAGCGGCGACTCTTCATCCACATCACCCAACTGGGCAGCGACTAACTCGGTAGGTACGAGCGCAAACAGAGTAGGTGGGGCATCCCAGCCCTCGGCGTGAATGAAGTCGACGGCCTCGCGCATCGCCTTGTTGAGCGCGCGGTGTACAGCTGGCTGGGAGTGTGGTTGGGAACTCATAAGTGTCCTTGTTCGTTGACGGGGTTAGTGCTTCTCTAGACTAGAAGCTTGATACCTCTATGTTCGCACGAGACCTGATTGGAGCTGGAGTTGGCTTCCGGACTGAACCGACCCACCGCCCCGATGAAACGTCCTCCCAGAGCACTGTCTTGGGTCGTCGCTATCATCGCTGTCCTCTTGTTCATCGGCCCCATGTTCGTGGGCTTCTACACGGACTGGAAGTGGTTCGGTGCGATTGATTACCGCGGGGTCTTCACCAAGACCCTGATTACCCGGATCATCCTCTTCGTAGTCTTCGGACTCGTTGCCGCCGCTATCACCTACGTGGCCGGGCTACTGGTATGGCGTGGTCGTGGTGGTTCGCTGGACATGGCTGATCTCAACTCGCCGGTCTACCAGTACCGCAAGTCCATTGAGCGCACCATGGGGGTCTTCCTCAAGACCCTCCCGCTGCTTATCGGTGTCGTCTCGGGCTTGCTGGGCCAGGCCAACTGGCGCACAGTCATGCTCTTCCTCAACTCGCATGACTTCGGCTTTAATGACCCGCAGTTCCACCACGACTTGGGCTTCTACGCCTTCCGCCTGCCTGTATGGTCCATGCTGGTCAACGCATTCTCAATGCTGTTTGCAGTGTGCTTCCTCATCGCGCTGGTGGGCCACTACATCCTGGGCGGAATCCGTATTGGTAACCGTGCGGCCGGCGTGCGCGGATCGCTGTCGAAACCGGCGCGTACCCAATTGGCCGTCACCGCCGGTATCTGGATGCTGCTGCAGGTGGCTGGCTACTGGCTGGAGCGCTACCAGCTGCTCTACAACCAGCACTCACTGTTCACCGGTGGTTCTTATACCGATATCAATGCCTACCTGCCGGCAAAAATCATCCTCATGATCATCGGCATCTTTGTGGCGGTAGCAATCTTCTCTGCTGTGGTCATTAAGGACCTGCGCATCCCCGGTCTTGCCGTGGTGCTCATGGTGCTGTCCGCACTTGTTATTGGTCAGGGTTGGCCACTCATCATGGAGCGCTTCTCTGTTAACCCGAACCGCCAGGCTAAAGAAGCTGAATCCATCTCCCGCAATATCGAGTCCACCCGCTTTGCGTACGGGCTTACTGAGGACAAGGTGACCTACGAGGAGAACTGGGGAGCAGGAGACGTTTCCGATGACAAGGTGGGTTCAGATGACTCCACCATCTCAAACCTCCGCCTGCTGGACCCAGACATTCTGGCGCCGACGTTTACTCAGATGCAGCAGCTAAAGAACTTCTATGGCTTCCCGGAAACTCTGGCGATGGACCGCTACGAGATTGACGGCGAAATCCGTGACTTCGTGGTGGCCGCCCGCGAGTTGGATCCCAACGAGCTGCAGGAGAACCAGCAGAACTGGATTAACCGCCACACCGTGTATACCCACGGCAACGGCTTTATCGCCGCGCAAGCCAACAAGGTGGATGAGGTGGCCCGCGATGCAGGCTCTGCTCGTGGTGGTTTCCCCATCTTCACGGTGGCTGACCTGCAGACTCAGTCCGGCAAGGACGCTGAAGGCGAGGGCGAGACCCAAAACGCTGAAGAATCCTTGGGCATCAAGGTGGACGAGCCGCGTATCTACTATGGTCCGGTGATTGCGAGTGCACGTGATGGCATGGATTACGCCATCGTGGGCAAGACCGGTGACCAGCCGGTGGAGTATGACACCGATACCTCCACCTACACCTATGACGGTAAAGGCGGCGTTGATATTGGCAATATCGTTGACCGCACAGCCTTTGCCCTGAAGTATCAAGAGCTGAACTTCCTGCTGTCGGAACGCGTCGGTTCCGAATCCAAGCTTCTCTATGACCGTGACCCGCGTGAGCGCGTGGAGAAGGTCGCCCCGTGGCTGACGACGGATTCCTCCACCTACCCGGCAGTCATCGATGGCCGCATCAAGTGGATTGTGGATGGTTACACCACCCTGGATTCCCTCCCGTATTCGCAGCGCACCTCGCTGACGGAGACCACCCAGGATACCCAGAACCCGACGGGCACGACGCAGCGCTTGGTCAATGACCAGGTGGGCTACATTCGTAACTCGGTGAAGGCGACTGTCGACGCCTACGATGGCACCGTTGACCTCTACGAGTTCGACACCGAAGACCCCGTGCTCAAGGCTTGGGAGGGTGTGTTCCCGGGCGTCGTCAAGCCTGAGTCGGAGATTTCCGACGAGCTGCGCCAGCACCTGCGCTACCCGGAGGACATGTTCAAGGTGCAGCGCAACCTGCTGGCCAAGTACCACGTGGATGACCCGGGCGTGTTCTTCAACAACGATGCCTTCTGGTCCGTCCCGGAGGATCCGACCGCCGGCGAGTCCCAGGGCTTGAACCAGCCGCCGTACTACGTGCTGGCTTCCGACCCGGAGACCAACAAGCCGAACTTCCAGCTCATCACCTCCTACCGTGGTTTGAACCGTCAGTTCCTGTCCGCCCACATGGCGGTGTCTTCTGACCCGGAGACCTACGGTGACATCACCGTGCGCGTGCTGCCGACGAATACCCAGACCCAGGGCCCGAAGCAGGCGCAGGATGCCATGATGTCCTCTGACCAGGTGGCTCGTGACCGCACGCTGTGGCAGGGCTCGAATGACCTGAAGAACGGTAACTTGCTGGCACTGCCGGTGGGCGGGGGAGAGATCCTCTACCTTGAGCCGATTTACTCGCAGCGTAAGGGCCAGGAATCCGCGTTCCCGAAGCTGCTGCGCGTGCTGGTGTCCTACAAGGGCCGCGTGGGCTATGCCCCGACGATTGGTGAGGCCTTGGAACAGGTCGGCATCGACCCGAAGGCAGCCCAAGACATCACGGAGATCGAGGGCGACTCGGGCGAGAAGACCGACAAGGATGACAAGGAGAAGTCCGACGGTGACCAGAAGGACGCCAAGGATGACAAGGATTCTGAGGCATCCGGACCGGCTTCCGCTCCGAAGGCATCCAACGAAGGTGAGGCCATCGACGCCATCAACAAGGCCCTCGACGGTGTGGACAAGGCCAAGGGTGGCTCCTTCGAGGAGTACGGCAAGGCTCTGGACGAGCTGGACAAGGCAGTGGAGGACTACCGCTCGCTGCAGTCCCAGTAAGTCGAAACCAGCGCCGGGAATCAAGCCTGGCGCCTCAGCGTAAGATGGCGCCTGCCCAGGGGATTTGGGTAGGCGCCATGGTGTCTGTATAGTTACATGAGTCGCCAGCGCACAGGGCTAACGCTAGTGCGCAGAGCGCTTGATGTTCGGAAGTGCATCTCGACGCGGGGTGGAGCAGCTCGGTAGCTCGCTGGGCTCATAACCCAGAGGTCGTTGGTTCGAATCCAGCCCCCGCTACCAACTTCCGAGACCCACCAGTCCCTTTGGCTGGTGGGTCTTCTCGTTTTGCCGGCCTCGGACCGCTCGGCCCGACAGCGGCCGACTCGAGCGCTAGGCCTTACCGTCACCGTAAATAAGCCCCGAAATCTTTGCAGATTTGAGGCACTATCTACCGTGAACGACGATCGTCGTGGGCGCGGCTAGGCTTAAGGGACATTTCAGCAAGGCACCACCGTTGTCTAGGGGGTGATTAGAACAGTCTGATGTAGATCCCGAAAATCGAGTTGAGCATGTGCTGAATGTTATCGCGAAGTGGGCTGTTCGGGGCCAGGGCAGCCGCGCCGCCGGCGACGACTAGTGCACTGATTGCACCGAGCAGGAATCCAATTACGCCGCCGCGCGAAGACATGCAATCCTCGTCCGAGGAGCTCTCAGAAGAGTGCGCCGAGCTTCCCGACGACCCCGAGGAAATCTCCTCGCAAGACACCCGCTCCTTAGACGGTTCCTCAGAGGGGCGTGGTTGCTGCTCGGACGGTTCCTGCGGCTTACCAGCCACAGTAGAGGTAATCGTGGTGGGCACTACCTTGGTCTCGGTCCGTGTGCCACCGGGGACCACGACCGTGGAGGTAAGCGTCGTTGGAACCTCCTTGGTAATCACCTTGGTTCCACCGTCTCCCTTAACAGTGGAAGTGACGGTAGTGGGAACGACTGTGGTCTCTACCTTGGTTGTTCCTGGTTCTTTCACAGTGGACGTGACTGTGGTGGGAACTACTTTGGTCTCGACCTCGGCCGGTGCAGGCTCCTTCACAGTGGACGTGATCGTCGTGGGCACGTCCTTGGTTTCTGTCTTTACTTCGGTGGTCGGGACCGTCGTCGTGATGACTTTGGTCGTCTTCTCTGCGGGGAGAGTAGTGGTTACCGTGGTGGGAACCTCTTTGGTTTCGGTGGTGGTGATGGTCGTAGGGACCACAGTCGTGACGACCTCAGTGGTCGTGGCAGGTGTTGGAGTGGTGGGCTCCTCTTCACGAGGTTCAGGGATAGCGCGGTCATTGTTGTTGATGGTGACCTTATCCACCAGATACGGATTGTTGGCGTTGTAGGTGCGGAAGGTGAGGGTCTCACCGGTCACATCGACGACCATGTAGTCCTCGTCGTAGTCCTGGCGCCAGAACGCAGTGGAATCGTGCACTAGCGCTGGATCCATGTTCTCCATGCGGGCATTGGGGTACTTTTTGCCGTCTTCGCCCTGGAAATCATAGAACTTACCGCCACCGGCGGAGCTGGTGGTGATGTAAAGGACCTCGCCGTCGTTGGGGTCGAGGACATCGCCACGCTTGCCCGGGGTTTCAACTGGGGTAAGGCCGTCCATGAGGTGGGTTCGGGTGTAGATGTGGTCATGGCCGCTGAGGACAACATCCACATCCAGATCTGACATTACGGGAGCTAGTTTTTCGCGGAGGGCGGTGACGTCAGTATCCGTGTAGTGGGTTCCCTGGGAGAAGAAGGAGTGGTGCATGCCTACGATGACCCAGTCGTTAAAGGCGCCACGGTTCTCAATGGTCTTACGTAGAAACTCCGCGTGGCGATCAATCTCAGCTTCGCTATGGGCGTTAGTGTCCAAACCGATGAATAGGACGTTGTTGCGCTCGAAGTAGAAGTTGCGCAGATCTGAATCCTGATTCGGGTTGATGAAGTGCTCGTCGTAGTGCTTCATCGCCAAGTCTGACGGGTAGGTCTCGTGGTTGCCTGGAATCGCATTTGTAGGGTAGTTGCGGATGGCAGGTGCAGAGAAAAAGCCGTCATACTGCGCCACGGTGGATCCCCAGCCTTCGACCTGATCGCCCAAGGACCAAATCATGTTGGCGTCTGGGTAGTCTGCAGTGGCATTCTTGATGGTGGTGTTCCACTGATCCGTCTGCCCCTTTATATCTGTATCGACGCCGATCTGGGCGTCGGCAACGGTGATGAAGCGCCAGTCTTCCCCGAAGCTACCGGTGTTGAAGGTTTCTTCCGCAGACCAACCGCCTTCATCCGAACCAACACGGTACGTGTACTCGGTATTTTCTTTTAGTCCGGTCGCGGTGGCGTTGTTGGAGACATACGCCACGGCACCGGCATCCTTTTCCTGGGCATCGAAGGTCTGCGTGCCCTCCGGCCCGGTGATTTCGAGAACTTCCTTATCGGCTGGGCCCTTGGTGCGCCAGGACACGATCACAGAGCTCTCATCGCTGCCTGGCTGGAGCACCATGCGGAACGTCGGATCAGTCTGTGCTGAAGCTTCGAACGGCACGCCAATTTGTGCGGTGAACGTGAGCGCGGCTGCAGTGACGACGGCTACGCCTGCTGATGCCGGAGAAAAACGGAAAAGTTTCATTATTGTCTTGTTATGCCTTTGTGTGAGAAATCTTAAGGGGGGCTGTCCGTCGGTAGGGCTCTCCGCCGAGAAAACGGAGAGTCGAATATGACTTCCATACAGAAACACGCGCAGATGAATCCTTGGTTAATCGGAATAAAAATCTAGAGAAAGTCCCCTACAATGGGGGTCTCAACGGGTTTGTACGTGTTGAAGGCACCTTTTTGTTGGGCTTAGGTTAAGCTTCATGTCCCACGAATTCGGGTCCACGAACGGGCCGTCACACTCGAGCAATTTCTTAGCTAATTCTTCAATTCCGTCTCGCATCAATCGTCGTACAGCACTGCGCTGGGGTGCCGCCAGCGCTACCACCGCAGCTGCTGGATTTGGCCTAGCTTCTGCCGCAGCGCAACGCACCGAAACAGGAACCGCACCGCTGGATACCTACAACCAGGATTCCGACGCACAACTCCCGTTCCTCCATGGCGTCGCTTCGGGTGATCCTCTACCCACGTCAGTGGTGCTGTGGACACGCGTCACCCCGGACAGAGATTGCCTGCCGGGGTCCGGAATGGGTGAGGACGTCGATGTCGACTGGGAAATCGCGACCGACGAGTCCATGAACTCCGTGGTAGCTCAAGGCAGGGTCACTGCGTCCGTTGATCACGATCACACCGTCCATGTCGATCCTTTTGGGCTCGCCCCTGATACCGAGTACTTCTACCGCTTCCGAGTAGCATCCGGCCCGCACGAAGGAGCAGTGTCCCCGGTTGGCCGAACGAAGACTGCTCCGGCGGTTGATGCTGAGGTGGAAAGTCTTACCTTCGCTGTGGCATCCTGCGCTAACTACGAGTCCGGATTCTTTAATGCTTACAAGGACATGGCGGAGCGCGGCCGCTCAGGAGAGATCGACTTCGTGGTCTTCCTCGGTGACTACATCTACGAGTACCCCACCGGTGAATATGCTGGTAAGAGCGGAGTTGCCCGCCCGCACCACCCAGTGTGGGAAATCGTCACTCTCGAGGATTACCGCATCCGCTATGGCCGTTACCGCACGGATGCGCACCTCCAAGCAGCGCATGCAGCAGCACCGTGGGTCGTGGTGTGGGATGACCATGAGACCGCCAATAACTCGTGGCGCGAGGGAGCGGAAAACCATACCCCGGGGTTTGTGGAAGGTGAATGGACAAGGCGTTGGAACGATGCGCTGCAGGCCTACTACGAATGGATGCCGCTGCGCCAGAAGCAGCTGAGCGAGGGTGGAAAACTCTACCGCAATCTGCGCTTCGGATCCCTGATGGAACTCACCATGATGGACCTTCGTACCTACCGTGACCAAGAGACCACCTCCGCCAACTTTGGCGATCCGAACCGAACCATTGTGGGCGATGAACAGCTGCAGTGGCTGCGCGACACCATCTCGATGTCGGACGCGACGTGGATGGTGATGGGCAACTCCGTGATGATGGCCCCGATGCGCATCATGACTTTTCCGGGCAACGACGCAGCGAACGAGGGCCTGCGCTTCGTCAAGGGAAATACCTCAGGTTTCGCTGTCAACTCTGACCAGTGGGATGGCTACACCGCGGATAGGGACCGCCTTCTCGAAGCCCTTGAGGCGCGTGAGGGAAATTCTTTGTTTATCACCGGTGACATTCACTCTGAATGGGCCAACGACATCTATCGCGGTGAGAACCGCGTGGCGTGTGAGATGGTGACCACGTCGATTTCGGCGCCGAACATCGACGAAATCCTCACCACTTACACTGGCATCTACCATACAGAAGACAATTCCACGTCCCTGCTTATTGAGGATGCCATTAAGAGCGCCAACCCGTGGGTCAAGCACTTGGATTACGACTCTCATGGCTATGCCGTTGCCAACCTGTTCCCGGGACGAGTTGACATGAACTATTATCGCGTCTCTGACGTCGAAGACCCCGACGCTTCGGTGGCCTTGGCCGTGACAAAGACATGGACCCCTGAGGGCGGCTTTGATTCTTAGAGTCGACCGGGGTGGTTGCCCTCCGCTCAGCTCATGCAGACCCGAGCGCTAAACCCTCACCGTCACCGTAAATAAGCCCCGAATTCTTTGCAGATTCGGGGCACTATCTACCGTGAACGACGATCGTCGTGAACGTGGCTAGCGGTGTTATGTCCATAGGGGGACCTGACCCCTGTTTGGTAGACACCTGATATCCAGCCCTGTTGGGTTGGGAAGAAAGGTAATCTACCACCATGCCTAGGTACTCCGAACAGTTCAAACGTGATGCTGTGGCCCTCTACGAAAACAATGAGGACCTCTCACTTCACGCGGCTTCAGCAGAGCTTGGAGTCAATCGTTCCTCACTTTATTCCTGGCTTAAGCAGTACGGCACCGGCAAGCGTGCCCGCACAAAAAGCATGCGCGACAAGGCACAGGCGACGACTGATTCTGAACGAATCCGCCAGCTAGAAAAAGAAAACGCAAAGCTGCGCGAAGAACGCGACATCCTGCGCAAGGCCGCGAAGTATTTTGCTTAAAGAGACACGCTGGTACTCCGCTTCCAGTTTGTCTATGACCACCGAACCGAATACTCGGTCAAGCGGATGTGCCACGTGTTAAAGCTCAATCGCTCCTCGTTCTACAAATGGGTGCAAACCCGCGAAAAACGCAGGTTAAAGACGTGTTCTGATGCTCTTATTGGCGCACAAATCAAGACCATCTTCGATGATGAGCACGGGCTTTATGGTGCTAAACGCATCGCTGCAAGCCTCAACGACGATACGGACTTTCCTCCGATCAATCACAAGAAGGTCGCACGCATCATGAAATCCATGGGGCTGAAAGGCTTTAGTAAACAACGTCGATGTGTCACTACTAGGCGTAAGCCTGGTCACCGAGTCATGCCAGATCTAGTAGGCCGCAGATTCACAGCTGACAGGCCGAACCAAGTCTATGTAGGCGATATTACGTACCTGCCGTGTAAGGGCGGCAAGAACATGTACCTTGCCACGGTCATCGACGTCTACTCGCGCAAACTTGTCGGACATGCACTCGCCGATCACATGCGGGTATCGCTGGTTATCGAAGCTTTGTCCCATGCCAGCAAGGTTCGCGGAAGCCTTAAAGGGGCAATTTTCCATTCTGATCATGGCAGTGTGTACACCTCACAAGCCTTTAGGGACCACTGCGCCCAGCTTGGTGTACGCCAATCCATGGGCGCGGTGGGTACAAGTGCTGATAATGCCCTGGCAGAATCCTTTAATGCCGCCTTAAAGCGTGAAGTTCTGCGTGATCGAAAAGTCTTTGACAATCCCGTCATCTGCCGCCAAGAAGTCTTTCGATGGTGCATGCGCTACAACACGCGCAGACGGCACTCCTGGTGCAACCTTCTAGCCCCCGATGACTTCGAAGCACTCACATCAGCTACACTGACCCAAGCAGCATAGCTAACCCCCGACGTGTCTACTTTCCGGGGGTCAGGCCCGGGTTTTTGGACATGGAGTCCGGTGTCTTTTTGGACACGGAATCCATGGAGGTCTTGGACACTTCTAGCGGTTTATGGTTGTGGCCTGCGTTTCGGCCGGGGTTTGGATAGTTTCGGGTTCATCCGCGGTGGTTGGCGGTGTTTCATTCCTTCAACGAGGTTGATGTTGATCTGGCCACCTGGTGGTCTGTGGCTCAACGTGATCGGCAGTGGCACGCTGAAGAGGAATTCACCGTCATGGGCCGTGTAGAACTCCGCAACGTTTTCGGCTGTGACTGTGGAGTAGAGTCTGCGGTTTTTAAACCTCAGACCAATGTAGAGACCGAAGCCGCACACGCGTACAACGCCGTCTTTGCTTACGCAGAGCTGGTCTGGGATACCCCAATGGTTTGTTGAATTTGTCGTCGGCGCCGTTAGTGTGGGGGTATCGGTGGGAGGTATGCCTTGCAAAGCTGCCATGTCATCGGTGCAGGCCTCGTGTGAAGTTGCCGCTTCCGCGGGGCCGTTTAGCATTTCGGATACAGCTTGTGGATTGTGCGCTTGGTTATAAGCGACTACGCGGGCCCAGACCTGCTCGGGATCGAGTGGATGCTGAGGCGATGGTGCCTTGGGGAAGGTATCGAAGGCCTGGCGTGGTGTGATGTGCATTTTGCCGACCAGCAGTGATTGGTGCCGTCGTCGTTCGTTGTATACCTGGCGATATTCAGCCAGATATGTGTTGACCTCAGCAAGGCTGACTGGGTGGCGTGCATCGAGGAACTGGGTCAACGTGCGGTGAGAGCGTTCGTCTTTTCCCTGGGTTGTCGGGGCGAAACCAGCAATAGCAAGTACACCTTGGCTAGCGAGCCAAGTTTCAGTAGCAGAGAGAAAACCACGGTGATAGGTGGCGAACGCATCGCCATTGTCGGAAAGGATTTCTTGAGGTTTGCCGTAGGCGGCGAACGCTGCAGCCAGTACGGCGCGCGCATCAGTACCGTTTTCTGGCAGAGCGAACGCTGTGGTTCCGACATCGAATCTGCTGGCATCATCGATAATCTGGTAAATCGTGACATGTGTGTGGGCATGGTCAAAGAGGCGGTAGACCAGTCCATCGATTTGCCAGAGTTCACCGACGAGATCACGGGCGAAGCGCTTATAGGAGCTGCGGGGGCGTTTGCGGGCATTGGCATCAACAAATCCCAGCTCATGAAGCCACGAGGCGATTGTAGAACGCGACGGTGTGGAATCTGGGCCTACAGTGTCAAACAAGAAGTAGTAGATCGACCAAGGCCCATAATCCAAGCCTTGCTCCATCAACTCCTGCCTGGCGTGGACGACTGCGATTTTATCGGCCTCGTTAAATTTCTTAATCGGATTCTTCGGGGCAGTCGAATCAGGCACAATACCTGCGCGACCCTTCTGCGCTAACCGGCTTTTGATGTTGTGGTACGTCTGCCGCGAGATTCCTAATTCTTTGCAAAACTGTGTGACCGTCTTGCCGTCACGAACGGGATCGAAATCTGCGACCTTTCTACGCTTATGCAATGGAATAGCCATTCGGCTATTCCACCGCCGCAAACGTCCAAAAAGCCACTAGACATCCCGTCCAAAAACATCCTGGACTCCGTGTCCAAAAAGTCGCTAGACATCACAGAACGTGGCTAGCGGTTGAGGCTCCTGATGACAAGCACTAGTGCAATGATGAGGCCAAGCAGGACTAGCAACCCCAGCCCGCCAATCAAGGGAAGCGGGATAGCAGAGAAGAACGAAGAGTTGTCCTTGGCTTGCGCCTGGTTATTGGAGTTGTCCTGGGCAGTTGGCTTTGGTGCCTCCGAAGGTTTCTCAGTTTCAACCTTGACAGGAGCAAAGGTTGGTTCCGGGACGGGATCGCCGAAGGCGTCCACCACGAGGTCATAGGTCAGCACCGGCAGTTGGGTGTTTTCGTCGATTTCTTGGTCGCTGAGGAATTGTTCATAGTTGACGGCGATATATTGCTCGCCGCCTTTCCATACACGAACATTGTCCGGCCACCCAGAACCTTCGTTGCTAGAGCCACCATAACGGTTGGCAAAGAGGATCGGCGCTGGATAACTGAAGTCTTGGCTGCTGTCTTTCTGGACGGTCGCACGGTATCCTTCCATGCGAATCTCACTGCGCGCGTCGTTATAGGCAGTCAGAACAAGTCCATCACCAGCTCCGGAGTGCTCGAAATCTTCTGCCTCCTCAACCATGGATACCTTGCCCGCAAGTTGCTGGCCGTGCTCGACAGGGATTCGATAAAAGTGAGTTTCACCGGGGACGATCTGTGCTCGTACGGGTTGCTTCGGAGAAAGCTCGCTGGCATCGGTGAACCACGTACCGGGAGTAACCTCAGTGGGCTCTCCGGAGGCTGCAACGGGACCTGCTTCAGTCTTGTCTTCGGCTGCGTCGGGTTGACCCTGCAGGTCGGGTTTGCCGAAGCGAGTGATGGTTACTTCTGTACTGAGCTCTTCATCCTGCTTCCAGTCGCCGGAGCGATTAATGCTGAAGACCAGGTCTTCGGTGGGACAGCCGTTCTCACCACCTGCAACGCTGTATAACGTCGCAGTCTGATACTGGTTCACAGAGGAGTCGGTGGAATTAACTGCGTCGAGCTCACAAGACAGTTCTTGGGTGTCTATTGCAATGTGGAGATACTCACCACGGCGGAAGTTGTTGATGCTTGGTTCCTGCGCGGTGGTGGCGCTGATGACTACGTGCTCCCCTTCGGCCAGTGGCGTTGAGAAATAGTGAGCGGATTCATCCCGAGACTGTGAGCCTTCTTTAGGGCGAAGAGTGGTGGAAAAGGCCTCTACGTCACGGTCTACCTTGGCCGGGGAACCTTCGGTTTCGCCGCCTTCGATCTCCTCCAAGTCTGACTCGTAGGCGTTGTAAGCGCGCGGGGCGGCGCGGCGTAGTTCTTTGGCCAAGCTATCGGCGTCGGAAGCATCGGCGTAGGTGCCGCCGGTGGCGTCGGCAATGCACTGCAGTTCCTGTTGAGCCTCGGGCTCAACGTTGAAGCCCACCGTGTTAATGACGAGATCGATACCTTGTTCCTTAAGCTCCTTGGCTACGTCACACACTGGTGGCGGGGTACAGGTGGCCACGCCGTCGGAGACCAAGATGATGCTGCGCTGGCCTTCCTTTGGCAGTTCGGCCGCGGCTTTTCGCAGGGACTCACCGATGGGGGTAAAGCCGCGGGGTTGCAAGCCGTCCATGTGGGCAATCATCTTCTCAGTGTTGCCTGCCTCGGGTGGTGTTACCACGGTGATGTCTTGACAACCGGCCGCCTCATCCTCGGGCGCCTCGCCGGTATTGCCGCCGTAGGTGACAAGGCCCAGCGGGGCATCGTCGCCGGCTTCACTAATGAAGGTTCGGGCGGCCTCTTTGGCAGCATCGATGCGGGTCTGGCCGCCGGCGTCGTTGGTGATCATGGAACCGGAGGAATCGAAGACCACCATGGTGGGGGCCATAGTGCTGGAGCCAGACGGAGCATTCGACGTGGATGGGCTGGGGGATTCTACTGTCTTGTCGTCGGCAGCGGCTACTGGAAAGATCCCAGCCACAATGGCAATGGCGATGGCGGCTAGGAAGCCAAGTAACGCGGTGAATCGTGATGACGACGAGAAGCGAGGCGCTGTATTCATGTGAGTCAAGCTACATTATGCGCGGGGGCCTTGCTGTCGACAGCGGCTCGCGAGGGGAGTGGCCCCCACTGTTAACCGTCCAACGCCCGCAGATAGAAGCACCGGATCAATGCGCGCCGGGGAATATCGAGCAGCGGGCGTAGGAAGGTAAGGCGGGCGGGCTGGGAGGAGGCATCGACAAGCAGCAGCGTGCGCCCATCCCGCAGGCGCTCTAGTGTGAAGGTTTCTTCGCCGCGCTCGATGTGGCCGGGGAGGGTGCCGTAGGTAAAACCGCAGCGCCCCTCCTCGCGGAATACATTCACCACTCGGCAGCGAAACTCCCACGGCCCCAACCCAAGGCTGACCTCTGCGCCTTCCTCCACGACGTCATGAGTAGCGCGCACGCGGAAGAGGCCGCTGCGCTGCAGTCCCCAGCGAAAGAGCCTGCTGGACGCGGCCTCGAAATCAGCATCAATGACGCGGGACATGTGCAGCTGCGGGAAGCCCTCGGTGGAGGAGTAGGACAGTTGCTCAGACATGGGGCTTAGCCTAGTCAAACCGCCCTTAGATGATGCTTGAGAAGAGTAAAATAGGGTGTATGCAGGACAAACGACAACGCCTCATCGTTCCCGACTTAGCGCGCGGCACGGCGTTGTTGGGGATTGCCATGGCGAACGCTGTGCAGAGTTGGATTGTGAACGATTGGTCCTTGGGGCCTAGCTCCACCTTGGGCGGTGTGCGCCCTGATAGCACCTTGGACATCGTGGCTGCAGTGTTCACCGGCATGTTTGTGCGCGTGCGTGGCCTGCCCATGTTTTGCATGCTGTTGGGATTCGGCATTGGTCTCATTGTTGCCAGCCTGCAGCGCAAAGGCTACACCCATAAGGAATCTCGACGCGTGCTCATCCGCCGCTACGGCTTGCTGGCAGTGTTTGGTCTGGCACATGGCTTCCTGCTATTCAATCAAGACATCATGCTGGTCTATGGCCTCATGGCCGTTGCAATGGTCTGGTGCTTCACACTCTCGATACGTACGCTGCGGCGCATCGCCTACTGGTTCTTCGGCGGCTATGCGGTTTTCACCGGTTCGGGTGCGGTGGCTGCCTACTTTGGTTACATCAATCTTCTGCCCGGCTCGCGACCGATGACCAGGGAGCTTGTCACCTTCGGTGACTTCTTCGTCCGCAACGTGCGCGGTGAGGTCGCTGCTTTGGGACTGATCCCCTTGATGTTTGTGTCGCTGGTCGGCGTTTTCCTCATCGGGTACATCTGGGCACAGGAGGGCGTGCTTGCCAGCGTTTCTGCGCACCGCCGAACCTTGGTGACTTGGGTTGTCATTGCAGGCGCGATCATCGTCTTTATTGGGCTGCCGTGGGGTCTTGCGGCTGCTGGTGTCGTGCCATCCGAACTGGAACCGGTCTTCCTCATGCTGAACCAAGCCTTCGGCTTTCTCACTGGTCCGGGCATTCTTGCTGTATTGGCACTACTCACGGAGAAACTCAACAACCGTGTTCCCAGGTGGGCCTATGCTTTCGTGGCGCTGGGCAAGCGCTCGATGTCGGGCTACATTGCGCAGTCGGTCGTCTTCATCATTCTGGTTACCCCAGCTGGCTTCGGGCTAGGTGGGGATGCTTCGGTCAGCGGCAAGCTTGGAATCGGTCTGCTGGTCTTTGCTCTCACTCTGCTTCTTGCCGCTCTGCTTGAGGCTTGGGGCAAACCCGGCCCATTCGAGTGGGCGCATCGCCGACTGGCATACGGTCCGACAGGGCGTATTGAACCCAAGGTGACTCCCGAAGGGGCCTGATGGTGTTTAGGCGGTTGGTTCGTGGCCCAGAAGCCAGTCGCACAGTTGCTCCTGCGCGTGGACGACACCTCCGGGGTAGCTTTCTTCGAGTTCTACCTTGACGCCATCAAAGATCCGTTCAGCGATAAGTTCGGCGCGCTGCCTACTGAGCTGCCCCCGCAGCTCATCGAGGGGCACCTTGAGCTCTGTATACGGGCTCGGCCGGAAGTACCACGACCTCATGTCGTCGGCGTAGACGACGATAATCGTCTTCGTCATCTGCGATTCCAGCACAACATTTCCAAATACCAGTGACGTCAGCGTCTTCGATTCCATGGCCGCGATTGTAGGCCTGCGTAATGGAATATACGAGGCCTCATTTTGAGGGACGAAGCACTTAGGATCTTAAGTGGCGGTGACGGGTTGGACGGAGAGGTAGTTCGCCTCGCCAGCGCAGCCCTGGAGGCCTTCGATGCGGATGAAGGCACTGGCGGTTTCGCCTGGTGGGTACACGCGGAGACCATCGGCGGGCTGTGGTTGGCAGGTGGCGGGATCTATCACGTCGACGACGGTCATCTTGAGGCCCGCACGGGCAGATTTGCCGGGTTCTAGGGTTACTGTCGCACTGGGGAGGCTGGTTTCGCGCTCAGCAGCTGCGCCTAGTTGCGTGCCATCGTCATTGGTCACTGCGGACACACCGGGAAATCCGGTGAGAGTGCACGGAGCGTTGGAGGTGTTGGTGAAGACGATATCAGCCAAGCGTGAACCGGCTGCGCCCTGCTCATTGTTGAGGCTGATGTCGAGCTGCGCTGTAGCGCAGGCGCCGTCCTCGGTGCTGGCTGGAACTGTTTCAGCTGTGTCCTCCTGCGTCGCCTTAGACGACGAAGCATCCGAGGCTGGACTGTCTGCTGACGCAAGCGGTGTGGACACGGCATCAGTGTCATCGGAAGCCTGCGGAGTGGCGTGGCTTTCGGGGCTCGGGGAGGGGGAAACGGGGGAGGGGGAGACGTCGGAAAGCGTGGCGTCCGTGCTGTCATCGCTGCTGCAGCCGGTCAACACGAGGGCAAGGGAACCGGCGGCGAGAACGGGGAGTAGTCGCTGCGTAGTCATGGGGTGGAGTCTAGGGTTTAGGAGGTTAGAGATCCTGTAAGGCGGGGAATACTCTCTCCTTGAGTAATGGGGCGATATCGACGTCCGGAGCGGCGGGATCGACCCATGCTAGCTCGGCAATCTCTTTGTCGGGGTGCGCAACAGAGATTTCTTCTTCGTAGACATACACGTGCGCGTGGATAGTTTGTGGGGCGTCGTTGGCGGCTGGGGAGATATAGGTGGCAAGCCGGCGCAGCTTGGACATATCGACCACCGCGCGTATGGCTTCGTGGGCGATGAGCTGGGCCGCGCGGGCGGGATTGAGGGTGCTGTCAATGGAGCCGAAAGGCAGGACGAATTCTGGGGTGGACGTAGCGCGAATGACAAGAACTCGGCCGTGAGTATCACGCAGGACAATGGCGACAATTTCCGAAATGTCTGCAGCTGATGATGGCGAGGTGGGGTTCTCAGACATACCTCCATTGTAGGTCTGGGCGGGGGTAGGGGACTGTGGTGAAAGAAAAGAGGGGGCACCCGAAAGCTGTCAGTAATGTAACGGGTTGGACACAGTCCCACGCGGTTGAAACACACGCCACAGTGGGCGTGCCATCATGGGTAGGTCTTATAGACCAATACGAGAAGAAGTGAAAGAGGAATTGCGTAATGCGAAGAATCCCGCACCTTAAGAAAGTCCTTGTGGGCTCGGCTTTCGCAGGTGCGTTTTTCCTGGGCAACCCGGCGGCCGGCGCCCAGGAACTTCCCACCATCCCGGAGCTAGATTCGGCGGGCATCGTGGACCAGGTGCGAGCGGATTTGGCGTCTGTGGGTATTGAGACCAAGCCGGTGGACGCCGAGCTTACCGACGCCATCGATACCGCCGTCAACGGCGCCGCCGCTCAAGCAGCACAAGACGCTTCCGCCGCAGCGGCGTCCGCGGCGAACTCTCCAGTAGCACGCCAGGTTGCGGACCAAGCGCAGGTGCCGGCTTTCCCGGAGGCTCCTGCCTACACCGGTGCTGACGCCATCACGGGCGACCCGCTGACCAACCCGGAGCCGATTGGGCTGCTGCAGGAGGCTACGCAGCCGGAATTCGTGCCGAAGGGCACGGATCCGAACTACGTGTGGAAGAACGACTCGTTCTCCAAACTAGCTGCAGGCAAGCCGCAGGCAGATTACGTGCTGCACCGCGTGCCGGGGTCCTTCTACGATGCACCACAGATACCCGAGGAATCCAACACTGCGATGACCGAGGGTAAGTCCCTCTACGGCCCGGGCACCCCGCTGTATATCAGCGAGGACACGATGTGCACGCTGACTGCAGCAGGTACCGATGCCCAAGGCCGCAAGGTTGGCATCACCGCTGGCCACTGCGGCAACGTGGGTGATCCTGTGTCGTCGGCGGACTCCTGGCAGGTTGGCCCTACCGGCACCCTGGTGACTAAGAACACCTACCTGGACTACTCGGTTATTGAGTTTGGTTCCAAGGCTGAGGTAACCCGCAGCTACAACGGCGTGACCGCCTACGGTGTCGGCGGCGCGGCACAGCCAGGTGAGGTTGCCTGCAAGCGTGGCGTCGCCACTGGTACCACCTGCGGTATGACGTTCCAGCACGGCAAGGAGATCTCCGTGAACCAGGTCTGCGCCATGGTGGGTGATTCCGGCGCACCGGTTTTCCGTGACGGTCGCATCGTTGGCTCGGTCTCCCGTGGACTGTTCCCGGGCCTGCCGTCCTGCCGTACTCCATGGCAGGGAGCACTGCACAACCCGACGGTCGTCTCTAACACCGATGCCATCATCGCGGATCTGAACCGCCGCGAAGGCGTGGGTTCCGGCTTCACGATTCCGGAGAACTAGAAGTACGTTTCTAACAAATATGGCCCCAGATCTTTAAAGATCTGGGGCCATATTTGATCGAAGTGACCATCGAAGTGACCTACGCGGCGCGGCTCGCAGGGGAGCGAAGCCGGCGTGTGGCGTTGGGGCGCCGCGCGGCGTTAGGACAGGGCAGAGAGGGCAGCCTTGTGCAGAGTGCCGTTGGTGACCAGTGCCGAGCCGCCGTGGGGTCCGTCCTCGCCGCGAACGTTGGTGAAGCGGCCGCCGGCCTCGGTGACAAGGAGAGCCGGAGCAGCTAGATCCCAGAGGGAAACCTCAGGCTCGGCAGCGATGTCGACCGCACCTTCGGCCACGAGGCAGTAGTTCCAGAAGTCACCGTAGCCGCGCAGGCGCCAGACCTTGTCGGTCAGGGAAATGAAGGTGTCGCGGTGAAGCCCCCACCCGGCCAGGGAGCTCATGGCCAAGGAAGCATCCTCGAGATTGGACACTTCGGAGACGCGCAGACGTTTCGGCTCGCCGCCGAAAACGCGGTAGGCGCCGCCGCCCTTGGCGGCGTACCAGCGACGTCGCAAAGCAGGAGCGGAGATGACGGAGACGACGGGTTCGCCGTCTTCCAGAAGAGCGATAAGCGTGGCCCAGACAGGGACGCCACGCACGAAGTTCTTGGTTCCGTCGATAGGATCGATGACCCACTGGCGGCCCTCATAGCAGGCTTCGCCGCCGAACTCTTCGCCTAAGACTTCATCGCGCGGGCGGGAACGCTTGAGCGCATCACGGATGGCCTTTTCGCAGGCTAAGTCCGCATCCGAAACCGGAGTCATGTCCGGCTTGTCCTTCACGGATAGGTCAGCAGCCTCAAAACGGTGCATGGTGACGGCATCCGCATGGCCCGCCATTTCCAAGGCTAAGCCGAGGTCTTCTTTGTACTTACCCACGGAGCCATTCCTCCATCTGATCGACTACCTGTTTATTACCCGCGATACACCATTCCACACCGCCGGCTTCAACCTTGCGCGCCGCGCCGCCGGCCGCGATGACCAGCGCTTGGCCTGGGTACCAATCCCAGTCCTTCACAGAGTGCTGCATCCATGCACCCCACGTGCCATCGGCCACGGAGGAAAGATCCACAGACCCAGCGCCGAGCATGCGCACGGTGGCGAAGTGTGGGGCCACCTTCTCCCACGCTGCGGAAATCTTGGGATCGGTGATGCAGGAAGGGTGGAGGTAGGTCGACAGGCACAGGTCTTCTGCGGGAGCATCGACCAGTGGGGTGACCTCCTTGCTGTCCAAGGTGGCGGGGAAGTCACGGCCGCCAAACCAGGTGTAGCCCATGGCGGGGCGGTGGACGGCGCCGAGGATGACCCCGTTGGCGTCGGAAAGCGCAAGTGCGGAGCACCAGTAGTCGAAACCGGAGGCAAAGTTGTAGGTGCCGTCGACGGGATCGATGACCCAGGTGCGGCCGGACTTCGACTCACGGTTGGCGCCTTCTTCGCCCACGATGCCGTCCTCGCCGCGCAGGGCTTCGAGGACGCCGGCGACGAAGCGCTCGGCAGCGAAGTCAGCGTCCGTGACAACGTCCGAACGGTCGGTCTTTTGGGATACTTCTACGCCCTGCTCACGCAGGCGCCAGGCCAGGCGGCCGGCGTTATAGACAAGCGCCTGGGCAAGGTGGGCATCGGTATCGTCTGCATGGGCGACGATGAAGGTCTTGATGATGGCATCGATCATCTCTGTGAGGCTTGGCTGGTCACTCATGCCGCCTATTGTCGCGCTAAATGCGGCCGATGGCTAATCAGAGAGTGAGAATAAGTAAAGTAGGGGGCTATGCGTCCGGAACAAACAGCACGACTTGAGGAACTCAGCGCCACCTTGACCTCGATTGAAAAGGTGATGGACCCGGAGGCGGTGTCCGAGCGCGTGCGCGAGCTCGAGGCCCAGGCGGGGGACCCGTCGCTGTGGGACGACCCCGACCATGCCCAGAAGGTGACCTCAGCCCTTTCGGCGGAACAGGCGAAGCTGCGCAAGCTGACCTCCCTGCGGGGGAGGATTGAGGATCTACCCGTCATGGCTGAGTTGGCGGAAGAAGAAGGCGATGAGGCCTCCCAGGAGTTGGTGGACACCGAGCTGAAGGAGCTGGAAGCCGCCATCGAATCTCTTGAGATCACCACCATGTTGTCCGGCGAGTATGACGAGCGTGAGGCCGTCATCAACATTCGCTCTGGCGCCGGTGGCGTGGATGCTGCGGACTGGGCGGAGATGCTCATGCGCATGTACACCCGCTGGGCGGAGAAGAACGGCCACAAGGTAGATGTGTACGACATCTCCTATGCCGAGGAAGCCGGCATCAAGTCTGCCACCTTCGTCGTCCATGGTGAATACATGTATGGCCAGCTCTCCGTGGAACAGGGCGCGCACCGCCTCGTGCGCATCTCGCCCTTTGATAACCAGGGGCGCCGCCAGACCTCCTTTGCTGAGGTGGAGGTTCTTCCGGTGGTGGAGCAGACCGACTCCATCGAGGTGCCGGATTCGGAGGTGCGCGTGGATGTCTACCGCTCGTCGGGACCAGGCGGGCAGTCGGTGAATACGACGGACTCGGCAGTGCGCTTGACACACATTCCGACCGGCATCGTGGTGACCTGTCAGAACGAGAAGTCCCAGATCCAGAACAAGGCTTCTGCTATGCGCGTGCTGCAGGCCAAGTTGCTGGAGCGCAAGCGCCAGGAGGAGCGCGCGGAGCTCGATGCGCTGGGCGCGGGCGGCAATGCGTCCTGGGGAAACCAGATGCGCTCCTATGTGTTGCACCCGTATCAGATGGTCAAGGATCTGCGCACAAACTTCGAGGTCGGTGACCCGTCCAAGGTGCTGGATGGCGATATTGACGGCTTCTTGGAGGCGGGTATTCGGTGGCGCATGGAGGGCAACGAGGCCTAGGCTTCAGTGACAATTGTTGCTACTGTTGCTTAAGTGATCACTTTTGAGAATGTGTCCAAGGTCTATCCGACCTCCACGAGGCCCGCGCTGGACAATGTGTCTTTTGACATAGACGCCGGCGAATTCGTCTTCCTCATCGGCCCCTCGGGCTCCGGAAAGTCCACCTTTCTGCAGCTCATGGTGCGCGAGACAAACGTGAGCTCCGGTGATATTTATTTCGGGGACTTCCACGTCAACGCCTTGAAGGGCCGCCAAATTAACCAGCTGCGCCAGTCCATCGGCTATGTCTTCCAAGATTTCCGCCTGCTGCCTAAGCTCAATGTCTACGACAATGTAGCGTTTGCCCTACAGGTCATTGGCAAGAAGAAGTCGCGCATTGCGAAGCAGGTTCCGGAGGTCCTCGACATGGTGGGCTTGGGCGCCAAGCAACACCGCATGCCGCACGAGCTTTCTGGTGGCGAACAGCAGCGCGTGGCCGTTGCGCGTGCCTTTGTGAACCGCCCCAAGCTGCTGCTTGCCGACGAACCCACGGGCAACCTCGATCCCGCCACTGCTGCGGAAATCATGGCCTTGCTGACCAAGATCAACCGCCGCGGAACCACCGTGGTGATGTCGACGCATAACGCGCGCGCGGTCAACGACGCCCGCCAGCGCGTCATCGAGCTGCACAACGGCACGCTCGTGCGCGATGAGAAGAACGCGATGTACGGGGAGGCGCTCTAGATGAACTTGAGCTTTGTTTTTCGGGAGGCCTCCAAGGGGCTCGGCCGCAACATCACCATGACCATCGCCATGGTGATCACCACGGCAATTTCGGTGGCACTGGTGGTTGCCGGCGTGCTCGTGGCCCAGATGACCAAGGACACCAAGGACATCTACCTCGAGCAGGTAGAGGTCATGGTGCAGCTCAACGAGGACATCTCCACCAACGATCCGGAGTGCAAGGACGCTGCCTGCGCTGGGCTGAAGAAAAAGCTGGAGGCAGACGATGAGATTGAATCCGTGGGCTATCGCAGTCAGAAAGAGTCCTATGATCGCTTCGTTGAACTGTTCAAGGAAACGGACCCGGTCATGGTGGAGGAAACATCACCGGACGCGCTGCCCGCAGCCTTCCATGTGCGGCTGAAGGACCCGACGGACACCGCGCCTATCGACGCCATCGCGGATGACCCCGCCGTTACCGACGTCATTGACCAACAGGAAGATGTGCGCAGCGCCGCCGGCAACCTGGACGCGATCCGCAATGCCACCTTCATCGTGGCCGGAGTGGTAGCGCTGGCCGCTATCATGCTCATCGCCAACATGGTGCAGATTGCCGCCTTCCAGCGCCAGCGCGAAACCGCCATCATGCGCATGGTGGGCGCCTCGCGCTGGATTACTCACGCGCCGTTCATCGTTGAGGCCATCTTGGGTGCGATTGGCGGCGTTATCCTCGCCGGGGCAGGCATCGTCTTGGGTAAGAACCTGGTCATTGACCCGGCACTCAAGGACCTGTACCAGAAGCAACTCTTGGCCCCCGTGACCTCATCTGATGTGTGGACGGTGCTGCCTATCGTCGGCATTGTGGCGCTGGTTCTGGCTGCGCTCACAGCACAGGTCACCATGCGCGCCTACGTTCGGACCTAAGCCCTCATACGCGATGTGGTTTTTGCCTGGCTGTGGCGTAATATAGTCCGAACTATGGCGAAGAAGGCAAAGAAGAAAAAAGGGGCAGTGGCCGATAACAACTCGACACTGGCCACTAACCGACGTGCCCGCCACGACTACACCATCCTTGACACCCTGGAATGCGGCATGGTGCTCGTGGGCACCGAAATCAAGTCGATGCGCGAAGGCAAGATTTCCCTGGCGGATGCCTTCGCCACTATCGACGACGGCGAGGTCTACATCCGCAACCTCCACATCCCGGAGTATTCCCAAGGTTCGTGGACGAATCACTCGCCTAAGCGCACCCGCAAGCTGCTGCTGCACCGCCGTGAGATTGACAAGCTCATGGGCCAGGTGCGCGACGGCAACAAGACGCTCATCCCCCTCAAGGTCTATCTCAAGAACGGCCGCGCCAAGTGCGAGCTGGGACTGGCCAAGGGTAAGCAGGATTACGACAAGCGTGAAGCCATCAAGCGCCGCGACCAAGACCGCGATATCACCCGTGAGCTGGGCCGCCGCGTGAAGGGTATTAACGCCTAACCGATGAACGTCTAGCCTGGGTGCCATGATTTATACGGCCAAGGTTCATGACGTTATTCACGGTGACGAGGAGCTGCGTGGGGAAGCGGTGCTCGTCGATAAGCTCTGGCCCCGCGGCGTGGCCAAAGAGCGCCTCGATTACGACCACTGGTTCAAGCACGTGGCTCCCAGCGTGGAACTACGTAAGTGGTGGGGACACGATGCTGACAGCTTTGAGGAGTTCGCGCAGCGCTACCGTGCGGAGCTCGATGACAACGACAATGAGGAGCTGAAGCAGTTGCGCCAGTTTGCCGCGGCTGGCGACGTCACCCTCCTCTTCGCCGCAAAAGACCGCGAGGTGAACCACGCCGTCGTGCTGAAGGCGTGGCTCGACGAGCACTAGACGAAAAGTCCCCAGATGGCGGCGCCCACGGCGATGAGGCCCGTGACGACAACGAACACGTTGCTCGGGCGGCCGCGGAACTGCTTGAGAGCATCAATTCGGTGGATGGCGTACATCGGCAGCAGGTAGAGAATCGAGGCGATGAAGGGGCCGCCGATGGCCTCGATGAGGCTGAGAATCGACGGATCAATGATGGCAACGACCCAGGCGGAGATAAAGATGATGCCATGCATGATGGAGGTCAACTGCTTTTCTGACAGCTTCTTCGTAGCTCGAGGAGCTGCGGTGCGCAGGAGGTAGTTACCGCCCTCAGTCGCGCCCAGTACGTGGCCGAAGTAGGAGGAGATGATGGCCACCATCGCGACGATGGGGGAGATGAAAGCCAAGACCGGCACACCGGTGACGTTGGCCAGGTAAGAAAGCACCGGTAGGTTCTGCTCGCGTGCCTCAGCCAGACCATCAGCGCCGAGGGTGAGCGTGCAGGACCACACAAAGAACATGGTGAACACGGTGAGCAGAATGGCCGTGAGCGCTAGTGCGCGCGAGGCATTCTCAGAGCTCTTCTCTCGGCCGTGTGCAGCGACCATAGCGAGGGAGAACTGCGAAATCGCCGGCGAATGGTTAAAGGAAAACACCAGCACCGGAATGATAAGAGCCACCGCGCCGACGACGCGCCAATCATTGTTGCCCACCTCCATGAAGGAGGCAATATCCCACCGCGGGATGAGGTAAATAGACAGCGCGCCGAGGCAGAAAATCAGTGGGTAAACCAAGAACTGCGTAACGGTGAGCACGATGCGCTGGCCAAAAGCGAAGACGATGGTCATCACGCCCACCAGCAGGAAGGACAGCAGCGGGCGTGAAATGGTGGGACCATCCAGCTGGTTAACGATGAAGCTGTTGACCGTATTTGTAATGGACACGCCATAAATCAGCACGATGGGGAAAATCGCGCAAAAGTACACCACCGAAATGATAAGACCCGCGGTCTTGCCAAAGTAGTCCGTAACCACGGCGGTGATGTCCTCACCCTGGCGGGGCGACACACAAATCATGCGTGCGAGTCCGCGGTGGGAGAAGTACGTCATCGGGCCGATGAGAATGGTGGCCACCAGCAGCGGCCAAAAGCCGAAGCTGCCGGCATTGATGGGGAGGAACAAGATGCCGGCACCCACGGCGGTGCCGAAGAGCGAAATCGCCCATTCAGTGTTGCTGGCTTGTTTCTGGTCGGTGTGTACGGAGGCAGAGTTCTCGGTCGTTGAGCTCACTTCGCTACCTTCAACTGTTTTGACGGATGTGACTAGCACACCTTAGCAACGATGAATTTATTTCAGATCACAAGGCTGGATTTTAAGAGACTGTGGAACGCGCTTCTTGCGGGAATAGGTCTGAATGCACTAGCGTTGTACGAACCGTAGAGGAAGCGCGAGCTTTCTTTACAGCGCTTTTCACAGCAATGTTTCCGCACCACCGCGGACAAGGGGTCGACTTGGTTTCGACTTCGTACATTGAGCCAGGGGAAGCGTGCCGGTGCAGGCTAGAGACCACCGTTAAGCGTCGTAGCAACCAATAAACGCAGAGAAGAACTCTCAGCGTGACTACGCCCTCGCTGCCTAATTCCAGCGACGCGTGTCTGTCAGCCTAGGTTTGGTTCCTGACCTAGATCCTGGCATCGACTAGGGAACTTGCCTGACCGGTTTGTTGTTCGGCCGGTTGGGGACTTTTAGAGCAACTGGGCCCATCATCCGGAGCGTGTTTGCCCGAGCCGGAGGGCCGAGTAGAGATCCTGTGCAGACTGCGCACGGAGAAGCCCTGGCAAGATGACGAAGGACCCGGGTTCAATTCCCGGCGGCTCCACCGAAAAACCCCAGCTAGATAGCATTCTAGCTGGGGTTTCTTCTCGTTTATGTCACGTGGTGAAGTAGGCCCGCTTTAGTTCAGCTCTTCTCGGCACTGTTCCTTGGTCTTGCCGGAGTCGAGGCAGTTTGCCCAGTCAATTTGCCCCTGTACCCATGGGCTAGGCTTGCGCGGCTGTTGCTGTTCTGGCGTGGGCGGAACGCCTGCGTTTGCTTCGTCTTCGAGGGACTGCTCACCACCCATGGTGTCGAAACACCATTGGGAATAGGAGACGGTGCCGTCAGACCAGCGTGCTGACCCTGGGGTGCCCTCGAGGCATTCCACAACGACGGGTTCTGCGGGGGCCTGCTCGACCGCGGGAGCCTCAGCTACTGGATTATCAGCTTGTGGGGAAGCCATGGTGGGATCGGGTTCTTTGGCTTCTGGCTTCGTGGTCTCTGCTTCTGTGGCCTCTGTCGTGCTTGTGCGCTCCGCGCTCGAGGGCGCATCGGACGTCTCAGGTGAAGATGAAGCCGCGCTGCTCGGTGGAGCCGGAGCAGGCTCAGTGTTGGAGCTACACCCAGCCACGGCGATGGCAAGTGCGGTAAGCGCGATGGTGAGCTTCTTCATGCTGATGTCCTTTCGGGAGGAAAGTGCTAAATGTCAAGGTCTGGTGAGTGTCGTCGGAATTGTGTGCGGCAGTGGTTATGCCAGTCAGGTTAGCCATTATCGCCGCAGCAGATAGTCCTCACGGGGAATGGTCATCGTCGGACATAGTATTGCTGTATGACTTTTGAGCCACAACGCGTCACTGTTGTCTTGTTCGAGGGCTTTGAGCTTCTCGACGTCTTCGGGCCCGTCCAACTGCTTCAAGCCGTCCCTGACGTCATCGTGGATTTCGCCGGGCCCACGGGCGAGCCAGTTGCTAGCTCTCAAGGCGTGGAAGTGGTGCCGACAATTTCTTATGAGCAGATTGAGCAGACTGACATCATTCTTGTCCCAGGCGGCAAAGGAACCCGGCAGCTCGTAACGGACGAATCTTTTCTGTCGTGGCTTCGTGGCGTGGGTTCACGAGCTCCTGTGGTTGCCTCCGTGTGCACGGGTTCTGCGGCCCTAGCGGCGGCGGGGCTCTTGGAGGGCTATGCCGCAACGAGCAACAAACGCGCGTTTGCGTGGGCGAGCTCCTTTGGGGAGGCTGTGGCTTGGCAGCCGGAAGCACGGTGGGTACACGATCGAAATCGATGGACCTCCTCAGGTGTTGCAGCTGGGATGGATATGGCGATTGCACTCATTGCGCATCTCAGATCTGAAGAAGTGGCGCTGGCTGCTGCCCACCTTGCAGAGTATGAGCCGCACCGCGACAGCGAGTGGGATCCTTACGCTAGGCTTTATGGGCTGGCGTCGTCGATCGGCGACGATGCTGAGTGAGGGGGTGTTCCTATATAGTTTGTCAACCTCGCGGGTGGATTAGCCGGGGTTGATTTTTCAGCCGGGGTTGTTTGGCCGTGTTGTTTTCTGGCATGGCTGTTAGCCGACTGGGGTTTCCCAGTCGGCTGTTTGGTTCTTGGGGTTTAGGCTGCTTTGACTTCCTGTGATTGGTCGGGATCGCGGTAGTACTCGTGGTTGCTCATCATGGCGTATAGGACGTTGAGCCGTCTGCGGGCTAGTGCTACGACTGCAGCGTTGTGTCTCTTGCCTTCACGGCGCTTTCGTTCATAGAATTGCCGTGAACGCTCGTGGAATCTGATGGATGCAAAAGATGATTGCCATAGGGCGTTCTTTAATTTTTTATTGCCAGCTCTGTTCAGTGAGTTCGACATGATTGAGGTTCCGGACTGATTCGTTCGGGGTGATAAGCCAGCGTAAGAGGCTAGGTGCGCAGCTGTCGGGAAGTCGGACATGTCGCCCGCGGTCATGAGAATTTGGGCAGCCGTCTTCGGCCCGATTCCTGGCATGGATAGCAGGATTTGGGGTTGCCCGCAAATCGTGGACACGTAGTGGAGCTACCTAGTGGCTAGGCAGCTATTTCTTTTCTACTGGTGGTTAGACCAATGTGGTTTTCGAAGTCGACGGGGCTGACCATCCCGAGTGCAGAGTGCCGGCGCCGGCGGTTGTAGACGACTTCAATCCAGTAGGCAACGGCCTTGCGTGCAGCATCACGGGTCGCCCAGCGCTGCCGGTCATAGAATTCAGTCTTTAGCGTCGACCAGAACGACTCAGCCATCGCGTTATCGAAGCACACACCAGTACGCCCCACAGACTGGGCAATGCCCAGGTTGCGGCAGACCTCCCAGAGCTTCTCACTGGTAAATTGCGTTCCGCGGTCAGCGTGAAACACCAGCCCATCAGGAACATCACCGCGTAGCGTATGCGCCATCCGCAGGGCCCGTTCAACCAGGTGTGTGTCTTGAACGCTATCCATAGCCCAGCCCAGTACCCTGCGGGAATGACCATCGCGGACCGCGCACAAGTACAACCAGCCCTCACCGGTGCGCAGGTAGGTAATATCTGACATCCACACTCGGTTGAGCTGACCAGTATCAAACATGCGCTTGACCAGGTCAGGAAGAGTTGACTTACGCTTGGCTTGAATCGTTGTCACCGGGACAAAGGCACGCGGTGAAATCCCTTCAATGCCCATCATGCGCATCCGTTTAGCCACAGTCTTGCGATTCAAGGTGATCTGGTAGCGCTCGGCAAGCTCTGCGGTGATCCGCGGAGCACCATAAACCTCATCGGAGTCTTTCCAAATCTGATGAATCTTTCGGTCAACATCATCGTAAAATGCTGCCCGATCATCTTCGCCGGATAGTCGTTTCTGCTGCGCATGGGCCCATTTGTAGTATCCAGACCGAGATACTTTTAATAGTCGTGCCATGCGCTTGATGCTGTAGTTCGCCTTCTCCTGCTGCATTAGTTCGAACTTTTCTGCTCGCGTTGCTTCGCGGCGAAGAAGGCTGTCGCTTTTGACAAAAACTCGTTATCCATCTTGGCTTCTGCCAGCTCCCGGCGCAGACGAGCATTCTCAGCTCGGAGGTCAGCCTCGCTCATCCCATCGGAGGATCCTCGGCGTTCACGTTCGAGTTTGACCCACCGGCCCAAAAGCCCGGCGGAAACACCGATTTCCTTAGCCACATGAGCGATCGGTCGCTCTGACTCGATTACCAGGTTCGCGGCTTCACGCCGGTACTCCGGCGTGTACTTCTTGCGCTGTTGACTCACAATGAACATCCTCTCTTACGGACACAAGATCCGTACAAATAGGGTGTCCACTAAACGAGGGTAACCTCAGATTTGAGTGTGGGGGATGTCGTTGATGAGCTCGATGACTTCCTGCTCGATTTGTTTGCGGTGCTCGAGCTTTAAAAGCGCGTCCTTCGCCGACATTGCTACGCCCATTTCGGCATATTGTGCACCAGCAATGGCGACTGTTTGCTCAGAGATGGCAGCGAATATGGCATCGATGACGGGCTCGGGATTGCGTGCCTTATAGCGTCGAGCGAAGGCAGCTGCTTTGGCTTTTCCGAGGCGCTTTATCTTGGTCGGCCCGCCGTAGCGTGCAAGTAGGTGCAGAACCCATTTGCGGTGGATCACCTGGCCGCGAAGGGCTTGCTCGAATTGCGGGTAGCAGCCAACTAGTGCACTTCGAATCTGATTGATGAGCCTGGTGTAGGAGCGCGCTAAGTCTTCGTCGATGCCGTTGAGGACTTTCAACTGGAGAAAGGCTTCTTCGACGCGGTCGACACTGCGGAGGGATTCCGGAAGGTTCTTTGCAGCGTGGGCGATGATATATGCATCCCGGATATCAGTTTTGGCATTACCAGCGTGGATACGTGAGAGTTGACGCATAGCCAAACCTGGAAGGTAGCGCACATCGATTCCGATATCTTGGGCAACCGCGACAGTTAGTCGCCCAATGTTATTGGGCTGGTCCACGACGACAAGGACCTTGTGGTCGTTTGCGCTAAACGTTGAAAAGAGTGTGCGCAGGGATTTTTCGTTTTGGTTGATACGCTTTGATAGCACTTGGGCGCCGTCGATATCTAAGACGCAAGCGTGGTGAAAGTATTTGCCAACGTCCATGCCGATGACATAGTCGTAGGTCATGCCAGACCTCCTAGCGAATTGAACGAGTATGAGACTTATTTCATCGCTGGTGGTCGGACATACTTCACGCTGGCATCCACATTACTTGAGACCTCACACATCCTGTGTGGGTCAGGTTCCTATTAGCAGTCTGGAGTATGTCACTGCCTTCGGCGGCATCACCCCCCGGATCATTTTCAGACAGGGACGAAAACAAGCCATACCGAAGCCAGCGACTAGTTCCGCTGCCACAAGGCAGAAGGAACGCAGATAAACATAGCCTGCCCCAGCATGGGGCTAGGAGTACGAATCCTGGGCTCCTTCAAGCGGAACTGCTAACAACGTAATGGGCGTCGTGGCTTTCGGGCAGATTCTGTGACGCTCACGGTAGATAAGGGGCTAAAACCGGCGGCGGGCTCAGGTGGTGAATGCATCTATACAGCTAGGAGGTTGTGTAGATGTCAGGTGATGAGAAGCTACGTGAGCGGTTTGTGGAGGCGTATCTGCATGATGCGCGTCCGGTGCCAGTGCTCCTGAAGGAGTTGGGCGTCTCGAAGGTTCAGGCGAGGGCATGGCGCCAAAGCGAGGGGCTTAACCGTGCTCGGCGTCAGCGGAGTTTGGTTGACAAGCAGTATCAACAAGTTGTCGCTCTGGTTGAGAGTGGCCGATCTGTGCTCAGCGCAATTGAAGAGGTCGGGTTTCCTCAAAGTCTGGCTTATCGCTACCTTGCTCAGGACGGGTTGGAGCTCGTCCGAGGCAATCGCGGTGGAACGGCACAACATGACCGGGATCGCATTGCCCAAGCTCTAAAGCTGGTTGATGCTGGCAAAAGCTATAAGCAGGCAGGCCAGGTGGTTGATCGCAGCGCTGACACGGTCAAAGCGTGGCACCATGATCACATGTCTGGGCGTTTGATACTCAATGATCATCCCACTGAATCTGAATCGAAGGTAGGACGCGGAAAGCGTCTTATCCGACATGACCGAATAGAGATAGCCTACCTGCTGAAACAGGGCCATACTCACCGTGAGATTGCAGCCCAGCTGGGACGTAATCAGTCGACGATTAGCAGGGAAATCGCCCGTGGGATGACTGAGCATGGCTACGATGCCCTCGTGGCACAAAAGCGGGCTGTAGACCGTTTAGCCAGGCCTAAACCCCGCAAACTCGATACCAACCCGCAGTTGCGTGCCTTGGTCATCGAGGGGTTGAACACGAAGTGGTCGCCTGAGCAGATTTCGAACTATCTTGCCCGCTGCTTCGGTAAAGGTGGGGATATGTCAATTAGCCATGAAACCATCTACCAAGCTCTCTACATCCAAGCCAAAGGCGCTTTGCGCCAGGAATTGAAGGTAGAAAAAGCCCTGCGTTCTGGGCGTACAGGCCGAAAACCACAATCACGCCTGCCAGCCCGCGGTAATCGAAGCTGGATTGGTGAAGACTATCGCATCAGCAAGCGCCCTGCCAGCGTTGAAGACCGCGCTGTTCCAGGACACTGGGAAGGCGATCTCATCATCGGCCAAGGAGGAACCACTGCACTCGTAACCTGTGTAGAACGCAGTACTCGCTACACCATGATCCGCAAACTTGATGTGCATGATTCCGCCACGACTGTCGATAAGTTAATCGAGATGTTTACCGGCAAAATACGCAACATCACCAAAACGCTGACCTGGGACCAAGGCGTTGAATTAGCCCAAGTCGACAAGCTGAGCATCGCACGTGGACTAGCAGTTTACTTCTGCGATCCGCACTCGCCTTGGCAGCGCCCTACCAACGAAAACACCAACGGGCTAGTCAGAGACTTCCTACCTAAAGGAAGCGACTCTAGTACTCTGACCGACAAGGATGTCCAACACATTCAAGACCTTCTCAACGGGCGCCCTAGAAAAGTCCTCGACTGGTATAAACCCGAAGAGAAGATACAAGAACTATTCAAGTGATGCATCCACCACTTGAAACCGCCGGCGATTTTCTTGCCGCTATCTACCGTGACCGTAGCGGGGGGAGAGAAGGCTTGTAATGGGGTAGGGGCCGGAAAAGCGGACTAAGGCAAGTCGGAGAAAAATGTGACGTGGGCCCGAAATATTTGTTACTTGAGTTACATTTCCGTGGTAGCCTTTTCCCAACAGTGTGACGTGGAGCACTGGGACTGACCCCTACGACAGGAGTACCCATGAACAGCCCGACCAACGCAGCGCCACAAGGCGGCGCTGGTACCGCGGAGAAGCCCAAGGCGAATTCCGTCAAGGCAGAGCAGAACAAGAGCCCACAGCCTAGCGGGGGAATGCTGGACAAGTTCCTCAACGGTGTGGAATACATCGGCAACAAACTGCCGGAGCCCTTCACCATCTTCTTAATCCTCTTCCTGATTACGGGCGTGCTGTCTACCATCATGGCGAAAATGGGCGTGGAGATTAAGATTCCAGGCTCAGATGAAATCAAACCGGTCAAGGGCCTTTTCACCGGTGAGGGGCTGACGTGGTTCACCACGACGATGGGGGAGAACTACATCAACTTCCCGCCGCTGGTCACGGTGCTGCCCATCATGCTCGCAGTGGGCGTGGCGGAGCGCTCCGGCATGCTCTCTGCGTTGATTCGCAAGCTCTTCGGTTCCGCGAAGCCGTGGCTGCTTCCGTACGCCGTCGGCGTTATCGGCGTGACCGCCTCCGTCATGGCGGATGCAGCCTTCGTTATCGTCCCACCGCTGGCTGCCATGGTCTTTAAGGCTGCTGGCCGCCACCCCGTTGCCGGCCTTATTGGTGGTTTCGCCGCTGTGGGCGCAGGTTATTCGACGGCACTGGTGCCCACCTCGCTGGATGCCCTGTTCGCTGGAATTACGACAGCGGTCATGGACACGTTGCCGAACACGGAGTTCGCTCCCGTCAACGCGATGTCGAACTACTACTTCAACGTGGCCTCTTCCATCGTGCTCGGTGTGCTTGCCGGATTCATCATCGACAAGGTGATCGAGCCGCGTATGTGGCAGCAGGAGGTTCCTACCGAGGAGGACATCGACCCAGAGGACGCCGCTGAGCGTGGTGATCGTGACGAGAACGGTGAAGAGCTGACCGCCGAGCTGCGCCCAGAGGAGAACAAGGGTCTTATCTGGTCCGGTGTAGCCACAGTTATTCTCACCGCCGTCATCCTCTTCGCGGTCCTTCTGCCAGAATCCCCCTGGCGTAACGAGGAGGGCAGCTTCTTGCCCAAATCGCCGCTGCTGAACTCCATCGTTTTCATTGTCTTTGCCTACTTCTTGGTGCTCGGTGTGGTCTACGGCCGGGTTGTCGGCACAGTCAAGGGGATCAATGACGTCGTCAATATGATGATCGGCGCACTCAAGGACATGATGAGCTTCCTTATTCTGGCGTTCATCTTGGGCCAGTTTGTGGCGCTGTTTGCTTGGACCGGCATCGGTACCTTCACCGCGGTCAAAGGTGCGGCCTTCCTTGAATCCATCGGCCTTACCGGCTTCCCGGCCATCTTCGCCTTCATCGCGCTGGCCTCCTGCCTTAACCTGCTGATCATTTCCGGTTCCTCCATGTGGACGCTCATGGCGGCAGTCTTCGTGCCGATGTTCGCGCTGCTCGGTTACGAGCCGGCTTTCATCCAAGGCGCGTTCCGTGTTGGTGACTCCGCGACCCAGATCATCACCCCGCTCAATCCGTACATGATTGTCATGCTGGGATTCCTCCAGCGCTATGAACGCGAGGCAGGCCTAGGAACGCTGATGTCGCGCCTCGTGCCGTTCGTTGTTCCATTCTTCACCGCGTGGGCTATCTTGCTGGCTATCTGGTTCTATGTCGATCTTCCACTGGGCCCAGGCAACGCGGTCATGATTGGGTAGACGTATGACTCAACCCAACACTCCCTCGACGGCATATTTGGAGGCGATGGAGGGGGACGTCGCCAAGCGCGTGGCGGCCGCCACCCCGCCCAGACATACAGAGGAGGATTACCCCGGCCAGGAGAAGGCGTGGGACGCCTCTGCGGCACTGGCGGAGGGGCTGCGGGAAACCGCCGCGCACATCGTGGCGGACCTGCATGCCCACCCGGAGACCGCCTTCGAAGAGCATCGTTCCATGGCGGTGCTGGCGGACATCGTCGAAGAACATGGTTTCTCTACGCGCCGCGGGGTCTATGGAGTAGATACCGCCTTTGAGGCCACGTGGCAAAGCGAGGACTTCGACCCGAAGCGTCACCCCACCGTGGCCATCTTGGCGGAGTATGACGCACTGCCGCAGATTGGTCACGCTTGCGGTCACAACATCATCGCCGCGGCGGGTGTGACGGGATTCCTCGCGGCGACCGCTGCGCTTGTCGACGTCCCCCTGCCAGGCCGCATCCTCCTGCAGGGAACACCAGCGGAGGAGGGGCATTCCGGCAAGGAATACATGATTCGCGGCGGCAGCTTGGACGGCGTGGATGCTGCAGTCATGATTCACGGATTTGGCTATGACATCGGGGCGCATGCGTGGGTTGGCCGGCGTATCCTGCGCGTGACCTACCGCGGTGTGGCAGCCCATGCAAGCTCGCAGCCCTTTATGGGGCGCAATGCCCTCGACGCGGCGAGCTTGGCCTATCAAGGCATTGGGCTTATGCGCCAACAGATGCCGCCGTCAGACCGCGTTCACGCCACCATGGCTGGTGGTGACAGGCCGTCCATCATTCCGAAGAGCGCGAATATGCACATTTACGTGCGCTCTTTAGGTACGCGCACGCTGATGGACCTCTCCGGACGCGTCGAAGAGATTGTGCGGGGTGCGGCGCTGATGGCTGGCGTTGAGGTAGACCTCGAGTGGGACGAACACCCGATGACACTGCCGGTGCGCAATAATGCTGCGCTCGTCGAGCGGTGGGCGGCTACGCAAGCGCGCCGGGGACGCACGGCGTTGCCAGCGGGCACTGTGCCGGACACGGTGGCGGCGTCGACAGATTTTGGCAATGTATCGAATCTGGTGCCGGGCCTGCACCCTATGGTGAAAGTCTCACCGTCGGATGTAGCGCTGCATACCGAAGACTTCGCGCGGTGGGCCGCCACGCCCCAGGCGGTCGACGCCGCAGTGGATTCTGCGGCTGGTTTGGCGCAGGTAGCGATGGATTTCTTAGCGGACCCGGAGTTTCGGCGTGCAGCCCGCGAGGACTTCGATAAGCAGGGCCCAGTCGCGGTGGATACCCTTCTGGCGGGAGGTGCAGGTACCCCCGCGGGGAATTAGGAAACAATAGTGTGCTTGAAAGGTAATCCTTACATAGGTTAGGTTAGGCGGCGACGTTATCTACCGACTGTGGTTAGCCACACCTAATACGCAAGGGCACTATGTTCACGATTTCCCGCCGCGCCTTCGGCACGACTACCACCAAGATTGCTGCGACTGTTTCTATTGCAGCACTGGCGTTGACCGGATGCTCCTCCAATTCTGCCGAGGAGACCACTGAGGCAGCGGGTTCCGCGGCAGCAGACGCCTCCACCATCACTCTGGAGGATAACTTCGGGGAAAAGACCGTAACCACCCCGGTGGAGAACCCAGCGGTGACGGATAACCGTGCCTTTGCAGTGTTGGCCCAGTGGGATATTGACCTCGCTGCAGCACCGCTTCCGCTGGTGCCGAAGTCCCTGCGTGATACCTACAACAAGGACACCGTCGAGGTGGATCTCGGCTCGCACAAAGAGCCGGACCTCGAGGGCTTGGTGGCAGCTGAGCCGGACGTGGTGTGGAACGGACAGCGCTTCGAGCAGCACCAGGAAGACATGGAGAAGCTGCTCGAGGACGTTTCTGTTCTCGACTTCGAGCCGCGCGACGGCGAGGACTTCTTCGAGGAACTCAAGCGCCACACCGAAGCACTGGGCCAGGTCTTCGGGCATGAAGAGGATGCCGAGAAGCTCATCGCAGACTTCGATGATGCTGCTCAGCGCGCCAAGGAGGCCTATGACCCGGAGCAGAAGGTCATGGCCGTCAACACTTCTGGTGGCGAGATTGGCTACATCGCGCCGCAGGTTGGCCGCACCTTTGGGCCGGTTTTCGACCTGCTTGGTCTGACCCCGGCACTGGAGGTGGACAACGCTTCTGATGATCACGAGGGCGACGACATCTCCGTCGAGGCTATCGCGCAGTCGAATCCGGATTGGCTGTTGGTTATGGACCGCGACTCCGCTATTTCCAAGGAGGGCCAGGACGTCACTCCGGGCGAGAAGCTAGTCAAGGACAACGCTGCGCTCAAGAACGTCACCGCGGTCAAGGACGGAAATGTCTACGTTGCACCGCGGGACACCTACATTGATGAATCCATCATTACCTACACCGAGATTCTTAACGCGCTTGCCGACGCCTTCGAAAAAGCCAACGCCTAAAACCTAAAGGAATTGTGTGAAGACCATGACGGTGAGGATGGGCACGAGTGATGATCGCGGGCGCACGCCCACGCGCAGCTCTCGTGGACCCGTTGTGACGTGGACGTTGGGCCTCGGTGTGCTCGGCGTGTTCGCCCTGCTCATCCTGTCCCTCATGGTGGGGGAGTACAGCATCGTCGACAATGAGGATGGCTGGACCATGTTCTTCACCACGCGCGTGCCGCGCACGATTGCCCTTGTCCTGGCCGGTGCGGCCATGGCGATGAGCGGTTTGGTGATGCAGCTGCTCACGCAGAACCGCTTCGTGGAACCCACAACCACGGGTACTACCGAGTGGGCCGGCTTGGGCCTGCTCTTTTCCCTCATTCTTTTCCCGCATGCATCGGTACTGGTGAAGATGATCATCTCCGTGGCCTTCGCGTTTGCGGGGACCATGGTTTTCTTCGCTTTCCTTCGCCGAGTAGCACTGCGCTCCTCGCTCATCGTGCCCATCATCGGAATCATGCTCGGTGCCGTTGTGTCCGCAGTGTCCTCCTACGTGGCGTTGCGCACGGACACGTTGCAGCAGCTCGGCATCTGGTTCATGGGTTCCTTTACCTCCGTCTATGAGGGACAGTACGAGGTCTTGTGGGTCGTGCTACTCGTCCTCGTCGCGGTATACAGCTACGCAGACAAGCTCACCGTCGCTGGTCTTGGCGAGGATATCGCCACCAACATTGGCTTGAACTACCAGCGAATGATTCTGCTGGGAACTGGCCTTATTGCAGTGGCGACTGGCGTGGTCACCGTCGTGGTGGGCGCGCTGCCCTTCCTGGGACTGATCGTTCCGAACATGGTGAGCATGCTGCGCGGCGATGACCTGCGCTCTAACCTGCCGTGGGTATGCCTGTTGGGAATTGCCACCGTGACGGTTTGTGACATCCTCGGCCGCGTTATCATTGCTCCGTTTGAGATGCCCGTCTCCGTCATTCTTGGCGTCGTCGGCGCAATCGTCTTCGTCGTTCTGATCGTGAGGTCAACCAAGTGAGTGTGCGCATCTCTGTTCCAGCAACGACTGCCCAGCCGCAGGTTGATCACTCCCGCCGCAGCGTGGGCAGCTTCCAGTCCGCTGCCGCTGCGCGCAAGTACTGGATCATCCTCGGCGCGCTCATCGCCGCCGGCCTCATCTTTGCTTTCGGTCTTTTGGCCTACGACAACCCCATGGACTTCGGTACTCGGAAGTGGTGGCTCATTGCGCGCCGCCGCGCTGATGCAGTGACCGCCATGGCGATTGTTGCGGTGTGCCAGGCAGTAGCCACCGTGGCCTTCCATACGGTGACCAATAACCGCATCTTGACGCCCTCCATCATGGGCTTTGAGTCCCTTTATGTGGCGATTAATACTGCCACCATCTTCTTCCTGGGCGCTGCTGGGTTGACGCAATCCCGCAACGTGGGCATGTTCCTTGTTCAACTCGTGCTCATGGTAGGGCTGTCGCTGATTCTGTACTCGTGGCTGCTCACCAGCCGCCGCAACAATATGCATGCGATGTTGCTGGTGGGCATCATCATAGGCGGTGGTTTGGGCTCGTTGTCTACCTTTATGCAGCGCATGCTCACGCCGAGTGAGTTCGACGTGCTCACCGCGCGTCTCTTTGGCTCAGTCAATAACGCCGAAACTGAGTACTATCCCATTGCTATTCCGCTCGTTATTGCGGTCACGGCGTTGATGTTCTTTAACTCGCGCCGCCTCAACGTGCTGGCCCTAGGCCGTGATGCCGCTACCAACCTTGGTGTTAATCACAAGGTTAATGCTATCTACACGTTGATTTTGGTCTCCATTCTTATGGCGACGAGCACCGCGCTCGTTGGGCCCATGACCTTCCTCGGCTTCCTCGTGGCCACCTTGGCCTACCAGGCAGCGGAGACCTACGACCACCGCTATCTCTTCCCGATGTCCATGGCCACCGCCTTTGCTGTGCTCACCTGTGCCTACTTCCTCATGCAGCACGTCTTCTATGCCCAGGGCGTGGTGTCCATCATCATTGAGCTGGTGGGTGGCAGCGTCTTCCTCTTTGTCGTTCTGCGAAAGGGCAAGCTGTGATCAAGCTTTCCAAGGTCTCGAAAGCCTATTCCGGCGAGACCACCATCGGCCCCGTCGATCTGGAGATCCCCACCGGAGGTATCACCGCTCTTATCGGGCCGAACGGTGCGGGCAAGTCCACGATGCTCACCATGATTGGCAGGCTTCTCGACGCCGATGAGGGCACCATTGAGGTCGCCGGTTACGACGTCTCCTCCACAAAGTCTGAGGATTTGGCCAAGATCTTGTCCATCCTGCGCCAAGAGAATCACTTCATTACCAAGCTCACCGTGCGCCAGCTCGTCAGCTTCGGACGCTTTCCCTATTCAAAAGGCCGCCTGACCGCCGAGGACGAAGACATAGTCTCGCGCTACATTGACTTCTTCCATTTGCGCGAACTGGAAAACCGCTACCTCGATGAGCTGTCCGGTGGGCAGCGTCAGCGCGCATACGTGGCAATGGTGCTGTGTCAGGAGACGGACTACGTGCTTCTCGACGAGCCACTCAACAACCTCGACATCTCCCATTCCGTCGAGATGATGAAACATCTACGCAGGGCCGCCAAGGAATTTGGCCGCACCATCATCATTGTTTTGCACGACATCAACTTCGCTGCACGCTACGCCGACTACATTTGCGCCGCTAGGGACGGCAACATCGTGGCCTTCGGCGGGCCAGATGAGATTATGCGGGATGACATCCTCACCCCGATCTTCGAAACGCCTATCACAGTGATCGATGGTCCGGATGGGCTTTTAGCCTGTTACCACTAGAAAGTCCGAAAACTCATCGCCTGGAGTGCTGTGAAAGATATGCACTAGCCAGGCGATTTGTTGTTTGTTGGGGGTGTGCGTATATTAATTCGAGTCGCCGCGAGGTAGCCGTTTGGTTAACTGGTGGTAGATGTTGGAACAATGTTTGTTCGGCGGGTTTGACTTTGGTTGGGCTTGTTGGGTAATGTTGTTCGGGCCGCTTGCGAGAGGTTAACGTTTGGTTAATTTTCTTGTGGTGTGCGGATGATGTGTGAGAACTCAATAGTGTGCCAATGTACTTTTTTGTGTTGGTTGATTTTATTCATTTTGGCTGCGATACGCCGTATGCGTATCGCGGTTGGTGTATGCCGGATGGCGCTTTTTCAAGCGGCGTCATTGTAAATAACAGTAAGTTGTTTGGGCGTATTGATTGAAATCTTCTAACGGCCAGCTCCCTTTTTTGTGCCCCGTCGGGTTGGGGGGTTGGTTTGATTTTTTCTTTATGTAATTTTTGGATGTGCCAGTTCAGGCGATGCTGCTTTGGTGGTGTTGTTTGTGTTGGTTTGTCTGTTTGTTAGGTTTGGGCTTTTCACGGCCTTTTTTGTGGAGAGTTTGATCCTGGCTCAGGACGAACGCTGGCGGCGTGCTTAACACATGCAAGTCGAACGGAAAGGCCAGTGCTTGCACTGGTACTCGAGTGGCGAACGGGTGAGTAACACGTGGGTGATCTGCCTTGCACTCTGGGATAAGCTTGGGAAACTGGGTCTAATACCGGATAGGAACCGTCTTTAGTGTGGTGGTTGGAAAGTTTTTTCGGTGCAAGATGAGCTCGCGGCCTATCAGCTTGTTGGTGGGGTAATGGCCTACCAAGGCGTCGACGGGTAGCCGGCCTGAGAGGGTGTACGGCCACATTGGGACTGAGATACGGCCCAGACTCCTACGGGAGGCAGCAGTGGGGAATATTGCACAATGGGCGGAAGCCTGATGCAGCGACGCCGCGTGGGGGATGACGGCCTTCGGGTTGTAAACTCCTTTCGACAGGGACGAAGCTTTTTGTGACGGTACCTGTATAAGAAGCACCGGCTAACTACGTGCCAGCAGCCGCGGTAATACGTAGGGTGCGAGCGTTGTCCGGAATTACTGGGCGTAAAGAGCTCGTAGGTGGTTTGTCGCGTCGTCTGTGAAATTCCGGGGCTTAACTCCGGGCGTGCAGGCGATACGGGCATAACTTGAGTGCTGTAGGGGAGACTGGAATTCCTGGTGTAGCGGTGAAATGCGCAGATATCAGGAGGAACACCGATGGCGAAGGCAGGTCTCTGGGCAGTTACTGACGCTGAGGAGCGAAAGCATGGGTAGCGAACAGGATTAGATACCCTGGTAGTCCATGCCGTAAACGGTGGGCGCTAGGTGTAGGGGGCTTCCACGTCTTCTGTGCCGTAGCTAACGCATTAAGCGCCCCGCCTGGGGAGTACGGCCGCAAGGCTAAAACTCAAAGGAATTGACGGGGGCCCGCACAAGCGGCGGAGCATGTGGATTAATTCGATGCAACGCGAAGAACCTTACCTGGGCTTGACATACACCAGATCGCTGCAGAGATGTAGTTTCCCTTGTGGTTGGTGTACAGGTGGTGCATGGTTGTCGTCAGCTCGTGTCGTGAGATGTTGGGTTAAGTCCCGCAACGAGCGCAACCCTTGTCTTATGTTGCCAGCATTTGGTTGGGGACTCATGAGAGACTGCCGGGGTTAACTCGGAGGAAGGTGGGGATGACGTCAAATCATCATGCCCCTTATGTCCAGGGCTTCACACATGCTACAATGGTCGGTACAACGCGCAGCGACACTGTGAGGTGGAGCGAATCGCTGAAAGCCGGTCTTAGTTCGGATTGGGGTCTGCAACTCGACCCCATGAAGTCGGAGTCGCTAGTAATCGTAGATCAGCAATGCTGCGGTGAATACGTTCCCGGGCCTTGTACACACCGCCCGTCACGTCATGAAAGTTGGTAACACCCGAAGCCAGTGGCTCAAACTTGTTAGGGAGCTGTCTAAGGTGGGATCGGCGATTGGGACGAAGTCGTAACAAGGTACCCGTACCGGAAGGTGCGGGTGGATCACCTCCTTTCTAAGGAGCATTAATTAAGACACCAGTTGGTGTTGTAAGCACGTGAGTATTTCTCATGTGTGTGGTGGTTGAGTAAACAAAAGTTTTGCTGCCACCATGAATGAATCGGGTGGAGATACACCTTAACCAGAATGATTGTTAACCAGATGGTTGATGGGTTAACCAACACGGAAATCTTATTGAGGTACTTGGTGCATTGTTGGGTGTCTGGGGCATTATCCCCTGGTTATCAACCCACACGTGGCTTGGCAGTTGTGATGCGATATGCATGGTTGTTGGCTTGGTGTGGGGTGTTGTGTGAGAACTGTATAGTGGACGCGAGCATTAAACCGCATGCTGTGATCACCATCTTGTCGACTGGCCTTTTGGTTGGTTGATGGTGGTGGGTGTGTGGTTTGTGTGATTTCTGTTCTTTTGTGTTTTGTGTAGTTCACGCCGGCATGCAGGCAGCGTTTGTTGTGTTGTGTGTTGGTTGTGTGTTCGTTATTTAGGGCGCATGGTGGATGCCTTGGCATGCTGAGCCGATGAAGGACGTGTAAGGCTGCGTTAAGCCTCGGGGAGTTGTCAATAAAGCGTTGATCCGAGGATGTCCGAATGGGGAAACCTGGCACCTGTTATGGGGTGTTACCCTTCAGTGAATTCATAGCTGTTGTGGGGGTTTACGCGGGGAAGTGAAACATCTCAGTACCCGTAGGAGGAGAAAATAAAATATGATTCTGCTAGTAGTGGCGAACGAACGTGGATGAGGCTAAACCGTGTGCATGTGATACTTGGTAGGGGTTGTGTGTGCGGTGTTGTGGGCCCCAATGTGAATCAGCTACCACTGGTTTGCTTGTGTGTTGTTGTTAGGTGAAGTGGTGTGGAAACGCCGACCGTAGAGGGTGATAGTCCCGTAGTTGAAGGCTTCAATGCACAGGTTGTTGGGTTGCCCGAGTAGCAGCGGGCTCGTGGAATCTGCTGTGAATCTGCCGGGACCACCCGGTAAGCCTAAATACTTAGTGTGACCGATAGTGTATTTAGTACCGTGAGGGAATGGTGAAAAGTACCCCGGGAGGGGAGTGAAATAGTTCCTGAAACCATGTGCTTACAATCCGTCAGAGCACTTTTTATAGTGTGATGGCGTGCCTTTTGAAGAATGAGCCTGCGAGTCAGCGGCATGTCGCGAGGTTAACCCGTGTGGGGTAGCCGTAGGGAAACCGAATCCTAATGGGGTGTTTAGTGGCATGTCCTGGACCCGAAGCGGGGTGATCTACCCATGGCCAGTGTGAAGCAATTGTAAGAGGTTGTGGAGGCGCGAACCCACGTAGGTTGAAAACTGCGGGGATGAGCTGTGGGTAGGGGTGAAAGGCCAATCAAACTCCGTGATAGCTGGTTCTCCCCGAAATGCATTTAGGTGCAGCGTCGCATGAGCTTGGTGGAGGTAGAGCTACTGGTTGGTTGAGCGGGACTACAATCTTAGCAATGTCAGCCAAACTCCGAATGCCATCAATTGTGTTGTGCGGCAGTGAGACTGTGGGGGATAAGCTTCATAGTCGAGAGGGAAACAGCCCAGATCGCCGGTTAAGGCCCCTAAGGGTGTGCTAAGTGGAAAAGGATGTGGGATCGCGAAGACAGCCAGGAGGTTGGCTTAGAAGCAGCCATCCTTGAAAGAGTGCGTAATAGCTCACTGGTCGAGTGGTCCTGCGCCGACAATGTAGTGGGGCTCAAGCACACCGCCGAAGCCGCGGCAATACTTTGTATTGGGTAGGGGAGCGTCGTGCATGTGTGGAAGCGTTACCGTAAGGAGGCGTGGAGTGTGTGCGAGTGAGAATGCAGGCATGAGTAACGAATTGGAAGGTGAGAATCCTTCCCGCCGGATGACTAAGGGTTCCTGGGTCAAGTTCGTCTTCCCAGGGTGAGTCGGGACCTAAGGCGAGGCCGACAGGCGTAGTCGATGGACAACCAGTTGATATTCTGGTACCCGTATGTCCGCGCCCATGATAAAGCACTGATACTAACCACCGCGGATACGATTAGCCCACTCTTTGAGTGGGGTGGTTGTTGATGTCGTGGGGCCTGAAGTGTGGTTCAAGCAATGGGGTGACACAGTGTAGTAGCCATGCCGCTTAGTGGATTGTTGGTGTAAGCGTGTGAGGTGGTGTGTAGGCAAATCCGCACACCGTTTAACCTGAGGCGTGATGCGTAGCCCGATTGGGTGAAGTTGGTGATCTAGTACTGTCGAGAAAAGCCTCTAGCGATGTGGATGTATGGCCCGTACCCTAAACCGACACAGGTGGTCAGGTTGAAAATACTAAGGCGTTCGGGTGAACTGTGGTTAAGGAACTCGGCAAAATGCCCCCGTAACTTCGGAAGAAGGGGGACCACACGACTTAAACCAACCTTTGCGTTGGTGGTGGGTTGTGGGGTCGCAGAGAATAGAGGGAAGCGACTGTTTATCAAAAACACAGGTCCATGCGAAGACGTGAAGTTGATGTATATGGACTGACGCCTGCCCGGTGCTGGAAGGTTAAGAGGACCGGTTAGTCAACGTTTGTTGGCGAAGCTGAGAATTTAAGCCCCAGTAAACGGCGGTGGTAACTATAACCATCCTAAGGTAGCGAAATTCCTTGTCGGGTAAGTTCCGACCTGCACGAATGGCGTAACGACTTCTCTGCTGTCTCAACCACAGGCCCGGTGAAATTGCACTACGAGTAAAGATGCTCGTTACGCGCGGCAGGACGAAAAGACCCCGGGACCTTCACTATAGCTTGGTATTGGTGTTCGGTTCGGTTTGTGTAGGATAGGTGGGAGACTATGAAGTGCGTGCGCCAGCACGCGTGGAGTCGTTGTTGAAATACCACTCTGATCGGATTGGATATCTAACCTTGGCCCATGATCTGGGTTGGGGACAGTGCCTGGTGGGTAGTTTAACTGGGGCGGTTGCCTCCCAAAATGTAACGGAGGCGCCCAAAGGTTCCCTCAGCCTGGTTGGCAATCAGGTATCGAGTGTAAGTGCACAAGGGAGCTTGACTGTGAGACAGACATGTCGAACAGGGACGAAAGTCGGGACTAGTGATCCGGCACCTACTTGTGGATGTGGTGTCGCTCAACGGATAAAAGGTACCCCGGGGATAACAGGCTGATCTTCCCCAAGAGTCCATATCGACGGGATGGTTTGGCACCTCGATGTCGGCTCGTCGCATCCTGGGGCTGGAGTAGGTCCCAAGGGTTGGGCTGTTCGCCCATTAAAGCGGCACGCGAGCTGGGTTCAGAACGTCGTGAGACAGTTCGGTCTCTATCCGCCGCGCGCGTTGAAACTTGAAGAAGGCTGTCCCTAGTACGAGAGGACCGGGACGGACGTACCTCTAGTGTGCCAGTTGTTCCGCCAGGAGCATCGCTGGTTGGCTACGTACGGAAGGGATAACCGCTGAAAGCATCTAAGCGGGAAGCCTGTTTTAAGATGAGGTTTCATTTGAGGTCCCCTACAGACGATGGGGTTGATAGGCCAGACCTGGACGCACCGCAAGGTGTGAAGGCTACTGGTACTAATAGACCAAAACAAACACACCAAACCCAACCAGGGTATTGGAGAACAAACAAACACCAAAACAAAAATCACTGTCGCTCGCGTCCACTACACAGTATCTGACACAACACCAGCAACCAGAGTATGCTCTAAGTGTTTGTCGGTGGCCTATAGCAGCAGGGAAACGCCCGGACCCATTCCGAACCCGGAAGCTAAGCCTGCTAACGCTGATGGTACTGCAACCGGGAGGTTGTGGGAGAGTAAGAAACCGCCGACACCAAACAACAACAAACAACTCAATACACAACAAGGGGTCCTAGACAACACCATGTCTAGGACCCCTTTCTTTTTTGTTTTCACCAGCATCATCGGGTTAAGGGTCAAAATGTGTGTTTGGTTCGGCGTGTCGCTGGGGCTAGATTTGGCCTTTTCGGACGCCGATTGAATGGGTGTAGTTGGTGTCGATAGCGTTGTCGTAGAGGGCTGGTCGTCCTGTTTCGTGGTCGGCTTGGTTCTCGTTGTGGGTCAGGGTTTGTACTTTGGCGAGTTGGTCCTGGCCCCATTTGGACTGTCTGGCGATTTCTACGGGGTCGTCGGGCAGTTCTGTTTTTTAGATACAGCCACCACTCCAGCATTCGTCGTTGGTGTTCTCCGCGTCTTGCGCGGTGTGTGCGTGCTAGTAGTTTCAGCTGGGAGTTGATTCCGCCTTCAAGGCTGTTGGTGGTGGCCTTGATCCGGTGTGCGTCAAGGACTCCATCGGGTGGGTTGAGGTAGACAAACAGCAGGTTGCTGCGCCAAAGGTGGTTGAGACTGTTGTAGGCCTTGCGCACGCTGGCATGAGTTCAGGTGTGAGTCCAGCGACCGGTGACTTCGAAGCACTCCAATCAGCTACAATGACCCGAGCAGCATAGCTAACCCCCGACGTGTCTACTTTCCGGGGGCCAGGCCCTTCACGATGCTCCGTTGCTGGCCACCGTCAAGACGATCCCACTGCTCGTTCAAAGCCGCGACGATGATCGCCTGGGCGTGCTCGCCACTACTTAAGGTTGCATCGTCAGGATCATAAACAGGCACACCGTGAGTAGCGAGTAGATCATTGATTGGTTTCATGGGTACCAGTCTTTCCTTAGTGGTGGACGCGCATGCGCAATCACTAGAAAATATTTTCTATAAGTGCTTTATTAAACAGGATGCTGCATCGGTCGTCGCATGCACGCTGACCCCAATCTGAGTGTTCCCGATACTGCCCAGGAGCAGCGAGCCCATATAACTACTTGTTCAAGCCGGTTAGAATCCAAGCACTACCCGGATTATCCAGAGAAAAACTGAGAGCAACTGTCGTTGACTCCATGATTAAAGAAGACGGACTTGATGGAGAACACAGATCGAGAGCCTGTCGAGAGAACCTCACCCATTGTTCGCTGTCGCCCTTTCCTCTAAGAAAGAGGAAGTTTTCGTGATCGGAGAAGCCGTGTTCTGGAACAGGGGGATCATCAGCCATAAGTGTTTCTTTGACTGTTTGATACGGAGTGTATGGGCACACGAGCGAAAACTCAGTCCACTCTGGTCCGTAGAGTTCCTCCAGTGTGATGGACTCAGTAACGGGGAATGCATGTCCCGATCGTCCTAGGGACGCGAGATGAGAAGCCAATGGGTCATCAAAACTACAAGAGGAGAGTGATAGGGAGACAATACTAGTGAACCCTATCCGTGCCATCATGCGTCTCATTAACATAACCGCCTTCTCGTGCCTACCCTAGGAAAGTGTAGATAGCAGTCCAATGTTAGCCCAGAGGGCGCACTGGTTCAGAGCAGAAGCTTCGTCGCCACTACTTGCGAAAGCAAATCCAAGAAATCGACCTTGGGCATTGTTATACAGGTCCATGCTGGTCTCATCCGCTGGCCCCTGAGCGACAGTTTCGTGGTTAGTAGCAATGCGTTCAGCTGCATCTGCACCGATTCTCATCGTCATCAGGGCATTCCACGAGCAGTGCCGAAAAGCATCGCCCTTTCCATTGCAGAGTGATGTGGCGCCAGGAAACCGGTTCTGCGCTTCCATACTCGCGGTTGTGGCTGCCTGATTGGCGATGCCGCATGATACTACATTGACCAGCGCGATGCAGGACAGCATTTCAAGGCCCTGGATATATATCCGGTAGGGGTCCGACTGGGCGGTCGCAAAAGGCGCTACCTGAGGATTGATGTCAGTGACCCTGGCACGTTCAACTGCAGCAATGATTGCGCGTTGTTCATTAGCTGACAGGGATGCGAAGTAACCGTACGGGTCGGCGGACTCGTTCATCACCTTGATCTCGTCTTGAACATTCATGATGTCCTCATCTGTGACATCACTGGTGTCTACGCGAATTTCAGCGTCTAAGTCAATTGTTGATGCGGGCAAGGGGGTAAGATTCCCCAGGTTTTGGGCAGCAGCACTTGGTGAAATGATTGAACCAAATGCGAGCTAGCGCAACACCCACCCAAAAGCCCCGGCACACCACCACCAGCAGGTCTGCACTTCCACGTCTGGCCAGATAGAAGCACAGCGAAAGCCCGCAAAGGGGACCAGGCTGGATACCAAGTGCCCACTAAACAAAGGCCAGGCCCGTTCCGTTGACGGGAGTTATCGCTGCCGGACTGAATCGGTCCTACGCGGGCAGAGTCCTGGGATACTTCGTCACAGTCATTGGACGCTTCTCTGAAGGAATGACAAAACAGCCGCAGTGCTTAGGCACTGGGCGTATCGTTCGTGAGACGCCGGACTGCTTCGCGGATGACCTCGGGGCGCTTGCAAAAGGCGAAGCGCACTTTGTTCTTCCACGGCTCAGGATTGTCGGTGAAGGCGGCGAGCGGGATGGCGGCGACGCCCTTGGTTTCTGGTAGCTGCATGCAAAAGTCCACGCCGGTCATGCCGGTGGAGGAAATATCGGCAACCACGTAGTAGGTGCCGCCGGTGTCATGTACGTGGAAACCAAGCTGCTTGAGGCCTTCCACGAGGATGCTGTGGCACTCTGCAAGCTCATCCACCATGCCGTCCAGCCACTCTTGTTCATAACGTAGAGCATGGGCCACAGCCGGCTGAAAGGGCGTGGTGGAGACGAAGGTGGTGAACTGCTTGGCTTTGATGACGCCGTCGAGAAGCGCGGGCTCCGCAATGGCCCAGCCGGTCTTCCATCCAGTGCAGTTGAAGGATTTGGCCGCAGAAGACACCGTAACGGTGCGAGAGGCCATCCCCGGCAGGGAGGCAATGCTAACGTGCTCGGCGTTGCCGAAGGTGAGGTTTTCGTAGACTTCATCGGCCAAGACGATGAGGTCCTTCTCCACGCAGAGCTCGGCGAGCTCGGTGAGTGCTTCGCGGGAAAAGACCGATCCGGTCGGGTTGTGCGGGGTATTGATGATGACCATGGCAGTTTTATCAGTCACCGCGGCGCGTACCGCAGCAACGTCGATGTCCCAGCTGTTGCCGGATTCTTTCAAGGGGACGGGGATGCGGGTGGCGTCGGCAAGCGCAACGGCGGCGATGTAGGCATCGTAGTAAGGCTCGAGGACGATGACCTCTTGGCCCGGTTCCACCAAGCCGAGCACCGTGGCGGTGATGGCTTCGGTAGCTCCTGCGGTGATCACGACGTGGTCCTGAGGTACGGAGTAGGTCTCCGCGATGGCAGAGACAAGCTCCGGTACTCCGCGCAGGGGAGCGTACTGATTATTGCCGCGGGCGATGTTCTCCTGGGCAATCTCCAGCATGCGCTGCGGGCCATCACTATCGGGGAAACCCTGGCCCAAATTCACCGCGTCATTCTCCACGGCAAGTGCGGTCATGGTGGCGAAGATAGTCTCGCCGAATTCTTGCAGCCTGTGAACTGTCATTTAGAGCACCAGAAGATCGTACTTTGTAGCTTTCACATCGGTTAGACGCTTACGGGCGCGCTCGAGGCGCTGCCACTGATCCTCCGGAATGGATTTGCGGGCAATCGTCACGGTCTCCGCGTCCGGGGTGCCCCACGCAATGGGCATCGGAGTAATCTGCTGCCAGTGTTCCTTGTCGCTGGAGCTACGCTGACCAGAGACGGCCGCAACCGGCACCTTCGTGCCAACCGTGCGCTTGATGCCGGGAATGTTGCTGACGGTGCGCAGACAGGCGCCCCAGCGCGGTGGGAGCTTGGGGTCCACGTTGGTGTTTACCAAGGCGAGAAGCACCATATCGCGCTCATTGACCTCCGCTACCACCGCGGGGGCGAGAGGGTAGGAGTCGTAGAGCTTTTGCGCCGAGCCCACCTGGTGGGAGGCCAGCACACCAATAACGGCGCAGAAAATACCAAAGAGCACCATGCCCAGGCCCACAGTGATGCGCCAGGTGGCGTCGATACCGAAGTAGAGCGCAATGCCGCCGACGATGAGCAGCAGCCCCATGATGAGACCGGAATTGCGCAGGCGTGAGGAATCACGCAGGAGCTCGTTGTTTTGCTTGGCAAAGTCCTCGTGGACATCAAACTTGAAGATCTTCATTAGGTCACAAGTCTACTGCGTCCACCAGCCGATAGGCATAGCCTTGCTCCGCCAAAAAGCGCTGGCGGTGCATGGCGTACTCCGCATCGAGTGATTCACGGGCCACGAGTGTGTAAAACGTCGCTTCCTGGCCGTCTTTTTTAGGGCGCAACAGGCGGCCGAGGCGTTGGGCCTCCTCCTGGCGGGAGCCAAAGGTACCGGAGACCTGGATGGCGAGGGCGGCTTCGGGCAGATCGATGGAAAAGTTCGCCACTTTGGAGACGACGAGCGTGGTGAGTTCGCCTTCGCGGAACTGTTGGAAGAGTTTTTCACGTTTGGCGGTCGAGGTCTTGCCATCGATGACGGGTGCGTCCAGGTGCTGGCCTAGTTCCTCGAGCTGGTCCACGTAGGCGCCGATGATGAGTGCCTGTTGGCCTTCATGTTTCTTGAGCAGTGTGTCCACGGTGTGGAGCTTCGCGCTTGCCGACGCCGCAATTCTGTACCTATCCCGCGACTCTGCTGTGGCATAGAGCATGCGCTCTTCCTGCGTCATGTCCACGCGCACCTCAACGCAGTCTGCGGTGGCGATAAAGCCGGCGGATTCCAATTCCTTCCACGGCGCGTCATAGCGTTTGGGTCCGATGAGGGAAAAGACATCACCTTCGCGGCCGTCCTCGCGCACGAGGGTAGCGGTCAAACCTAGGCGGCGGCGTGACTGGAGGTCGGACGTCATGCGGAAGACCGGGGCCGGGAGCAGGTGGACTTCGTCGTAGATAATGAGGCCCCAGTCATGGGAATCGAAGAGCTCGAGTGCTCGGTATTCGCCTTTGGTCTTGCGGGTAACCACCTGGTAGGTGGCGATGGTAATAGGTTTGATTTCTTTCTTCTCGCCGGAATACTCACCGATCTCATTCGGGGTGAGACTGGTACGGCTCAGTAGCTCATCGCGCCACTGGCGCCCAGCCACGGTGTTGGTGACGAGGATGAGGGTGGTGGCTTGGGCCTTGGCCATGGCGGCTGCGCCCACGATGGTTTTGCCCGCACCGCACGGCAGAACCACGATGCCGGAGCCGCCGGCCCAGAAGGACTCGGCCGCGTACTGCTGATAATCGCGGAGTTGCCACTGAACCTTGTCGGTGCTGAGGCTCATGGGATGGGATTCGCCATCGACGTAGCCTGCGCGGTCATCCGCCGGCCACTTGGCTTTGAGAAGCTCTTGTTTTAACCGCCCGCGCGCAGAGGGCGGCACGGCGATGGAGTTGTCATCGATGCGTTGGCCCAGAAGTTCGCCCACCTTCTTGTGGCGCGTGAGCTCTTCCAGAATGGCGGGCTCGTCTGATTCGAGGATGAGGCCGTGGGCCGGGTGGGCAAGCAGCCGGACGCGGCCGTAGCGCGACATGGTCTCGGCGACGTCGATAAGCAGCGCCTGCGGTACGGGGAATCGCGAGTAACTCTCCAGGACATCGACTACCTGCTCCGCATCGTGGCCGGCCGCGCGCGCATTCCACAAGGCCAGCGGGGTAATCCGGTAGGTATGGATGTGCTCTGGTGCGCGCTCGAGTTCGGCAAACGGGGCGAGCGCCGCGCGGGCCTGGTTGGCCTGTGGGTGATCGACTTCCAGCAGGACTGTCTTATCCGACTGAACAATGAGCGGTCCGGACATGGTGTGGGAACGAGTCCTTTCTGGTCTGTTGCTATTCGTCGCTGGCGAAGCGGACGGTGGAAATGCGGTGCACTGGGAATCGCACGGGCTTGCCCTCGGCCCCGAGGGCATCGATGTAACCGCCTTCGACGGACAGAGGCTTCACCGTGACGGTACGGATGCTGCCGCTCTTATCGGCATAGGAAATCACGATATCAGCGTGGAAGCGCGCGGCCGCACGGGCCAGTGTGAGGGGATCCGGTTCTTCCTTGTTCTTTGAGGCAGGGCTCTGCGCGGACTTTTTCAACGCCTGCACGGCCTGGTCCACCGAGAACGGTTCATGTGCGCGTGCCTTCTTGCGCGGCGTGGGCAGAAGGTAGGGCTCCGGGGCAGCAGTAAGCGAGGCGCCGGATTCATCCTCTGGGGAGGGAGAAAGGCCCTTGTTGCGGAGCTTCTCCAGCAGCTCACCGACGCGCAGCTGCGAGACCGCCACGGTGGGCGCGAGCAGGCGCAGCCCCGGAACTGAGGCAACGGCGAGCTCGAGCAGCGCAGGGTCCTCACTGCGCAAGTAGGACAGTGCAGGTCCGCTGCGGAGTGTGCCGTGGCGCTTGGCGACGTCCCCGATGGCGAACTGAAGCGCCTGTGGCACGCCCGTAGGCGAATGTTTCTTAAGGAAGTCCGTTATTTCTTCTGCGGTAAGTCCATGGTCCATGCCGCGGCGAATGGTGGATTCGCTGATGCGGTACACGCTGGCCAGACCTGGTGATTCGAGGTCCGCCAACGAGGCCAACGTGCGGTGCGTGGCGGGTTCTAGCGGCCCCGGCACGAGGACGGTGAGGTCTTGCTGGATGATGAACTCGGAGACGGTATCGGGGACGAGGTGGGTGGCGGTGGAGGCGTCGAGAAGCACCTGCGTAGCCTTGCCCAGAGCGACCGCACCAATCCATTCGGCCTCGGCGCGCAGCTTCTCAATGGTGCGGTTGCGGGTATGGCTGGCAAAAAGCGGGGAGCGGAAACGCAGGTCTTCCCAGAATTCCTCCTCGGTGAGTGCGACGGCAGAGTGCGCATAGACGTCGAGGATGAACTTTCGGAAATGGCGGAGGCGGCGCACCTGGGTATCCTCCTCCAGCGCGCGGGTGCCTTCCCAGCTCGCCCAAGGTGAATCGCGCCAGGCCTCCAGCAGAATGCGCCACTTCTCCCCAAGGTCAGCCTCGAGCCACTCCTGGGAGCCGGTGGTGGGGGCCAGAAAATGACCCTCGAGGCCGTCTGGCTCGCCGCGGTAGAGCAGCCGCGTGTGATAGCCCAAGCCGATAAGCTGCGCGACGTCCTCTTTATCTAGGTCCAGCTCCTTCGCCAGCTGGGTAAGCGAGCGCACGCCTACGGAGGAGTCCTTGAGGAGGGACACCGGATGTGCTCCGAGAATCTCGATGAGCTGCTCCATACTGCGCACGACCTCCAGGCCCGCGGCTGCCCCGGCCTCATCTGCCTTGGGATTCGACTCCGGAGTGCCCGCGCGGCCGGAGGGCGTGGTGGGAATGGGCGGGGTGGCGTCTCCTGCCAGTGCACGGGCAAGCGCGCGCGGAAGGCGCATTGAGTGCGCATTGATGCGCTCAAGAAAGCCCTTGGCTAAAAGCCGCTTGGCGGGGTCATCAGAGTTGATATCCGGCTCAGTGTCAGTGGTGTATCCCACGCCATCGCCTGAGGCTAAGGCATCGAGGACGCGGCGCTCGTCCTTGCTGAGTGCTTCAATGTCCTCTGCCTCGAAGCTTTCTTGGTTGAGCAGCGACCAGCCGGTGGGAAGTGAGCCCATCACTGCGGTGACGATGCGTACCTGCGGGGCATTGCCGAAGACCAGCCCGAGCTCTTTGAGCTGCTGCGTGACAATCGGATTGGTGTCCTCCACCATGCCCACCTCGCCGCCGCGTTGTGCAATGTCCTCCAAGGCCGCGAGCTGTTCTGCGTTGCTCGCGGACAGCGCATCCACCACGTACATGGGCAGCGTTAGACGGGTGGCCAATGTATCGAAATTCTCCGGCGTCGGTGCCACCACATCGCTGCGGCGCGCCAACAGCGCCCGCAGGTCCTCCTCGGGCAGCTGGCTGAGCCATTCACGGTAGCTCTCGGTGATGCGGGCACGGTTCTTAGGCGAGGTCATGATGGACCCCAAGCTTAGTGCTTCGATGAACGGCAAGACGGGACCGGTCTGAGGCTCCGGAGAGCACTGCACCGATGTGGACGTTGATTGAGGCGCTAGCAGGCCATTGTGATTGTGCAGTAATTCTTGTACGGTTATTGTGCAAGAATTGCTGCACAATCTCTGGAGGCTTGATGTCACCTCGCGTTTACCGCCATCCGAGTACCGACGAAATCACTTTGGTTGGGGTGTTTGCCGCCTTGAGTGACCCGACGCGGCTGGAAATGATCCGACGGCTGGCAGACGGAGAGGAACATGACAGTCTGGAGCTGGCGGACGATCTGCCCCGGTCGACGCTGACGTATCACACACGCATGTTGCGGGAGGCAGGGGTGACGTGGACTCGGAGTGCGGGTCGCGCGTGTTTGATCCGGTTGCGGCGAGAAGACCTGGACCAGCTATTTCCGGGAGTGCTTGCAACGGCGATCGCCAACGCAGATTGCGGGGTGGATAATCCATGATGCATCGGCTATGGCCATTTGTGCTAGGTAGCGTAGCGCTCGGCCTGGATGCATACGTTGTAGCGGGTCTCCTGCCTTTCATTGCAGAATCTCTTGATGCTAAGGAAGCCACGGTCGGACTGGGTGTTGCGGCTTTCACGGGCTCCTACGCGATCGTGGGGCCCTTACTGGCAGGACGAGCTGGGCAGAAGTCACGGAGCAGCCTTCTCGCTTCCTTGCTGGTATTTACTGTGGCGAACTTGGCTACGGCGCTTTCGCCGACAGTGGGGTTCTTTCTGGTCGCTCGTGTGGTGGCTGGCGCAGCAGCAGGTGTTTACTCGCCGCTGTCGTCTGCAGTCGCCGCCGAACTAGTGGGGCAGAAACGTCGAGGGCGCGCTGTGGCGCTGGTGCTTGCCGGATTGGCGGTCGGTACCGTGTTCGGAGTCCCTGTCGGTTTGGCGCTGGCGCAGCGATGCGGCTGGCGCGCCGCGATGTTGTTGATCGTGGTCATCGGTGGTGCAGCGCTGGCAGGCATCGCGCTGCGTGGCGGGGAATTGCCAGCAATTCCAGCCTCAGCCCCCGCTGAACGGCTGCGGTCCATAACGCGTCCAAAAAAACTACTTACAGTCACCGTGACTCTACTGACAGGCGTCGCTTCTCTGGGTCTCTACACCTACCTGGCTGTCGTACTTTCCGCGGGAAGTCTCGCATCGCACCAGAACATGGCGATTTGGGTGTGGGGGCTCGGCGGGGCGGTTGGGGCATTAGGAATCGGGAGACTCGTGGACAGGTATGACCCCCTTCGCTTGAGTGCTGTCATCCTCGCTGCCCTTGCATGTGCGCTGGCCGGTATGACCCAAAGTGAGATTCCAGGAATACTGGTGGTTAGTTTGTTCACTTGGGGGTTGTGTGGTTGGGCGTCTCTCGCGCCTCAGCAGCATGTGCTGCTTCAGGCGAATCCTACCGATGGTGCTACGGCTGTGGCTGCGAATGCTTCGGCCAACTACCTGGGCTCGGCGCTGGGGGCGACCATCGGTTCACTGTTAGTCGCTGCGCATGCGGCGCCGACTGTTCTGTGTGGTTCCGCCTCGGCCGTAGCTGTACTTGCATTGCTCTGCCAGCTTGTTCGACAGCGCATGGGTTTCAAGGCGTAGATATATGCATCTCAACGCCGTGGGGCGGAGGCTGATTCGAGCGATCAAGCAGTTCAACGCTTACGGTGTCACGGTCGGGGCTTGGTTTCGGGGGCCGATGAAGGCGTTGCAACGAGAGTCATTTCTTTATGGGGGAGGGGTGGGGCACTCGTTGTCCCGTTGAGTTACATTTTGCCGCGGGGTTTGGAATAATGAGAGGCATGTCGAACGAGAACAAGGGCCACATTTCCCCGGCTTGGCCTAAGAACAGCCCCCGCGAGCACGCCATTACTGAGATCTCCGCACCGTTTGCTGGCGCATCCAGCCCGTTTGGTGACGATCTGATTCTGCCGATGCCGGCAGAGAAGCTGAACTACGTTCATCCGTACACCCGCATTAACCGCTAAGCGGGCGCGCGGGTGCTACGCACCCCGGCATATGATGTGGCCGCGCTTTACGCGGCCTAGTAAGCCCCTCCGAGAATGTTCTCCTCGGTGGGGCTATACGTGTTTGTACTGAAAGTGTGCGGCGAAAGCGATTGTGCCGCACCTAAACAGCACGGGCTTGGGCCTTAAAACCGTCGAGCAACGTATCGATAAGGCTGACCTGGAGCTTCGAAAAGTACCCTGCGTCTATCGGCGCGCCGGGCAGTGGGCGGGTGATGAGGCCGATGCCGATGTGGAGTTCGAGTGGGGTGAGCGACTCGGGGCAGAGTTGTGCGCGTTGAGCGGGCTCGAGAATGGACTGGTAAATCGACTCAAGTTCTGTGGTGCGATGGGTGACGATCTTCTGCACGTCTTCGTCTGAGAACGTGGCCGCATTCACCTCGGCTGCCGCTGCCTGAACAACCGCGGCGAAGTTAAGGTTGGCGATGCGATGAATGGTGTCGCGCCACGTGCCCTCTGGGTTTTCGTCAAAGCTCTGTAGGTGGCTGTCAATTTCTTCCTTGATTCGTGCTACTTCGGCGCTACTGACAGCGTCAATGAGGGAAATCCGTTCGGGGAAGTGGCGTGAGACTGTGGCGACGCCCACGCCGGCCTTCTTGGCGATTGCGTGCATGGACATGCCTGGTCCTTCGCTAATGAGCAGTTGCCGCATTGCGGCAACAATGGCTTGCTTGTTTTCTGTTGCATCTTGTCTCACAAATTGCATCATAGCAAATGGAACACTATGCTCCACTTTGTAAGTGAAACACTGTGATCCATTTTGGAGGGTGGAGAATGCCAAACGCGATACCTCAGGAAAAGAAAAAGCCGTCTGCTGTTGCGAAGTCGATTGCAGCGATCGTTGGAATTCCCATTGTCATTGGTCTTATGCTGTGGGCATTCCTAGCGCCAACCTTCGCTTCGGGGCCCGCAGGCGTTCCAATTGCGCTGTCTGCGCCGGAACCCATGCAGGACAGCATTGTGCAGAAAATTGAAGAAGGGGCAGGTGAGGACGCCCCGGAAATCGTCGTCAAGCACGGCGAAGAAGAAGTACGTGATGCGGTTCTCAATCGTGAGGCTGTGGGAGGATTGGTCCTTGCGCCAGAGGGGGCGAAGGCGTTTACGGCCTCCGGAAATGGTGCCCCCTATGTAGCGCTTATCGACGGCATTGCGAGCCAGCTTGAGGTCCAAGGTATGTCCGTGGAAAAGGAAGATATCGCGCCCACGACTACTGATGACCCGCAAACCAGCGGAATTGCGCTGCTTGGACTGCCGTTGGCATTTGGTGGTGTCATTTCCGCTGTGATTGCGACCTTTGGGTTCCGTGGCAAGAAGTGGACAAAGCTGGGAGTCCTGTGTGGCATTGCAGTGCTGGGTGCGCTCGTCGCCACGTGGATGCTGCACTCGGTTTATGGAACTCTGGGCGGCAGCTTTGTTGCTGAGTGGGCGGCCATTGCATCGGGTATTCTTGCAACGTCCCTGTTTACCGCAGGGCTTGCAGGCCTCATCGGTGCCGCGGGTATTGGTATCGGAGCGATCCTGACCATCTTCCTGTCTAACCCTCTCTCCGGTCTGGCCACAGGACCGTGGCTCTTGCCGGCAGGGTGGTCGACGCTGGGGCAGTGGATGCCGATTGGCGCAACCGGCTTCCTCGTTCGATCACTGTCCTTCTTTGATGGCCAGGGAAGCGGCAGCGCATGGTGGGTACTCGCACTGTGGATTGTGGTCGGACTGGTGCTGTTGGTCTTTGACCGTTCCAAGTCGAAGCCTGTGGTTGCAGAGGTGGCTGAATAGACAAAGGAACACGAAAGGGGGCCGACCGGATAGTGTCCGGTCGGCCCCCTTCAGTGTCTGCGCTGTTGTGAGCGCTAAGTCTTTTTAGGACTCCTGGGCGGCGGCGATGATGCTCAGGAACTGTGCCAGCGGGTCGATGACGTGGCGATTTGCGGAGTAGAACGCATCGTAGTCGTGGCGGTTAGCCTTGTACTGCTCGGTGAAGGATGCCGGGATGGTCAGGCCGTACTGGGTAGCGGTGTCCTCAACCAGGGTGTAGAGGGCGTCAACGGCCAGCTCGTCGGTCGGCTGCTCCTCGGCAGCTTCCTTCACGACCTCCGGTGCGTCAGCCGGAGCCTTCGGTGCGGTCTCTTCCTTAGCCGGAGCCGGGGTTGCGGCCGGTGCCGGAGCAGCGCTGACGTTGCGCGGGGTCGGAGCGGAGTTCAGGCCCAGGCTTGCGGAGCACGCCGGCCATGCGCCCCAGCCCTGCTGTGCCAGGGTGCGCTCAGCAACAGCGATCTGCTGCTCGCGGGTGGCCAGGTTAGCGGTCGGAGCGAACTCGCCGCCGCCGTATGCCTGCCAGGTCTGAGCGTTGAACTGCAGGCCGCCGTGGTAGCCGTTGCCGGTGTTGATGGCCCAGTTGCCGCCGGACTCGCACTGTGCGAGGCGGTCCCAGTCAGAATCCGGGGCAGCGGCAGCGTTCGGAGCCATGATGGCTGCGGCGGCGCCCACTGCAACGGTGGAAGCGGCGAACTTGGTAGCGATGGACTTGTTCTTAGCGGAGTGGCGTCCCATTAAAGTATTCCTTCTCTAGGTTGTCTCTTGCTTTCTCGCGCCCAGATGATGCCCAGTCCGGCAAATGTTTATGTGAAAGATGTTCATTTTCATGCACATCATCGTTGGCCGCTGTGTGGAAGCCCGGACTGTGTCTGGGGCGAGACTTCCACGGCCGGCGGCCGAAGTGCCTGAGGGAAACAGTAGCGGTTTATAACGAATCAGTCACGTTAAATGACTCAAAACGGTAACAAGAGCCGTGATATAAGCCTGTTTCCCCAGCTCGCGCACTTAATGTTAGGTATGTCACACATGTAACGGGTGTGGTGGTTGGGTCGATACCTAACGTGGGTTTCTTCGGTGGGGGCGCTAAGGGTTAGAATGAGTCTCTTTATTAGTTCCACCGGACAGTTCCTGTGCGCGGCCTGACAAACCTCAACCGAGCTTCGCCGCGCCTCCTCACCCCGGAAGTTGAACGCTCATGGGCTACGTGCCCCCGGCAGCGCTTAAACTTCTATAGAGGAGAGACGGAAAGAAAGTGAGTGAAGAACCATGCCTATCGGCAAAGTGAAGTGGTATGACGCCGACAAGGGGTTCGGCTTTGTGAGCAACCCCGGCGATGAAGACGTCTACGTGGGCCGCAACGTGCTGCCAAAGGGCGTTGATGAGCTATTCCAAGGCCAGCGCATCGAGTTCGACTTCGCCGCTGGTCGCCGCGGCCCGCAGGCCCTGCGCGTCAAGGTGCTCGACGCACCGCGCCGCCGCACTCCGGCCCGCAAGCCGGAGGAGCTGTCGAGCATGCTTTCCGACGTCATGACGTTGCTCGAGACCCAGGTCCAGCCGGTCTTAAGCCAGGGCCGCTACCCAGAGCGTAAGACGGGCCGCCAAGTGGCAGAGATTCTGCGTGCTATCGCGAAGGACTTGGATAGCTAAGGGCTTAAAGTCTTGAAAAGTGCCCTAACTGACGAAAGTCTGGCTGATTTTTGAATGATCAGTACTACTTTTGGCAGTTAGGGCACTTTTGTTTGTTCGGAAGGGAATGCTGCAGCGCGGCTACTTGTCTGTAGGAGCTTCTGCGGGTGTCTCTGCATCACCGGTGGCCTTGGATTCCTTGAGCTCCTCCTCGGTCATCGTGGAGAGGGACCACACGGTGTGCATCGGGGTTTCCTCGCCGTTGGCATCGTGGCCAATCATGAGGGTGGAAATCTCCACCACCATCAGCTGTGGGCGCTCGCCCGTGGAGGCCTCGATGGGGTCGACGGAGCCAGGGATCTCCAATGAGGTGGTGTCGTTGGCGCCGTGAGAGGTGCTGTCATTGGCGGCTGGGTCATCGTAAATCGAGAGTACGGACCACTCGTGGTTGTAAATGGCCTCGGGGATTTCCAGCTTGAGAGTGTCATCTGGCCCCACCGTGAGGTTAGGAACTTCGCCTTCCTGGCATTCGGTTCCGGGCTCGCAGATGCTGTACGGCGAGACCTCCACGGTCTCATCACTCACCGAGGCCGTGATGGTGACGTCCTGCGGCTCGGGGCCGGGGCGGTCATTCCACCATTTCTGGAATAGCACTACCGCCACGACGATCACCGCCACGGCGATAATGAGCGCCAGAAACTGCAGCAGTGACTTTTTCCTTGTTTGCTTCACGGTTGCCATGGCTGAGAATCCTACTCGAAGCGCACTCGGTACAAGTCATCCCAGAGCTTGCCGGTGATCCAAAACTCGTCGGTCCCCGGGATATGGGCAATGCCGTTGAGCACAGCATTGGGGTCGTCATAGGGACGGTGATTGAGATCTGAGGTGTCGATTACCGCGGTGACCTCGCCGGACTCAGGATCGATGCGCAGGATGTCCTCGCTCATCCACACATTGGCATAGACCTGCTCGTCAACGCATTCGAGCTCATTGAGATTGTCCACGGGAGAACCATCGAGGGTGACCGTAGTGCGGGGGCCGCGTTCCGCGAAGGTCTCAGGGTGGAGGTGGCGTAACTCGGCGGAACCATCGGACATGATGAGCTCGGAACCGGCGTTGCACAGGCCCCAGCCTTCGCCGTCATAGTCGGCACGGTTGAGCTCAGCAAACGTGGTGGAATCGCGCAGTATGGCCGTGCCGGTTTTCCATGTCAGCTGCCAAATACCGGCATCGGTTTGGGTAATGCCTTCGCCGAAGTGGGAGTTGTTAAGCGCAATCTCTTCCAACGGGTTGAGCGATCCCGGCCGCACGCGCAGAAGCCTGGATTTGCCGTAGAGACCCGTGCCGATGAGTAGGTTGCCGTCAGGGTCTACTTCCAAACCCTGGGTAAAGGTGTGGGGGAGAAGCGGGACGGTGTCGAGGACGGTTAGCCCTAGGCGTTCGGCCTTAGTCGCGCTCGCGGAAGCATCCTGGGAGATGGCATGCGTACTTGGCGCAGTGTCGTCGCCTTCGGGGCTTGAAGAGCAAGAGGAAAGTGGTGCGAGAAGGGCCGTGGAGGAGAGTACAGCGGCAGCAAGGCGGGGTACGCAGTTGCGGGAAAAGAGGGCCATGTCTGTCATTGTGCACTATGGTGACGGCCGTGATGAATAATGAGAGGGTGACTCGCAAGAAAAAGATGCATTCTCCGCTCCTCGATTCCGCCGCAGTTGACCTGGCGCGCCGGGCTGTGGAAGAGGTGGGTGAGGGGGACGTCGGCAAGCACCGCGGCGTCGCCGGAGTCGGCCGCAACGTGGCTACTCACCGCTTTGAGGCGCACGTTCCTGGCTACCCCGGCTGGGAGTGGCATGCTGTTGTCGCCTGCGCTGAAGGGTCGCACACGCCGACGGTCAACGAGGTAGCACTGGTCCCTGGCGGCCAGGCCCTCCAGGCCCCGGAGTGGGTTCCCTATTCCGAGCGGCTGCGCCCAGGTGACCTTGGCCCCGGTGATCTGATGCCGCCCGCGCTTGACGACGACCGCCTCGATGACGGTGAGCTTTCTGAGACCGGTCTCAAGGAGGCTAAGGAACGCTGGCGCAAGAAGTACGGGCCAAACTCGGAGATGGCCGCACAGGCACAGCTGCAGTGCAAAACCTGCGCTTTCTTTTTGAAGCTTCTGCCCAATTTTGGCGTGTGTGCCAATGAATACTCTGCGGACGGCAAAGTGGTACACGCCACCTATGGATGTGGCGCGCATTCGGGTACGACCATCCGTGAAGAGGGATCTGAGCAGGAAAGGCCCTTCGACGACGAGAAACCAATCTTTTAAAGCGCTCGTCACCTCCCGCACGCAGCGATGATGTAGCGGGCGGGTTTTGCGTTTTAGTGCCTGGGTGGAGCACCCTTAGCAGGTAAAACTTCATTTCTCTAGATAGAAGGGGCGCTCTCTCACGATGAACGCAGCTATCGATCGCTATTTCAAGGTCACGGAACGTGGCTCCACTATCGGCACCGAGGTGCGTGCCGGTGTGGTCTCGTTCTTTGCGATGGCCTACATCATTCTCCTCAACCCTCTCATCCTGGGCACCTCGGAAGACTCCGCCGGAACTACCCTTGGCATCCCCCGGGTGGCTGCCGCTACCGCTCTTGTGGCCGGTGTGATGACCATTGCCTTCGGTGTCATTGCGCGCTACCCGTTCGCCATGGCGGCGGGCCTGGGCATGAATACCTTCGTGGCCGTGACCATGGTGTCCCTCAATGGGCTGGAATGGCGTGAGGCCATGGGCCTTGTCGTTATTGAAGGCATCATCATTGTCCTGCTGGCTATCTCCGGTTTCCGCCAGGCCGTCTTTGACGCCATCCCTGCCTCCATGAAGGCGGCGATGGGTGTCGGTATCGGCATGTTCATCGCGCTCATCGGATTCGTGGACGGCCACTTTGTCACCCGTGTTCCGGATGCGGCGATGACGACCGTTCCGGTGGGCCTCGGCGTTAACGGCTCCATTTCCACCTGGCCGGCCTTCGTCTTCATCGTGGGCCTGATTCTCTCCGGTTTCTTCGTCATCCGCCAGGTGCGCGGTGGCCTTTTCATTGGCATCGTTATCACCACCATCATCGCCATGATCATCCAGGCTCTCACGGGTAGTGAGGGCTGGGGCATGGCTACGCCGGAAATCCCGAGCTCCCTCGGCGGCATTCCGGATCTGTCGATCGTGGGCCAGGTCGATCCCATTGGTGCGTTCACCAAGCTCGGCGTGGTCTCTACCGTGCTGCTGATCTTCACCCTGCTGCTCACCAACTTCTTCGATGCCATGGGCACCATGAACGGTCTGGGTAAGCAGGCCAACCTCGTCGATGAGAACGGTAACCTGCCGGACATGAGGACCGCGCTGGTCGTCGAAGGCGTGGGTGCCGTAGCCGGTGGTGCCGGTTCGGTGTCCTCCAACACGGTCTTTGCGGATTCCGCTGCTGGTATCGGCGATGGTGCCCGTACTGGCCTGGCCAACGTCGTCACCGGTGTGATCTTCCTGCTGGCCATGTTCCTCACCCCGCTCTATGAAATTGTGCCGATTGAGGCTGCCGCACCGGTGCTCGTGATCGTGGGTGTCATGATGGCCGCGCAGCTGAAGGACATCGCCTGGACCCGTATGGAGGAGGCCATCCCGGCCTTCCTCACCATCGTGGTCATGCCCTTTACCTATTCCATTGCCAACGGTATCGGCGTGGGCTTCATTGCTTATGCGCTCATGGCTACCTTTGCCGGCAAGGCCAAGAAGGTCCACTGGATCATGTGGTTGGTGGCTGCGCTCTTCGTGGTCTACTTCGCCATGGGGCCGATTACCGCAGCGCTGGCCTAAGGGCCGATTCACGCGAACCCACCGCTAAACTGGGGCCTATGCGTTTTATCATCGATGACCCTGCAGACCCTCGCCTCGACGATATCCGCGACTTGAAACATGCGGATAAGTCCGGCGAGGGTTTCGTCTTTGGTGAAGGCCCCTTGTGCGTGGAGCGCCTGCTGGCCTCGCGCTTTCCGGTGCGCTGCATCATTGGTTTTGAGGCCAAGCTCGATACTTTCCTGGAATCACATGATGTAGGTGACATCCCTGTCTACCAGGTCACCCGCCACACCTTGGGGCAGGTCACCGGCTTCGATATGCACCGCGGCCTAGTGGCTGCCGCTGACCGCGCTGAAGCGTGGAGCGTAGATGAGGTCATCGACGGCGCCCGCACGCTCGCCATCATGGAGGGCGTGGGTGACCACGAAAATATCGGATCCCTGTTCCGCAATGCAGCCGGAATGGAGGTCGACGGTATTCTGCTCGGCTCCGGCGCTGCTGACCCGTTGTACCGCCGCTCGGTGCGCGTGTCCATGGGGCACGTGCTGCGCCTTCCTTGGGCACGCTTCGAGGGCGGCTTTACCACTTGGCAGCGCGGGTTGGACAAGCTGCGCGACAAGGGCTTTAGGCTCGTCTCCTTGACGCCGCACCCGGACGCCGTCCACATTGCGGAGGCCCTGGACGGCGCTGAGAAGGTAGCACTCCTTGTCGGCGCGGAGGGCCCAGGCTTGACCGAACATGCGATGAAGGCCACCGACGTGCGCGCCCGGATCCCCATGGCGGAGGGGACGGATTCACTCAACGTGGCAACGTCCGCGGCGATTGCTTTCTACGAGCGCCAGCGTTCCCAGAGGGCCCGGGACGTCGAGACTGCGTAGCGGCGCACAAGCCCACCTAAATGCTTGGCGGTGCGCACGATTTCCTCACCGGTGGATTCCGGCTCGAGGTCGTGCTCCTCGTAGTCGTCATAGTCATGGAGCCCGAGCTTAGCCACGGAGGTCGTCGCCACCTCGGCCACGCTACGCCGTGGGGGAGGGGTATCGACTTTTGGCTCGGGGCGGCCGTCGGTGGCATAGCCCACCACGTCCACGTCGGGGCCATCCGCGCCGACCTCGATGCCGAGCCAGTAGGCTTGGGCGGCTTCGGTAATGCTCTGCGGCTCGAAGGGCAGCGCGATGCCGCCGACCGGCTCATCCTTTTCACCCGCCCAGTAGGGCGCCTCGAAGGTTTCCGGCAAGCCGTGATCCTCATACAAGTTAAGGCGCGTTCCACATAGGGAGCGGCGCAGGCGCGCGCCCGTCCAGTGCGCAAATCCTGCGTAGCCGGTGTCCTTGTTTGAGGAAAAGGCATAGATTTCGTGGGCCGGTACGGTCTCGCGCAGTGACCGGGAGAGCTGCGAGAGGGTGAGCTGGTCATCACGGATGATGGTCTGCACCACGGTCACGCCGGGGTAGCCGCCGATGTAGAACTCGCTCGTGCCGGGCTCGGCGGAGCGGTTCAGTGGGAATTGTCCAATAGGAGTGACGGGCAGTGCCGGGTTGAGCTGTGCTAGAAATTTTCGGCCGAAGCCGCGGTCGGCCTTAGGCTCACTGCGCAGGACCTCAGCGGGGTCGGACGCAGTGACGTACCAGAGAGTGAGAACGGCGCTTTGGGTGTCCACGGTGTGTTACCTGAATTTACTCGCGGGGGCGCTTCGTGTTGGCACGAACGCCGAGCAGAACATCCTCCCAGTGCGGGGTGACAGCCTTGCGGCGGCGCTTCGTCGGTTTTGGCTCCGGGTCAGGATTCTGCAGAAAGTCCTCGTCCACGGCGGAGTCCTTGTCCTGCGCGGCGTCAGGTTCTGCTGCCGCTGCTGGAGCATCCTTCTCGCTCGTGCCGCGTGAAGCATCATCCTCGGCATCCGCAGCTGGTTCCTCGCCACCACGCGGCGACGGGAGCACCGAGGGCTCCGCATAGTGATCCTCGGACTCGGCATCGGAAGCGCTGCCGGAGTACACAGACAAATCCGTCACGCTCGGGTCACCGGCGCGAGCAGACTCAATATCCTCACGCTCTCCGAACTGCTCACGGCCGTCGATGGCTTCGTCGTAGCGCTCGCCGCGTCCTACTGAGGTCAGCGAGCGAACCGGCTGCACAAAATCAGGGTCGGTCAGGTCCGCAGCCACGGAGTTGCGCGCCTCCACGGTAGCCGGGGAGGTCATGGTCTGCTTAAAGGTCCACTCCGCCTCATTAGAGGACAGCCCGGCCTTCCACGTGATGCGCAGAATCCAGGGTTCGCCCTGGTGGCGGTACGCATCCCACGTGGACTCAGAGAGGGAATGCCCGCGTGCGGCGAAGGCCGTGGCGAGGATTTCCCACAAGGTAAGCTTGGCCGGTCCATCCTCGCGGATGGGGTGGGCTTGCTTGGCGACGTCCGCAATCCGCGCCCTTTCCAGCAACACCGGATGGGCAAAAGGCTCGATACGTGATTCGGGGACGCCGAGCTCTTCTGCAATCTCGGCAGCGGAGGCACCCGCGCGAATGCGTGCCTGAATCTCGTTTGGGCGCAGACTGATGGGCTGCGACGAGGCGGACGAGGCCTCTGCCTCCTGAGACTTATACGAAGAGGGCATGACCGTGTGAAGGCCAGTGGAGTGCACCTGTGCGGGTTCCTGCGTCTCAGCAGCGTCTACCTCAGTCCCGGCGTCAGTCTGTTGTGTGTCCTGGACTGCTGCACCATCCGCTGGGGCATCTGCGGGGTCTGGGGAGTCTACAGCGCTGGTGGAACTGGCAGGCGCGAGCAGCTCACGAAGCTCGTCGGTGACTTCGAGGAAGAACTCCTCGCCATCCTCTGCTCGGAGGACGAGCGAGGTGTCAGTTGAGTCGCTGGGTGCGAGGAAAATCTCGCGCATGGTGGCGCTCCTTAGCCTGGTAGCGGACATGTGATGAAGTCCACTTTACCCAGAACATGCCCCAAACTCCGGCAAGAGCGCGGGGCATGTTGAGTGTCTCAACAATTCGTTGCAGCAGAAGTTGCTGTGCGGAGCAACAGGTAGTGAGCGAAGGCTAGTGGTTATCTAGCACGTAGTCGATGGACTTGGTGAGCTTCGTGATGTCCTCGGCATCGATGGCCGGGAACATGCCCACCCGGAGCTGGTTGCGGCCGAGCTTGCGGTAGGGCTCGACGTCGAGAATGCCATTGGCGCGCAGGGTCTTGGCTACGGCAGCGGCATCGACAGATTCATCGAAGTCAATGGTGCCGACCACGAGCGAACGAGCGGACGGCTCCGTCACGAACGGTGTGGTCTCCGCGCGGGACTCGGCCCAAGTGTAGAGGATGGTGGAGTTGTCCGTGGTGCGCTTCACCATACCGTCGAGGCCGCCGTTGGCGTTCATCCACTGGACCTGGTTGTCCAGCATGAGCAGCGTCGCCACCGCCGGGGTGTTGTAGGTCTGGTTCTTGCGGGAGTTATCCACCGCAGTTTGTAGGTTGAGGAAAGCCGGGATGAAACGATCTGAAGAGTTGATCTTCTCAATGCGTTCGATGGCCGCCGGGGACATTGCCGCGAGCCATAGGCCTCCGTCGGAAGCGAAGCACTTCTGCGGGGAGAAGTAGTACACGTCTGCTTCAGCCATATCAACCGGCAGGCCGCCAGCGCCTGAGGTGGCGTCGACAACGACGAGTTGGTCAGTATTGTCCGGGTGGGGACGGGTCACCGGCACCATGGCGCCGGTCGACGTCTCGTTGTGTGCCCACGCAATGACATCCGCGCCGTCGGCATCGGCAGTCGCGGGGTCAGGGGCAGTGCCGACCTCAGCCTCCGTAACGAGAGGAGTGTCGAGCCAGGGCGCTTTGTCGGCGGCTTTGGCAAACTTTGAGGAGAATTCGCCGAAGCTCAAATGTGCGGACTTGTTCTCAATCAGTCCGAAGGTAGCTGCATCCCAGAATGCCGTAGCACCGCCGAGGGAAAGGACGATCTCGTAGCCTTCCGGCAGGGAGAAAAGATCGCAAAGGCCTTCACGAATGGAGCCGACCAGATCCTTGACTGCCGGCTGGCGGTGGGACGTGCCGATAATGGAGTCGGCGCCGGCGGTAATTGCCTCAATTTGGGCGGGGCGGACCTTGGAGGGGCCGCAGCCAAAACGTCCGTCGTGGGGAAGGAGATCTGCTGGCAGGACGAGTTCTGTGTTGCTCATGTGGGCAGTCTAGCCCAATTTCATTCGCCCACTAGATATTTTGCCAGGATTGCCAATGTTGGCAGAGTCACAAATTTTGCTAAAGTGTGAAGAGGTTTAATTAGGTCGCGTCGGCGTGAGCCGGCGTTACATATTGAGAAAGGAAAGCTCGTGGCTTCTGACGCGAACAAGGTCGTACTGCACTACCCCGGCGGCGAATACGAGATGGACATCAAGCAGTCCACCGAAGGTGACTCTGGCTTCGATATTGGCAAGCTCCGCAACGAGACTGGACTGGTGACCTTCGACCCGGGTTATGCAGCTACCGGTTCGACCGAGTCCAAGATTACGTTCATTAACGGTGAGGAAGGCATCCTTCGCCACCGCGGTTATGACATCGCTGACTTGGCGGAGAACGCTTCCTTCAACGAGGTGTCTTACCTGCTTATTAAGGGCCACCTTCCGACCGAGGATGAGCTGTCCAAGTTCAACCTGGAAATTCGTCACCACACCCTGCTGGATGAGGACTTCAAGGCTGCGTTCAACATCTTCCCGCGTAACGCGCACCCGATGGCGGTTCTGGCCTCCTCCCTTAACATTCTCTCTGCTTACTACCAGGATCAGCTCAACCCGCTGGATCCGGAGCAGTTGGATAAGGCCACCGTTCGCCTGCTGGCTAAGGTACCGATGCTGGCTGCTTATGCTTACCGTGCATCCCAGGGTAAGCCTTACATGTACCCGGATAATAAGCTCAACGCGCGCGAGAACTTCCTGCGCATGATGTTTGGTTACCCGACCGAGGAGTACGAGGTTGACCCGGTCGTGGCCAAGGCTCTGGACAAGCTCCTTATCCTCCACGCCGACCATGAGCAGAACTGCTCCACCTCCACCGTCCGCATGATCGGTTCCGCACAGGCCAACCTGTTCGTGGCCATCGCCGGTGGTATCAACGCCCTGTCCGGTCCGCTGCATGGCGGCGCTAACCAGGCGGTTCTGGAGATGCTTGAGGATATCCAGAACAACCACGATGGTGACGCTACCGACTTCATGAACCGCGTGAAGAACAAGGAAAAGGGCGTCCGCCTCATGGGCTTCGGCCACCGCGTGTACAAGAACTACGACCCGCGCGCGGCCATCGTCAAGGAGACCGCACACGAGATTCTTGAGCACCTCGGCGGCGATCCGATGCTGGATCTGGCTATGAAGCTCGAGGAGATTGCGCTGAATGACGACTACTTCGTCTCCCGCAAGCTGTACCCGAACGTCGACTTCTACACCGGTTTGATTTACCGCGCTATGGGCTTCCCGACGGACTTCTTCACCGTCCTCTTCGCCATCGGCCGTCTGCCGGGCTGGATTGCTCAGTACCGCGAGCAGCTTGAGCTCAACACCAAGATCAACCGCCCGCGCCAGATCTACACCGGCGAAACCCTGCGCAAGGTCACCCCACGTAGCGAGCGCTAAACGGCGGTCTTCTACAGGCCACGCGTGCGCGGTGTAGGACCCCATACGCTGCACTTCTAGGGCCGAGCCACCTGTCACCCCTTATACTAGGAGCGATGTGGCTCGGCCTGACGTGCATGTGGCCACCAAAGAATAAAGATTTATCCAAGGAGGAGAACCCCCAATGGACAAGCCCGTAATCGAGCCGGCCACCGAGCCCGCTCCCCAAGACCTTGTCATTGAAGACATTGTGGTGGGTGATGGTGCCGAGGCCCAGCCGGGCGGCTTCGTTGAGGTCCACTACGTAGGCGTTGACTACGAGACGAACCAGGAGTTCGATTCTTCCTGGGGACGTGGTCAGTCGATTGAGTTCCCGCTGACCGGCCTTATCGCAGGCTGGCAGGAAGGCATTCCGGGCATGAAGGTAGGTGGCCGCCGCAAGCTGGTCATCCCGCCGGAGAAGGCCTATGGCCCGGCAGGTGGCGCGCACCCGCTGTCTGGCCGCACGCTGACCTTCGTTATTGATCTCATTCGCGCCTAACGGCCGTTGGCGCAGCGCTTGCCCCACTTCGCTGTCCTCCGCACTCTTGGATTAAGGAATCTAGGATTGGAGGATAACGAGGTGGGGTCTTTGATTTGCTTCTGCCACTGGATTCCAGCTGAGCGCGCGCACGCGGCATATGGTGTCCCGATTTCTCATCGCGGCCCCACGACAGCGCAGAGTGGGGCACAATGGATGCTATGAGTGTCCCACAAACCACGTTCAATGATGACCGCGAGATGCCGCTGCTGGGTCTCGGAACCTACAAGTTGCGCGGTGAGGATCTCACCCGCTCCGTGCGCGAGGCGATCGACCTAGGCTACCGCCACTTCGATACCGCAACCCTTTACGAGAACGAAGAGGAGTTGGGGCAGGCGCTTGCCAGCGCCATGAAGGCCGGCGATGTCACTCGTGACGAGCTGTTCATCACCAGCAAGGTGTGGCACGACCACCACGGTAAAGGCAAGGTCGACCAAGCTTTCCGCGAGTCCTTGGACAAGCTGCAGCTGGACTACCTTGACTTATACCTCATTCACTGGCCGTGGCCGCAAGGCGGGCTCTATGTCGAGACTTTCGAAGAGATTGCGCGCCTCCAAGGCATGGGGCAGATTGCTTCTATTGGCGTGGCGAATTTTTATGAGGAAACTCTCCAAGAGCTCATTGCCAAGACAGGAATTGTTCCCGTTCTGAACCAGGTGGAACTACACCCAGGGTTCACTCAGCCGGAGCTGCGTGCGTTCCATGACAGCCAGGGCATCGTTACCGAGGCGTGGTCGCCGCTGGCCCGCGGCGTCATCCTCAACAACCCTGAGGTCGTATCCGTGGCCGAGAAGCATGAGATTACACCCGGCCAAGTTGTGTTGGCATACCTGATGGAGAAGGGGATCTCTGTCATTCCGAAGTCCAGCCGCCGCGAGCGCCTCGAAGAGAACTTCGCTGCCGCCGCGGTTGAACTGGATCAGGAGGACATCGCGGTGATCGACTCCCTCGATGGCAAGGAAGGCTTTGGCCGCATGTTCAAGGACCCGCGCGAATTCCCGGGCACCGAGTAGGTCAGCAGTAGGGGGCTGACGTAGCCCGTCTTTCTTCACCACTTCCACTTTTCCTAGTCCACCTCGCAGTTGTTGCGAGGGGGAGGGGGAGAAGTTTAGTGGAATGAAGGGAGACGGGCTTTTCCTATGTCTTGAAGGCGGGGGTAGTGGGACGTTGGTGGGGGAAGGGGGAGGAGATGGGAAGATCCTTCGCAGAGTGCGAAGAAAACGCCCGATTTTCTGCTAACTTTCGGTTAGCTAAATTAGATTTCTTGGCGCGAAGGCTTCGCGGGGGTGTTATGAAGTTTGCTAAAACCGCACGTTAGAAACGCTATTGGGGGTAGGGAAACTAAACTCGGACAACTTTTCTTGGCAGGATTTACAACCTTGCATGACGTGTTCGGTAACTTACTAGGCAGGACAAAACGTGACTGAGGACACTATCTCTCGTCTCTCACATCGGTTTGTGCAGAAATGACCCCTACTAAGGAGAGCGACATGACTGACGCACCTGCTTCGCTTGACTCACGCCGCGAACCCACGCCGCAGGAGTTCATCGAGATGCGCGAAAGCCCGCAGTTTGCCAAGCTGCGCGGCACCTACCGCAAATTCACCTTCCCTATGACCGTGGCCTTCTTCCTCTGGTACGTGCTCTACGTGCTGGCGGCCGTGTTTGCCCCGGAGTTCATGGGAACCGAAATTGGTGGCGGCTGGAACGTAGGGCTTGTCTTCGGCTTGGCCCAGTTTGTGACCACCTTCGTCATCACGTACATCTACGTTAATTACGCCAACAAGAACATCGAGCCGCAGGCAGCGGCCATTCGCCAGGAATTGGAGGGCTAAACAATGCAGACCTTTACTTTGGCCGCAGCGGAATCCTCCGCCGGCAATCCGATTCTGAACATCGCCGTCTTCGCCGCATTCTTGGTTGTCACCATGTACGTGGTGCTTCGTGCCGGAAAGTCCACCAAGGAAGCTTCTGACTTCTACACCGGCGGCGGTAGCTTCTCCGGCCGCCAGAATGGCTTGGCTATCTCCGGTGACTACCTGTCCGCAGCATCCTTCCTCGGCATCGTCGGTGCTGTGGCACTCAACGGTTACGACGGCTTCCTTTACTCGGTGGGCTTCTTCGTGGCCTGGCTGGTTGCTCTCATGCTTGTCGCAGAGCCGATGCGTAACGTCGGCCGCTTCACCATGGCAGACGTGCTGTCCTTCCGCCTGAAGCAGCGTCCGGTCCGCGTGGCCGCAGCTATTTCGACGCTGTTCGTCTCGCTGTTTTACCTCATTGCACAGATGGCCGGTGCAGGTTCCCTCGTGGCTGTGCTGCTCAATATTCACGAGTTCAAGTGGCAGGCCGTCGTCGTGGGCATCGTAGGCATCCTCATGATCGTCTACGTCCTTGTCGGTGGCATGAAGGGCACGACTTACGTGCAGATGATTAAGGCCGTGCTCCTAGTTACCGGCGTCGTCATCATGTGCATCCTTACTTTCGTCATGATCAAGGGTGGCTTCAACACGCTGTTTAGCTCGGCCGTTGACATGCACGCGAGCTCCGCTGTCATCCAGGAAAAGGGCTACGAGGCCTCCCAGATTATGGAGCCGGGCCTGAAGTACGGCAAGAACCTCACCACCAAGCTTGACTTCATCTCCCTGGGTATTGCTCTCGTGCTGGGTGTTGGTGGTCTGCCGCACGTCCTGATGCGCTTCTACACTGTGCCGACCGCAACTGAGGCCCGCCGTTCCGTTACCTGGGCCATCGTCATTATCGGTGCTTTCTACCTCATGACCCTGGTTCTGGGCTACGGCGCTGCGGCCTTGGTTGGCCCAGACCGCATTCTCGCTGCACCGGGTGGTGCTAACTCTGCAGCTCCGCTGCTGGCGCTGGAAATTGGTGGCTCCGTCTTCATGGCGGTTATCTCCGCGGTCGCCTTCGCTACCGTTCTGGCGGTTGTTGCTGGCCTCGCCATTACCGCCTCGGCCTCCATCGCGCACGATATCTACCACTCGGTCATTCGCAACGGTGAGTCCACCGAGGCAGAGCAGGTCCGCGTCTCCCAGATCACCGTGGTTATCCTGGGCATCGCATCCATCATCCTGGGCATCCTCGCCATGACCCAGAACGTGGCCTTCCTGGTGTCCCTGGCCTTCGCCGTTGCGGCCTCCGCCAACCTGCCGACCATCCTCTACTCCCTGTACTGGCGCCGTTTCAACACTGCAGGTGCTGTTGCGTCGATGTACACCGGCGTTATCTCCTGCCTGGTGCTCATCTTCCTGTCCCCGGCAGTGTCTGGCACCCCCACCTCGATGTTCCCCAACGCTGACTGGTCTATCTTCCCGCTGTCCTCCCCGGGTCTTGTGACCATTCCGCTGGCCTTCTTCGCCGGTTGGATCGTCTCCATCATGACTCCGCCGGATAACCTTGAAGAGCTCTCCGCTGAGATGGAGGTTCGCTCCCTCACTGGTGTGGGCGTTGAGGCTCCGGTTGACCACTAAAGGTCACCTGGATCAGTACTTTTAAGGGCTCAGCAGGTAAACTCACACGTCGTGTTTTACCCGCAGCCTTTACACAGGGCGGTATCAGCACGAGCTGGTGCCGCCCTTCTGGCGTGCGCACTTGGCGCATCGGCTCTCAGCGCCTGTACTCCGCAGAATGAACAGGATTCAGACTCCTCGCGTGCAACGAGCTCCGCTCCCGCTACACCGGCGCCCATCTCTCACAGGAGGGGAGCTTCACAGCTGGCGGCAGTCGACGATGAAGTGGGGCAGATCCTCAAGGGCGATGATAAGAAGGCGATAACGTACTACCGCATCGAAACCGGTATGCATATGGGCTCGCCCACTGAGCACACGCCGCGCTATGCATTGAGTTTGATCAAGCTTTACATCGCCTCCTACGTCATCGAGCACGGCTCCTTCGAGGACAAGTACGTAGCACTGGAGATGATCGCTGACTCCTCTGATAAGAGCGCAGGAGATCTTTTCCAGAAGTACCCTCGGTCCATAGACTCCATTGCCAAGGAGTACGGGCTGACTTCTACCAGCGCTGGGAAGGACTGGGGACACTCCAAGACGTCGACTTATGACGTCGTGCGCTTCATTGTCCAGCTCATGGAGGATGACCCGACCCACCCAGTGCTCGTGGCCATGGCCCACGCCGATGAGGTGTCTGCCGATGGGTACCAGCAGGATTATGGCACTGCTGTGCTTAGCGACGTCGTCGGCACGAAGTGGGGATGGTCTGACAGCAAGGACCGGCACTCCTCAGTCTCCTTTAGCGAGAACTTCGTTGTCGCGGCCTCTATCGAGGGTTCTGCCGACGAGCTGACCTCCTACGTCCGCAAAGAAATCACCGGTAAGAACCTAGTGAAGGGAAATAACCTCAACAAGGAAGCCTTGGCCCATCCGGAGGCCTTCTCCTCGACGCCCGCACCGTCAAGCACCACGACGTCGGAGCTGAAGTCAACGGAAAAGACAACGACAAAGGCGACGCCGACAGTCACGTCAACGTCGCCTTCAGCAGACAAGAAGTAGGGAAGCGCTAGCCCATTGCCTTGCGCACGGTGTTGAGAAGATCTACGGCGCCGCGTACCTGGTCGTTGCTCACCGAGGAACCAGCGATAGTGATGCCATCGCCTCCCACGCTGGAGCCGCGGCCGGTGGGGTCAGGAAGGGAAATGTTGGGCAGTGGGGCGTCGTTAGGCACCGCGGGAATGTCCTTGAGCTTCGGGCGTGAGGCAGCCCCCTCGCCCGGTGTCCACTGACCCCAGTCGTGGGCATACACGGTGTTGATATCGCAGGTGATGCCGTCGATAGTGGCCTGGGTCTTGGCTTTCTGGTGGATTGTGGTGCGCGGGTGAATCTTGCCGCCGGAGCCCCAATCGTGCATCCAGAAGAACTCACCAATGCCATCGGCAACGCACCAGTCGATGACGTTGTAGTTGCCATATACGCCGGTCTGGTAACCCGCGGCAGTCAGCGCCGCAGAGAAAGCCTTGAGGTAGGGGCGAATCTGCTTCTCATACTGTGCGCGGGTGGGGTTGTCATCGATGGCGATGTAAATCGGGCGGCCGGTCGGTCCGCCCGCGGCCTTATGGATAGCGATGGCCTGCGGCGCGTGGACACCGGCGCCGGCTGCACCATTGAGCCAGTCAGCGGTCTCGGCGCGACCAAACTGGTAGATGGAGGCGGTCTTAAGGCCCGCTGCGGCATTGGCCTTGGTCTCTGCCAAGGTTACGGGTTTGCCCTTCATCCATTGTGCGTCCGGGCGGCGTTGGGACACGTAGCGAATGGCGCCGAGGTGTCCGGCTGCTTTGATGGCGTTGGCGGAAGGGACACCAGCGGAGAAATCAATGATGGTGCCCAGTGCGGGGCCCACGGCGAGGGCAGCGGGGGCCTGGCTGCCAACGGCACCAGCGGCTAGCGCAATGGCGCTGGCCTTGAATAGGGAACGACGGGACAGGGACACGGTTTTCTCCTCAAGGGGGATTGCGGATGACGGCGGCGACTGGTGTAGAAGGTTGTCGCGCGTCACTACAGTTGATGGTGAAAGTAGTATCTGCAATCACTGTAGTCACATTGGTTTAAAAATGCACCACGCGTAAGGGGGAATATGGCCTTTGTGATGCGCCACGCTTGGAGTGATGCTGACATTGCGCGGCTGCTTGATGACTACGAGGAGCTGGGCTTAAGCTTCCCTCGTACGGAAGGTGACGGTGGTGGGGTTCTCCACCGTGCGGGAGACGGTGCAGTCCTTCTCGTGAGAAATGCGGACTAGGCGCTCAATCATGGACTGTGCTTGGCGGCCGGCATCGGTGTCAGGGAAGCGGAGGGAGAACTCCACGTTGATGTCGCTCAGCCGTGAGGCACCGTCTTCGTTGATGCGGGTGCCGTCCACGTGGACGTTGAAAAGCTCTGGTTCTGCGCGCCGGGAGGTGACCACGTCGACGTCGACCGCCGAGCAGCCCGCTACTGCGGCCAGGAGTAACTCCACCGGACTCAAAAGGCCCTCGCCGGTTCCAAACTCGAGGCTCGCCCCGTCAGCATTGGTTGCGCGGTAATGGCCCGTATCTACGCGGGTGACATCGACTCCGTATTTTTTGGTGACTTCGCTCATGCCCGCCATCCTAGTGGCCGTTCACAATTTAAAAAGAAATTAATATTGCGGCCACATGGGTGCAAACTTCGCAACATATCCTGTTCTTCGTCTCTTTCAATTCAGTAAATCCACCCCCTCACTCGTATAGGAAGAACTATGACTACTCGCCGCTTTCTCGGCACTGTGCTCACCGTTTCGGTGGCCGGAACCTTCTTGGTTGCTCCTGCTTCTGCTGATGAACCAAAGGAGGGCATGGGCTCGCGCTTCACCATCGGCGTGCTGCCGGATACCCAGTTTTACTCCCGTTACTCCACCCCGGAGACCGGCAACCTGGCCCAGGCGCGCTACGGCAGCGAGCCCTACGCCGCGCAGACCGAATGGCTGGTGAAGAACCAGAAGGCCCTCAACATGGACTTCGCTACCCACCTTGGTGACGTAGTGGACCAGCCGGACGTCGACGGCGAGTGGAAGGTCGCTGACAAGGCCATGAAGGTCCTCGATGATTCCGACCTGAACTACTCCATCCTGCCGGGCAACCACGACATGATTGAGGATGCCTCGGCGCACCCCTACAACCACTACTTCAGCGCCGAGCGTGCCAAGGCCGCCAACCCGGATACCTTCCAGGAGCGCCACACCGCAGTTAACAACGACTCCGAGTACCACATTTTTGAGGCTGAAGGCCAGAAGTACCTGGTCTTGGCGCTGGCCTGGCGCGCGGATGACGAAGCGCTCGAGTGGGCCCAGGGCGTTCTCGATGCGCACCCAGACCTGCCGGTCATCCTCACCAGCCACGAGGTTCTCAACATCGATGGTGCTGGTGAAGTCTTCTATTCCGATGACTACGGCCAGGGTCTGTGGGACAAGTTCATCAAGAAGAATGACCAGATCTTCCTCACCATGGGCGGCCACCACCACGGCGCGGGCTACCGCGTGGACAAGAACGATGCTGGACACGATGTCGTAGGCATCCTGCAGGACTACCAGATGGCTTACCAGGGCGGCAACGGCCTGCTCGGTGTGCTTGAGTTCGATCTTTCCGGCAACGAACTGGAGATGACCGCCCTGTCCCCGTGGGTAGCACAGAAGCCGGCTAAGGAGCTCACGCAGTTCGACAAGCTCATCCTCGACGGCAAGGGTGATAGCTACCACGTGCCGCTCAACTTCAAGGAGCGCTTCGCCGACTTCGCTCCGGAGTGGACCATCGGCGATGAGAACGACGCCGATTTGGGCAAGAAGGCCCGCGACATCGTTGAGGAAGGCTACACCCCGTACACCATTCCGGAAGACCAGCTTCCGGAGGGCCCGAACGACTTCGTAAAGTCCGACAACACCGTCTTCCACTGGCGTCCGGGCCAGACCAAGAACAAGGACGGCAAGCAGCTTAGCGACGGCGACGTGGCCACCGAAGGCGCCATCATTCCGGATGCCTTCGGAGCCGACGGTGCTGGTGACCTCGTTCGCGAGGGTGGTCCTTCCAACACGGGTGAGCGCATCACCTACACCAAGGACCACCACCCACTGTCCTCCGACTCTGGTTCCCTCTACTGGTCCGACCCAGCTGGCAAGGCCGCGATGGCGGAGTTCCGGTCCAAGGAAGGCGCTGAGATCAACAAGGTCGATACCTCCGCGGGCTACACCTTCGAGTCCTTCGTGAAGATCCCGAAGGATTTCAACGGCTCTGAGCACGGCTGGGGAAGCGCGCTTTCCCGTGACTCCAGCATCGCTGAGCTTGTCGACGGCTCCGACGACACCGATCCCACCGTCATGTTCGGCATCTCCAACCTGCGTGAGCTGCGCTGGTGGGCGGAGCCGAAGGAAGGCGAAGGCTCGACCGTGTGGTCCCACGAGGTGCCCACCGATGAGTGGATGCACATCGCCGTAGTCAACAAGCCGGATTCCGACACCGTGGAAATGTTCATCAACGGCGCACCCATCCTGCGCAACGCCAAGGGCGCTGAGGGCTTGCTCCCGCGCGACCTGCAGTGGGTCATGGGCGCTGGTTTTGATAACCGCAAGCCGCAGGACCCGTGGTATGGCTGGATTGGTGAGACCCGCCTGACCCAGGGTGTTCTGGACTCCGACGAGTGGCTCACCGCCCGCCCGGCTGTGAAGGATGAGGAACCGTCCTCCTCCGCGACCACCTCCCCGGCTGAGACGACCACCACCGAGCCGAGCACGCCCGCTAAGCCGACCAACACGAAGGAGCCATCCGCTGGTGACATTGGCCAGGCCTTCTTCGCCGGCTCCAGCCGTGGCGCGAAGATTATCCTCCCTATCGTCGCCGTCATCGCAGCCGTCGGCGGCGCTGCCTACGCCCTTATCCCGACCATCAACCGACTCTTCGGCCTCAACATCCCGCAGCCGAAGTTGCCGAAGATTCCGGGCCTGAACTAGTTTCGCCCACGAACGTCCGTCCCCCGTCTCATACTGAGGCGGGGGATTTTCTATTGCGTTGGCACGGAGCGGCGGCCTCTATTTGTTAGAAACATCGTTTTGTTCCAACGGCTTCGCTGTGTGGGCAACAGCGATCTAGTTATGGACAAACCATTCTGGAATGAGTAGTATGAAACTCATGGGACGGCCTCGTAAATTCAATGAAAGAGAAGTTCTTGCCGGCGCGATCACTCTATTTGGCACGAACGGATTCACTGCAGTCTCAGTGGATGATGTGGTGAATCAACTGGGACTTAACCGGTCCAGCTTCTACAACCTTTATGGCTCGAAGCATGGACTGTTTCGTGCAGCAGCTGAAACGGTGTGCGCTGAAGCTGAAGGCGGCCGAGTATCGGATGCGACAAAGGATTTCGTGGTGGTGGCACTGGTTGAGGTGGCGCCAGTCAGTAAGGATTTACGCGAGCTTACCCAGCGGGCTTATGAACTGTGCTTCACCGGCCCTGAATCGCTAGGGCAGCATGTGCTCGCCCGTGCGCAAAGAACTGAAGATTAAGGAGAACCATCATGAACAACAAACTCACTCTGACAGATGCTGAGCTCATCGTCGAACCTCTCGGGCTAGACAAGCTTTGGTCTCTGACCGGCAGCATCACGATTCCGTGGGAGCATGTGCGCGGCGCTACTCATGACCCCGGCATGAAGCACGAACCAAAAGGTTTCCGTGCGCCGGGGCTGCGAAGTGGACAGAAGCTAGCGGGCACCTTCCACGCGGATGGTGGCCGACAATTCTGGAACGTCAGCGGCTATGAGAATGCCGTTGTCATTGAGCTCAAGGAAGAGCACTTCGATCGGCTTATCGTGTCCTTGGATAACCCGGCTGAATGTGTAGCGCGCATCAACGAGAAAGCGCAAGCTGTCTGAGTCTGACGTGTCCCAGCGCCAGTACTCGATGTCATCTACTGTAAATAGTAGGTGAAAACTGCGGGCGAACTTTCGTCCACTAGTTACCGTGAATGACACGTTTATGCTGAACGGATCTCGGTTCTGGAGTTAAAGTGACCCAAGTCTTGTCCTATCTACTCGGACGGAACAAAACCTGGGACACCTCAGTCCTTGGATGTTGAGGGTGTGGCTGGTGCGTCGGCCGGCGGGGTCGGTGAGCCAGTCGGCGGGGGTTGGTGCAACTGTTGGAGGATGATAACCAACTCTATTTGTAGACCTCGGCTAAGTGTTAAGCGTTTTGCCGTTGTTGCCAGATACCAGAAAGTTGGGTTTCGGAGTAGGCGAATTCGGGGTCGATGCTGGTGACGGCGTGGGTGAGTCCCGTGGTGCTTACCGTTGGAATGCAAATTTCACATGGCATTTTGACGGTGCTGGGCAAGGAATCCAACGAGATTTCTGGCATTGCAGGTTTGAGCCACATCTTGATCACGGTGGGGCTGACGGTCTTTCTCGTGAATTTGGGCCGGGCCATCAAGGAACCAGATGCAGGCAGCGCCAATGCTTCGGTGAACGCCTAACTATGAGCGAGCGCAGCGCTCAAGAACGCTCAAGAAAACGTCACGGCGCCTACTCGCCGCGATTGGATAAGCCTGGCGGTTCTTTCCGTCGGACTGGGCGTCATTGTTCTAGATGGCACTATCGTCGGCGTGGCATTGCCTTCGAACATCACTGACCTGCAGCTCAACCTGACCGCAGGCGCAGTGGGTCAACAGCCTCTATGCGGTGCTACTGGCGGAGCTGCTCTGCGACGGGGCAAGATTGCGGATACCTGGGGACGCAAGCGAGCCTTCCTCACCGGCCTGACAATATTCGTGGCAGGCAGCGTATTGGCGGGATTTCCTACCTCGGCCGCCACGTGGATCTCCGCGCGCGCAGTACAGGCAATCGGTGCTGCGTTCATCATGCCTTCCACGCTTACCACGGGTAAACCGTATTCCGCGGCAAATACCGTGCAGCAGCCTTTGGTGTGTGGGGGCGCGGTGATTTCCGGTGCGGCAGCGGTCGGACCGCTTGCCGGTGGTGCACTGACGGAATGGGTGTCCTGGTATTCGCGATTATCGAGGGCCCGACCTAGGCTGGTGGGAGCCCCAATCCTCATTCAGCTTCTTTGGCTGGACCTGGTTCGAAAACGCGGCTATTTCACCGGTTCCGCTAGGGCGCACGATTTCGGCCGTGGGCTTCGCGCTGTTAATCAGGTCGGAAAAGCACCGCGAGCGGGGTCACCGCTCGGCGCTGTTGTATCTTGAATCGTTTTCTTATTCCACGTTCTCGTGGGGCAATATCACCGCTGGTGCGGTAGCAATCGGCGAGTTTGCCATCATCTTCGTGTTGCCGCTGTACCTGATTAATACGTTGGACCTCTGCACGATGTTGTCTGGCCTGGTGCTGGCAGCCATGGCAATCGGTGCATTCTTCTCCGTTGCAGCAGCCCCCCACGTCGCGGCACGGTACGGGGCGCCTGGTACCGTGCTCATTGGGCTCGGCTTGGAAGCCGTCGGCGTCCTTATCCTCGTCCTGCTTATGGGGCCGGATACGAATGGTTGGATCATCGCCGCGCCGCTGACCCTGTACGGCTTGGGCCTGGGGTTCGCCTCCGCGCAGCTGACTGGCACGATGCTGCGGGATACTCCCGTCGATGACTCCGGGCAAGCCTCCGCAACGCAAACCACCGTGCGCCTGGGGCAGTGGTGTAGGCCTTAAGCGAAGGCATGGCCAACGCCGCGCAGTGGTCGCTCGTAGCCGCTACCGCATTCTTCGCTCTGAGCTTTGTCGGTGCACTTAGGGTGCTCCGTGCTGCGGGGGAGAAGGGTGCCCCCGCAAACAGCGCCGATCTCGGTGCCCGCGTT